>NZ_JBIDCU010000006.1:295417-381972 GCF_043204765.1 Micromonospora sp. NPDC047730 | reverse complement strand
CGTCCTGTTCGCCATGCTCCGCGACAAGATCCCCTACCAGCCCCGCCCCACACCGCCGATCACAGCTTGACGAAACCCATAGGGACACCCCCCCCGCTCCCACTCCCGCGATCTTGCATTTTGTGCCCGGGCGAAAGCCGCAATTGCGGCGTATCGCGGGCCGAAAGTGCAAGATCGGCGGGTCGAGGGGGTGCGGGCGGGGTGGGGTGGGGGTGGGGGTCAGGCGGGTTGGTCCAGGGGGTAGAGGAGGCAGGTGGAGGTGGCGTGGGCGACGAGGCGGGACTGGGCGTCGAGCAGCCTCGCCTCGGCCAGCGCCGTGCGACGGCCACGCTGTAGCACGGTGCCCTCGCAGCGCAGGGTGCCGCTCGCGACGGTGACGGGACGCAGGAACTTCACGTTCAGGTCCAGCGAGGTGTAGCCGACCCCGGCCGGCAGCGTGGTGTGCACCGCGCAGGCCGCCGCCGTGTCCAGCAGGGTGGAGATGACCCCGCCGTGCACGGTGCCGAGCGGGTTGTAGTGGAACTCCTGGGGGACCAGCTCGACGGCCACCCGGCCCTCGTCGGCCTCCATC
This sequence comes from Micromonospora sp. NPDC047730, assembly GCF_043204765.1. Lineage (NCBI taxonomy): Bacteria > Bacillati > Actinomycetota > Actinomycetes > Micromonosporales > Micromonosporaceae > Micromonospora > Micromonospora sp. NPDC047730. The sequence continues at coordinate 381,401 of NZ_JBIDCU010000006.1, read as the reverse complement.
CGGGACATGTCGACCAGGTGCATGATCGGCGGCGCCGCGAGCTCCCCGGCGATCATCGCGCGGAGCAGTTCCAGGCCGCTGCGCCGGCCGAGGTGCGCGACGTTGATGCCCGGGTCGGACCACGAGAAGGTACGGCTGCGCGCCGGGTCCTGCGTCTGTGTCATGGACCCAGCCTGGCAGCGCGTTGCTGAGTCTGTCAATCAGACCTAGCCTGGATCGCATGAGGCCCGCGGCACTGGACTGGTCGATCGAGAACTGCACGATCGCCCGCGCGATGGAGGTCCTCGGCGAGCGGTGGACGCTGGTCGTCCTGCGCGAGGTCTTCAACGGCATCCGCCGCTTCGACGACATGCGCGTCCGCACCGGCATTCCCCGGCAGGTGCTCACCAACCGGCTGGCGATGCTGGTGGAGCGGGGCGTGCTGCGGCGCGAGCCCTACCGCGAGCCGGGCAGCCGGGTGCGTCACGAGTACCGGCTGACCGAGATGGGGCTCGACCTGTGGCCGGTGCTGGTCGCCGTCCTCGGCTGGGGCGACCGCTACCTGGCCGACCCGGCCGGCTCGCCGTTGACCGTCGCGCACCGCGACTGCGGCGCCGAGGTGCGCGTCGAGCTGCGCTGCGAGCGCGGCCACGAGGTGGCCCGGCCCCGCGACGTGGTGCCGCGCCCGGGGCCCGGGGCGCGCCGCCGCGTCGGGTGAGCACGCGCGACGACGCGCGGACGGTGGTCGCCGCCCGCGCGTCAGCTCCGGCGCGCTACCAGCCGAATCCGGCGGCGTACGAGACGCTCGCGAGGACCTGCTGCCCGCTGGTGTTCGGGTGGAAGTAGTCCCAGCTGGAGAGCTGGCCGAGGGTGAACGGGTAGCCGAACACGGCGTTGTCGTCGAAGTCGCAGTTCGGGCCGTACGCCGTGCAGGCCTGGGCGAGCTGGGTGTTGTAGTCGACCACCCGCTGGCGTACCCGGTTGCGCCGGTCGACGTCCGCCTGGGCGGTGGAGGTCGGGTTGGCGAGCATCGACTGGCAGATGCCGAACAGGGACCAGGCGCTGCGGGCGCTGCCGCTGTCCTTGCCGACGGACCAGAGCCGGTGGATGTCGGGCACGCTGATCACCTGCACCCGGGCGTTGGGCAGCCCCGTCTTGAGGCGGTTGAGCGCGGCGTCGATGTTGGCCCGGTAGGTGGCCACCGAGGTCATCCCCGCCTCCGTGCTCGTGCAGGCGTCGTTGGCGCCGATCAGCATCGTGACGTAGTCGACGCCCTGGCTGACGGCGGTGCCGGCCTGGCCGTACATGTCGGCGGACTTCGCGCCGCTGCGGGCGTCGTTGTAATTGCGGCCGTTGATGGCCGCGTTGGTCGCGCGGATGCGCAGGTAGTGACTGTTCACCGTGGAGTAGTCGCCGGTGCTGAAGGACCGGGAGGTGCAGTCGCTGTACCAGCCGCAGGCGTTGAAGCCGCGGGTGATCGAGTCGCCGAGGCTGGCCATCGAGTTCGGGGGCGGGCCGGGGTCGGCGGCGGCCGGGGTGCCGGCCAGCAGGACGAGGGTGGTGAGCGCGGCGAGGGGGACGAGCAGCCGTCGGATGGACTTCATGATGGCCTCCGGGTCGCGGGTGCCGAGGGTGATGGTGCGGTGAACAGAGCGTATAGACAGACGTCTGTGTCCACAATGTTTCGGAATGGTGACGGCCGCAGCCGGGGCGAAAAGGACAAAGTCGGGTCTTGCCTACGATCTTAAATATGTGAATACTTCAGTCAGTCCGGCCGATTGCCCCAGATCGGCCGGCATGGTCCCGGCCCCCTCACCCCGACGGGGGCCAGTCGTCCCCTCCCTGGAGGTTGTTGCATGCGACCCACGAGGTCCTCGCTCCGTCGCGCCGCCACCCTCGCCGCGGCCGGAGCCCTGGTCGCCGGCTCGCTGATCGGCGCGCCCGCCCAGGCCGCACCCGCGTTCGCCTCTCCGGACGCCGCCGCCGGCCTGGCTGAGCGCCTCGGCGACCGGTCCGCCGGCACGTACGCCGACGCCAGCGGCAAGATGGTCGTCACCGTGACCGACGCGCTCGCCGCCCGGCAGGTCGCCGCCGCCGGCGCGACCCCGAAGATCGTCAAGCGCGGCGCCGGCGAGCTGGCCCGGGCCACCGCGGAGCTGGACCGCTCCGCGAAGATCCCCGGCACCGCCTGGTGGACCGACCCGGCCACCAACCAGGTCGTCGTCTCCGTCGACAGCACCGTGACCGGCGCCAAGCTGGAGCGCGTCAAGGCCGCCGCCGCGCGGATGAACGGCGCGATCCGGATCGAGGCCGAGGCCGGTGTGCTGAGCACCCGGATCTCCGGCGGCCAGGCCATCTACGCCGGTGGCGGCGGTCGCTGCTCGCTGGGCTTCAACGTCCGCAGCGGCAGCACCTACTACTTCCTGACCGCCGGGCACTGCACCAACATCGCCTCCAGCTGGTACAGCAACTCCGCCCAGACCAGCCTGCTGGGCACCCGCACCGGCACCAGCTTCCCGGGCGACGACTACGGCATCGTGCGGCACAGCAACTCCGCCAACGCGGCCGGCAACGTCTACCTCTACAACGGCAGCTACCGCGACATCACCGCCGCCGGCAACGCGTACGTCGGCCAGTCGGTGCAGCGCTCCGGCAGCACCACCGGCCTGCGCGGCGGCTCGGTGACCGCGCTCAACGCCACGGTGAACTACGCCGAGGGCTCCGTCTACGGCCTGATCCGCACCAACGTCTGCGCCGAGCCGGGCGACAGCGGCGGCTCGCTGTTCAGCGGCTCCACCGCCCTGGGGCTGACCTCCGGCGGCAGCGGCAACTGCAGCTGGGGCGGCACGACCTACTTCCAGCCGGTCACGGAGGCGCTGAGCCGCTACGGCGTCAGCATCTTCTGACCGATCGCACACCAGCGGGCCGCCGGGCGATCCGGCGGCCCGCTCGCGTGCCCCGGCCCGGTTCGCCGGACTGGACCAGACCGGCCGGGGTACGTTCCGGTCGGTGAACGCCCCCGCGACCTCGCCCGCCGACGTGGCCTCCTCCGCCTGGGCCCCGCTGCGGCTCGCCGCGTTCCGCAGCCTCTGGCTGGCGGTGCTGGCCAGCAACGTGGGCACCTGGATGCAGACGGTCGGCGCCCAGTGGCTGCTCGTCGACGAGGCCAACGCCTCGACGCTGGTGTCGCTCGTGCAGACCGCCAGCATGCTGCCGGTGCTGCTGCTCGCCCTGCCCGCCGGCGCGCTGGCCGACACCCTCGACCGTCGCCGCCTGCTGATCGGGGTGCAGTGCTTCCTGGCGGCCGTCGGCGTCCTGCTGACCGGCCTCACCGCCGCCGACCGGATGCCGCCGGCGCTGCTGCTCACCCTGACTTTCGCGCTCGGCGTCGGCCAGGCGCTGACCCTGCCGGCCTGGCAGGCGGTCATCCCCGAACTGGTGCCCCGGTCGCAGCTCGTCTCGGCCTCGGCGCTCGGGTCGATCAGCGTGAACCTGGCGCGCTCGGTCGGGCCGGCGGTGGCCGGCGTGCTGGTGGCCCGGGCCGGCGTCGCCACCGTCTTCGCCGTGAACGCGGTGTCGTTCGCCGTCTTCGCGCTGGCCCTGCTGCGCTGGCGGCCGGCACGGCCCGAGGGCGACGACATGCCGGAGCGGTTCGCGGCGGCGCTGCGTGCCGGCGGCCGCTACGTGCGGCACTCGCCGGTGGTCCGCCGGATCCTGCTGCGGGCGGCGCTGTTCGTGGTTCCCGGCAGTGCCCTGTGGGCGCTGCTGCCCCTGGTCGCCAGCCGCCGCCTACACCTCGGCGCGGGCGGGTACGGCGTGCTGCTGGCCGCCCTCGGCGTCGGCGCGGTGGCCGGTGCCCTCGTGCTGCCCCGGATCCGGCAGTCGCTCACCACCAGCCGGTTGCTGCTGCTGGCCGGGCTGGTCTACGCCGCCGTCCTGGCGGTGCTCGCCCTGGCACCGGGGCCGGTGCCGGTCACCCTGGCCCTGGTGCCCGCCGGGATGGCCTGGATGACCGTGCTGTCCAGCGTCAACGCGGCGATGCAGCTCTTCCTGCCCGGCTGGGTACGCGCCCGCGGGCTCTCGGTCTACCAGATGGTCTTCGCCGGCGGGCAGGCGCTCGGGGCGGTCGCCTGGGGCGCGCTCGGCGAGGTGACCGACCTCGTGGTCGCGCTCGCCGTTGCCGCCGCGATGATGGCGGCCGGCGCGGCGACCGTGCCGCTCTGGCCGCTGCGCGACACCCGGGGCGTCGACCGCGACCCGGCGGTGTGGTGGCCGGAGCCGCACCTGACGCTGCCCGCCGATCCGCGTAGCGGGCCGGTGTTGGTGACCGTCTCCTACACGGTGCCGCCCGAGCGGCAGGCGGAGTTCGTCGAGGCGATGCGGCTGGTGGGGCGTTCGCGGCGGCGTACCGGGGCGATGCGCTGGGGGTTGTACCGCACGGGGGAGCGGGAGCACGGTTTCGTCGAGGTCTACCAGGTGCCGTCCTGGGAGGAGCACCTGCGCCAGCACGGCGGGCGGCTCACCGGCGCCGACCGCGGGGTGGAGGAACGCGCCCGGGCGCTCACCGTCGGGGAGATCGTGGTGAACCACCTGCTCCCCGCCGACCCGCGCGACTGACCGGTCGCGGGACCAGCCGGCCCGCCGCTTTCGTCAGCGGATGAGGCCGGCGTCGGCGAGGACGGCGACGCCCCCGCCGAAGTCGCACTCCACGGTCAGCGTCAGCAGGTCGCCCCCCTCCACGGAGAAGGACAGCGGCTGCGCCGGTCGGGACATCGTCGTCGTCCGGCCCGGCCGGGGCTGTCGGGTCAGGGTGTCGTCGGGCTCCCGGACGGTCACCACGGCGCTGATCCGCACGGCCGACTCCGGGTCCTCAGCCGGCGGGTACCAGGCCCGGAAACTGGCGGAGAAGTCCAGGTAGCGACGCTTGAGCGGGTAGCTGACCGACCGGCTCCGGTCCTCGCCGTCGTTGGTCGGGCAGGAGAGCACGACCGGATGCGGCAGGTCGGAGCGGCCGGCCAGCGCGCGCGGCAACGGTTGCAGGTACGGCCCGCCGGTCTCGGGCGTCAGCGTGTCGAGGTATGTCCGGCCGGCGGCACCGGTGGGGGCCGCGGAGGTGGTGGCGACCGGTGGCGCGGCGGCGGCACCGGTCGTGGCCCGGGTCGGGGTGGGCGGTGGCGTGGCCGCCGGTCCCTGGCCCTGCCGGGGCCACTGCCAGGCGAGCACGGCGACGAGCAGGCTGGCCAGACCGATCGCGGCGCCGGTCTTCTCGCCGGGGGTCAACCCCCGCCGGCGGCGGGCGGAATCCGTGCCGGTCACCGGCTCGGTCATGGGGGTCTCACCTGCACAAGATCGATGGGGGTGGTTCATTATCCCGGCTGGTCCGTGACGAGCTGATCCCGTTGGGTGACGGGTTGCTGACAGCGATCTTGACAACTATCTGCGATAAATGCGCCCCGTGTCCGGCCGACGGCCGTCCCGACGTGAGGAGCCACGACATGACCTCCGACCAGCAGGGCGCCCCGGTGCCGCCGTCCTCCGGCCCGGGCGGTCCGGGAGCGCCGAAGTCGAGCGGCCGCTGGCCCCTGGTCGCGGCCGGCGCGGCCGTGCTGGCCGTCGTCCTGGGGCTGCTGGCCACGGCGCTGTCGCTCCGGGCACTCGACCAGGCCAACGACGCCCGGGACATCGCCCGGGCCGCCGGCGCGGGGCGGCCCGAAGGCCCGCCGGCGGGCACCGGCGAGCCGACGAACGAGTCGACCACGCCGGCTCCGGAACAGACGGGGGCGGAGTCGCCGTCCGGGCCGACGCCCGCCGGGAGCGGCGAACCGTCGCTCAGCCAGCAGACCCGCTACACCGACAAGTACGTCGGGGAGGAACTCACCCTCCGGGCGGGCTGCGACAGCTACGTGGACATCGACCTCGACAAGCCCGAGGTGCGGGTCAGCGACGGCGAGGAACTCCGGTTCACCGCCCGCTGCGGGGGCAACTCGTCGTACTTCAACCTGACCAGGGGTACGAAGGGCAGCCAGGTCGACAGCGCCTCGCTCGGCGCCGCCGACTGCTACGACCGGATCGACAAGGGCCCCATCGGCCCGGACATCAACGTCCCCGCCCGCAAGGGCGTGGCGATCTGCGTCAAGACCTCGCTGGGTGACGCGCAGGAGCGCGGCGATACCTGGAAGATGGCACTGTTGCAGGTCACCGACGTCGGCGACGACGGCACGGTGGTGGTGACCGTGCGGGCCTGGGACATCCCGCTGTAGGGCGGGAACGCGTCCGCGCCGGCGGTGGCCGTCCCCGCCTTCCTCACCCCGCAACGGTGCTCCGGGGAAGGCTGACAGAATGCCAGGGGTAACGGTGTACCGCAGATGAGGAGACGCGAGTCGTGATCCGTACCCATGACGCCGGCAGCCTGCGCGCGACGGACGCCGGCACCACGGTGACGCTCGCCGGCTGGGTCGCCCGCCGGCGCGACCACGGCGGCGTGATCTTCGTGGACCTGCGCGACGGCTCCGGCGTGGTCCAGGTGGTTTTCCGCGAGGAGGACGCGCACGCGCTGCGCAACGAGTTCTGCGTCCGGGTCACCGGCGAGGTGACCCGCCGGCCCGAGGGCAACGAGAACCCGGAGCTGCCGACCGGCGAGATCGAGGTGACCGCCGCCGAGCTGGAGGTGCTCTCCGAGGCGGCGCCGCTGCCGCTGCCGGTGGACGACCAGGTGGAGGCCGGCGACGACATCCGGCTGCGTTACCGCTACCTCGACCTGCGCCGCAGCGGCCCGGCGAAGGCGATGCGGCTGCGCTCGCGCGCCAACCAGCTCGCCCGCTCGGTGCTGCACGAGCGGGACTTCCTGGAGATCGAGACCCCGACGCTGACCCGGTCCACCCCGGAGGGTGCCCGCGACTTCCTGGTGCCGGTGCGCCTCCAGCCGGGCAGCTGGTACGCGCTGCCGCAGTCGCCGCAGCTGTTCAAGCAGCTGCTGATGGTCGGCGGCATGGAGCGGTACTACCAGATCGCCCGCTGCTACCGGGACGAGGACTTCCGCGCCGACCGGCAGCCGGAGTTCACCCAGCTCGACATCGAGATGTCGTTCGTCACCGAGGACGACGTGATCGACCTCGGCGAGGCGATCGTCTCGGCGCTCTGGAAGGACCTGGCCGGCCACGAGATCTCCCGGCCGATCCCGCGCATCACCTGGCACGACGCGATGGCCCGGTACGGCTCCGACAAGCCGGACCTGCGCTACGGCGTCGAGCTGACCGAGCTGACCGACTACCTGCGCGGCACCGAGTTCCGGGTCTTCGCCGGGGCGATCGACGCCGGCGGCTACGTCGGCGCGGTCGTCATGCCGGGCGGCGCGTCGCAGAGCCGCAAGGAACTGGACGGCTGGCAGGACTGGGCCAAGGCGCGCGGCGCGCGCGGCCTCGCGTACGTGGTGCTCGACGCGGAGACCGGCGAGGCGCGCGGGCCGGTGGCGAAGAACCTCTCCGCCGAGCACCTGGGCGGGCTGGCCGACGCGGTCGGGGCCAAGCCGGGCGACGCGGTGTTCTTCGCCGCCAGCGCCAACACCCGGGAGGCGCAGGAGTTGCTCGGCGCGGCCCGGATCGAGATCGCCAAGCGGGCCGGCCTGGTCGACGAGAGCGCCTGGGCGTTCTGCTGGGTGGTCGACGCGCCGATGTTCGAGAAGACGGACGAGGGCGGCTGGACGGCCGTGCACCACCCGTTCACCTCGCCGAACGCGGAGTGGGTCGACCGGTTCGAGGAGGCGCCGGACCGGGCGCTGGCCTACGCGTACGACATCGTCTGCAACGGCAACGAGATCGGCGGCGGCTCGATCCGTATCCACCGGGGCGACGTGCAGCAGCGCGTCTTCGACCTGCTCGGCATCACCCCCGAGGAGGCGCAGGACAAGTTCGGCTTCCTGCTGGAGGCGTTCAAGTACGGCGCCCCGCCGCACGGCGGCATCGCCTTCGGCTGGGACCGGGTCTGCATGCTGCTCGCCGGCGCGGACTCGATCCGCGAGGTGATCGCCTTCCCGAAGACCCGGGGCGGCTTCGACCCGCTGACCGGCGCGCCGACGCCGATCACCGCGCAGCAGCGCACCGAGGCCGGCATCGACGCCAAGCCGAAGCCCCCGGCGACGGCGCACACCGGCACGGTCGGCCCAGCCGCCCCGGTCGCCGACCCGACCTGATCGCGGTTCTCGTCGATCAGGAGGTTCGCGTCGTCGGCCTCGACGCGGACCTCCTGATCACCGACTGAAGGGGGCGGCGTGACGCTGCTCGTGGTGGGGGCCAGCGGGTACCTCGGCGGTGAGGTCTGCCGGCAGGCGGTCGCGGCGGGGGAGCGGGTGGTTGGGACGTACCACTCGGGCGGGGTCGAGGTGCCCGGCGTCGAGGCGCGCCGCCTGGACGTGACGGACCGGTCCGCCGTGCGCGAGCTGGTCGCCCGGGTCCGCCCCGACGCCGTGGTCAGCACCCCCTACCGGTACGCCGAGTGGACGGTGACCGCCGACGGGGCGGCGCACGTCGCGTACGCGGTCGCCGAGGTGGGAGCGCGGCTGGTGCACCTGTCCAGCGACGCGCTGCACGCCGGCCGCCCCGAGCCGTACGCCGACGACGAGCCGCCCAGCCCGGTCTTCCCGTACGGGGCGGCGAAGGCGGCGGCCGAGACCGCCGTGCGGGCGATCGACCCGGGTGCGGCGTTGGTGCGTACCTCCCTGATCGTCGGCGACGAGCGGAGCAAGCAGATCCGGCTCTGCCTCGACGCCCTCGCCGGGCGGGCCGCCCTGTTCACCGACGAGATCCGCTGCCCGGTCGACGTGGCCGACCTGGCCGCCGCCGTGCTCGACCTGGTCGACAGCCGGTACGCGGGCCCGCTCAACGTGGCCGGCCCGGACGCGGTCAGCCGGGCGGAGATGGGCCTGCTGGTGGCGGCGCGGTTCGGCCTCGACCCGGCCGGGCTGAAGACCACCACCAGCGCTTCCTCGGGCCTCGTCCGCCCCGCCGAGGTGCGCCTCGACTCGTCCCGCGCCGCCGCCCTGCTGCCGACCCGGCTGCGCGGCATCCGCGAAATCCTCGCCCCCTGAGCCCTCGGGCCCGCCCTGTCGGATGATGCACACTTTCTATGCACAAGTCTTGTGCATAGAAAGTGTGCACAGATATCGTGCAGCCATGGGAGACGACGGGAAGTCGGCGCCGCGCAGCGTGCGCCTCGACCACCGGCAGGTGCGCGTGCTGGCGCACCCGCTGCGACTGCGCCTGCTCGGGGCGCTGCGGGTGAAGGGGCCGGCGACGGCGACCACCCTCGCCGAGCTGCTGAACACGAACACCGGTGCCACCAGCTACCACCTGCGCCAGCTCGCCGAGGTCGGGCTCGTTGTCGAGGACCCGGACCGGGGGACGGGCCGGCAGCGTTGGTGGCGGGCCGCGCACGCCGTCACCAACTGGGAGACCAGCGACTTCGACGACGACCCGGACGCCCGCGCCGCGATCGAGTGGATCCAGGGCGACCAGGTGCGCCTCCTGGCCGAGCACGCCGAGCAGTGGTTCGCCACCCAGCACGAGTGGTCGCCGGCCTGGCGGGACGCCCTCGGCATGGGCGACGTCTTCATGACCATCCCGCCCGACCGGCTCAAGGCGCTCGAGGCCGACCTGTGGCAGGTCCTCGAACGCTACCGGCACGAAGCCGACGCCGAGCCGGCCGCGCCCGACGCCGAGTCGGTGCAGATCTTTCTCGCCGCGTACCCGCTGCTCCGGGAGATGCGATGACCGCGCTGTCCGTACGCCAGGTCCGGTTCCGCTACCTCACCCTCTACGGCCTGCGCTGGCTGCCCGGCGGCCTGCTCATCCCCGTCATGATCCTGCTGATGCAGGAGCGCGGCCTGTCGCTGTCCCAGATCGGCCTGGTGGCCACCGCCCAGGGGCTGGTGGTGCTGGCGCTGGAGCTGCCGACCGGTGGCCTCGCCGACGCCCTCGGCCGCAAGCCGGTGCTCGTCGCCGCCTGGGCGACCTGCCTGGTCTCGCTGGCCGTCTTTGCGGTGGCCGACTCGTTCTGGCTCTTCTTCGTCTCGTGGGCGTTGCAGGGCGTCTACCGGGCGCTGGACAGCGGCCCCCTGGAGTCCTGGTACGTCGATGCCACCCTGGCCGCCGACCCGGACGCCGAGTACGAGCGCGGCCTCGGCCTCGCCGGCACCGTCATCGGCCTCGCCATCGGCGCCGGCGCGCTGCTCAGCGGCGGGCTGGTCGCGCTCGGCCCGGTCGGGCCGGTCAGCGCGCTGACCCTGCCGGTGCTCGTCGCCATCGTGCTGCAGGCGATCGCCCTGGTCGCCATGCTGGTGCTGATGGTCGAGACCGGGCCGGCCCGCGGCGCCCGGGCGCTGCGCGCCTCGGTCGTCGAGGCACCGCGGATGGTCGGGCAGGCGTTCGGGTTGCTGCGCCGCTCCCGGGTGCTGCTCGCCCTGGTCGCGGTCGAGCTGTTCTGGGGCTTCGGCATGGTCACCTTCGAGTCGCTGCTGCCCATCCGGCTCGCCGAGGTCGTCGGCGACGCCGACCGGGCCGCCGCGCTGCTCGGCCCGGCCAGCTCTGTGGCCTGGCTGGCGAACGCGGCCGGTGCCGCGCTGACCCCGCTGCTGCTGCGCTGGCTGGGCGCCGCACCCGCCGCCGGGCTGCTGAGGATCCTCCAGGGCGTGACGGTGGTCGGCATGGGTCTGTTCGCCGGCCCGGTTGGCGTGCTCGTCGCCTACCTCGCCTGCTACGCCGTTCACGGCGCGTCGAACCCGCTGCACATGGGGCTGCTGCACCGCCAGGTCGACGGGCCGTACCGGACCAGCGTGCTCTCGCTGAACTCGATGATGGCCCAGCCGGCGGGGGCGCTCGGCGGAGTGGTGCTCATGATGCTGGCCGAGGCCACCAGCATCAGCACCGCCATGCTCGTCGGCGCCGTGGTCCTGGCCGTCGCCGCCCCGCTCTACCTGCCCGCCTGGCGCGCCGGCCGCCGCACCCCGGCCGGCCCCGACCCCGTGTCCGCGTCGGAGGCCGTTCCCGCGTCCGGCCCGCTCCCGGCTCCGGAGGCCGTTGCCGCCCCCGGCCCGGTCCCCGCTCCGGGTGCCGGATTCGCGTCGGGGACGGGTCCCACCGCGCGTGTGAGCGGGCGGTCGGAGGTGGACGCAGCGCCCGCTCCGGCGCAGGGCGGCTGAGCGACCGGCGCGCCGGCGGGCCCCGGGAGAGGGGCCCGCCGGCGCGCTCAGGCCAGGTGCACCGAGCTGCGGGCCAGGGTGGCGGCGAAGCCGAGCCGCCGGTAGAGGCGGATCGCGCCGACGTTGACGGTGTAGACGCCGAGCGCCACGGTGTCGTGGCGGGCGAACAGCGCCCGGGTCATCCCGGCGGTCAGCGCCGCGCCCAGCCCCCGGCCGCGCCGGTCGGGGGCGACGGTCAGGCCGGCGAGGAAGCCGACGTCGCCTCGGCTGCGGTCCGCCCCGCAGGCGACGATCCGGTCGCCGTCGCGGATGCCGTACCAGGCGACGACCCGGGGGTCGTCCGGGCGCGAGGTGGTGGTCGGGAACGACTCGTCGATCAGCGCCGTCAGCGCCGGGCGGTCGGCCTCGGTGAGCCGGACCACCCGCTCCTCCTCGGGTTGGCGCGGGGGCGCGGCGACGGTCCAGAGGAAGTCCCACTCGTCGTGCCGGGCCACGGCCAGCCGGCCGGCCAGCGCCGCCGGGTCGAGCCGCGGCAGGTGCAGCCACTGGCCGGGCCGGAGCACGCCCCGCGCGACGAGGTCGGCGAAGACGTCGACCGCCGGCCCGGGCGCGCCGATCGCGCCGCCGGCCGGGCCGTGCTCCGCCGGGAGCAGCCAACCCACCGCGTCGTCGCGCCGCCAGCCGCGCGGCTGCTCGCCGAGCCAGAGCGAGTGCCGGGCGTACGGGTGGTGGTCGGCAGCCGCCAGGATGGCGTCCCGCCCCTCCAGGACCTGGTCGGCGATGATCATGTCGCCAGCCTAGAACGCCCGCCGTGCTCCCGTCGGCGGAACCCGGACGGCACCCAGAACCAAGGTGGTCCACCGTGGAGATTGGCGAGCGGACCGATTGGGTACATCCCGCGCAGACCTACTGGGAACCCCCACCGGAGGAACGACATGCTCGCCATTCTCGCGGCGATCGTTTTCGGCTTCGCCCTGCTGCTCGACCTCTTCGACACCAACCTCGGTGCGCCGGACCTGCTGAACCCGTCCACCCTGCTGATGCTGGGCCTGCTGCTGCTCTCCCTCTACCTTGCCGGGGTTGGCAGCGCCCCGCGCGGCGGGGGCGGCGGCCGGTGGTACCGGGGTCGGCGCCCGGGCCGGGGCTGACCGTAATCGATCACCAGTGGTCCCGCCGGACGGCGCGCTTCCGGCGTCGTCGGGCGGGACCGGTACTGTTCTCGTGATGGAGTCCGACGCCCTCTTCTCCCTCGGTGAGCCCGCCGCAGCGCCCCCCGCGCCCGCGGGTTCCGTCGGTGTGGACGGCTTCACGGCGGTGGGGGAGGATTCGCCCCTGCCGGTCCGGATGCGCCCGCGCAGCATCGACGAGCTCGTCGGGCAGGACCACCTGCTCGCGCCGGGCGCCCCGCTGCGCCAGCTGGTCTCCGCCAGCGCGCCGATGTCGGTCATCCTGTGGGGGCCGCCGGGCAGCGGCAAGACGACCATCGCGCACCTGGTGGCCCGGGCCACCGACCGCCGCTTCGTCGCCATGTCGGCGCTCACCGCCGGGGTGAAGGACGTGCGCGCGGTGATCGAGACCGCCCGCCGGCAGCGCCGCTCCGGCGGCCCGCAGACCGTGCTCTTCATCGACGAGGTGCACCGGTTCAGCAAGACCCAGCAGGATTCGTTGCTCGCCGCCGTCGAGGACCGCACCGTCACCCTGCTGGCGGCGACCACCGAGAACCCGTACTTCTCCGTGATCTCACCCCTGCTGTCGCGGTGCGTGCTGCTCACCCTCCAGCCGTTGGACGACGCGGCGGTGCGCGGCCTGCTGCGCCGCGCGGTCGCCGACGAGCGCGGGCTCGGCGGCGCGCTGATCCTGGAGACCGAGGCCGAGGACCACCTCGTCCGCCTCGCGGCCGGTGACGTGCGCAAGGCGCTCACGGCGCTGGAGGCGGCGGCGGCCTCCGCCACGGCGCTCGGCGCCGGGCGGATCGACCTGGCCACCGCCGAGCAGGCGGTCGACGTGGCGGCGGTGCGCTACGACCGCGCCGGCGACGCCCACTACGACGTGACCAGCGCCTTCATCAAGAGCATGCGCGGCTCGGACGTGGACGCGGCGCTGCACTGGCTGGCCCGGATGCTGGTCGCCGGCGAGGACGCCCGGTTCATCGCCCGCCGCCTGGTCATCTTCGCCAGCGAGGACGTCGGCATGGCCGACCCGACTGCGCTGAGTGTCGCCACCGCCACCGCCCACGCGGTGGAGTACGTCGGCCTGCCCGAGGCGCAGCTCAACCTCGCCCAGGCGGTGATCCACCTGGCCACCGCCCCGAAGTCGAACTCGGCCACCGCCGCGATCGGCGCGGCGATCGCCGACGTGCGGGCCGGCCGAGGCGGGCCGGTGCCCCGCGGGCTGCGCGACGCGCACTACGCCGGCGCCAAGGGGCTGGGCCACGGCACCGGCTACCGCTACCCGCACGACGACCAGCGTGGCGTGGTCACCCAGCAGTACGTCCCCGACGACCTGGTCGGTGCCGACTACTACCGGCCGAGCCAGCACGGCGCGGAGCGGGCCGTGGCCACCCGGCTGCCGCTGCTGCGCCGCATCGTACGGGGGCTGCCGGCCCCGGCCGCGCCCCCGGAGGCACCGGTGGGCGTGGCGAGCGGATCGGCGGGCAACGGCCGCCCATCGGCGGACACGGGCGGCGCCGGCGCGGCGCGAGAGGGCGGCAGTGACGCCGCCGGAGAGGGTCAGCAGTGAGATCGCGTGGTTCGGAGCGACCGGAGGACGGCCCGGACGAGCGGCGCGACTCCCGCGCCAAGGGTCGCCGCTGGGGGCGGGGCAAGGCCGAGGCCGAGCCCGAGGAGCCCATCAGCGGCGAGGAGTTCGGCTGGATCGACGACCTGCGCTCGGCCAAGCAGCAGCGCACCGAGCTGGGGCCGGGCGGGGCGGAGCCGACCCCGCCCCCGGGCGCCCCGACGCCTCCCGACCCTTCCGGGTCGCCCCACCGTGGCCCCGGCCCGGCCGCCGCGCCTCCGGTGCGCCGCGCCGGGGCGGAGTCCCCGCGTCCCCGGCCGGCGGACGGTCCCTGGCCCGGTACGGCGGAGCCCCGGCCGGCCGGCCCGGCGGCCCCCGCCTCCGGTCCCGCCACCGCACCGGAGTCCGCGCGCCGGGCCCCGGCGGCCGGGCGGCCGCAGCCCGGGCCGGACGGGCCCGACCGACGCCCGCGACCCGACTCGGGCCCCTCGACCGGCCCGCAGGGCGGCCCGGCCACGGGCCGTCAGGGCGGTGCGCCGGGCGGCCCGCGTCCGCCTGTCGGCCCGTCGGTCGACGTGCCCCCCGGCCAGCGCCCACCGGTCGGCCCGCCGGCCGGTGCGCCCCTCGGCCCGCCGGCCGTGCCCGCCAGTCCGTCGGCGCACCCGCCCGCCGGTCCGCCGGTCCGTCCGCACCCGGGGCCGGCCAGGGCCCCGCGATCCGGGCCGCCCGCGGGTGCGCCGGTGGGCGCTCCGGGCGCTCCGCCCGCCGTGACGCCGGTGGAACCGCCGTCGCCGGGCAGGCGTTCCGGTCGGGCCCCCGCGCCGGGTGCCGCGCCGGCGCCGGGCGCCTCCGGCCGCCCAGGGGGTCCCGTCGGCGCCGCCCGGGTCGCCGTCCCGCCACCCGGTGCCGCCCAGCCGCCCCTCGACCCGCCGACCGGCGAGCTGCGCGGCGCCCCGGCCGACGAGCGTGACCCCCGTGCCGGTCGGCTGCGGCGCGGCCCGGTCGACGCCGGCGGCCCCCAGCCGACCGAGGCGACCGGGCAGGCGCCGACGGCCGCCCCGCCGACCGCCGCCCCCGGCGCCGCGCCGGGCGTGGACGCGATCGACCACCGCCGTCCCGGCCCGGCCGGTCGACGCCGCGCCGCCGAGCCGGACGAGCCGGTGGTGCCCCGTTCCGGCAATGCCCCGCCGGTGCCCGGCGCGCCCCCCGCGCCGCCCGGCGCCGGGTCGGTGCCCGCGCAGGGCGGTCCCGCCTCCGCGCCCACCCGCCGTGCGGACGGCGGCCCCGCGGCACCGCCCACCGGTCGTGCGGACGGCGGCCCCGCGGCGCCGCCCACCGGTCGTGCGGAGGCCCCGGCCGGCCGTGTCCGGGGGCACCGGACGAGCCCGGACGAGGAAGAGAACGCCGGGCCGGGGCGCCGTGTGGCACCCGGCGAGGGGGAACCGGGCCGGCGGCGGCCCGCCCCCGGTGAGCCCCGGGGCGGCCGGCCGGAGCGCCCGGCCGACTGGCTCCGGCAGGCCGGCCGCACCCACCACACCGACCCCGCCCTGCCGACCGTCAAGCCACCGGCGGCGCCGCCCGGTCCGGGTGGCCCGCCGGTGGCACCCGATCCGGAGCGGCGCGGCGCCGGGACCGGTCGCGCCCTCGCCGGCCGAGCCCGGCCCGGCGCGCGACCGCCGGTCCCCGGCGACGACCCCGGACAGGTGACGGGCCGGGCCCGGCCCGGTTCCGAACCGCCCCGGCCGGCCGACGGCGCACCCTCCGGTCCGCCGCCGGCGCGGGGCGCCGCGCGACCGGCGCCGGCTGGACCGCTCGAAGGCGAGGCGCGCCCGGGTGGCCGGGCCCGTCCCGACGTGACCCAGGGCGGGCCGGTCCGGGGCGCCGCGCGACCCGACGCCGCGCCGGGTCGGGCCGCCGTGCCGCCGCCCGGGGCCCCCGACGCCGGCGGGATGCCGCCCGGGACCACCCACGCCGGCGGGACGCCGGCCCCCACGACTTTGCCCGGCACCGCCGGCCCGGGCACCGTGGGACCTGGCACCGCCGGCCCGGGCATCGCCGGACCTGGCGCGCCGGCCGGGCCGACCGGCGTGGCCCGCGCCGCCGCCCCGGCGCCCCGGCCCGGACCGGAGGACCGCGCCACCGGGCGCGCCCTGCCGCCGCCCCGTGACCCCGGGCGACCGGAGCCGGCGGGCGTCCCGCCGGTGCCGCCGCCGGGACCCGCCGGCGGGCCGCCGGTGGCCCGGGCCGCCGTCTCGGTCGTACCGTCCGCCGATCCGTCCGCCGTCGGGCCGGGGCCGGCGGACGGGCCGGCGCTGCGGCAGGCCGCGGAGCCGGAGTCGCCCGACGACGACGCCCCCGCCTCCGGCGGGCTGCGCGGCGCGCGGTCCGAACTGCGGCGGCAGATGCGCGAGCGGCGGCGGCTGCGGATGGGCGTCCTGGCCCTGGTCAGCGTGGTGCTCCTCGGCGCGATCCCGCTCTTCTTCGGCATCCGCACGCTCAGCCGCGACCCGGTCTTCGACACCCTCGACGAGCTGGACGTGCCGGGCTGGGCGGCGGCGAAGACGGTCGACGACGTCAGCGGCAGCCGGTGGTGCCTGCTCGACTGCCGGCTGCGCGAACGCACCATCACCTCCGAACGGGCCCCGGAGGAGACCGCGCAGGTCTACGAGCGGGCGCTGACCGAGGACGGCTGGCGGCCCTGGCAGGTGACCCGCTGCCCCGAGCAGTCGCCGAAGGGGAGCTACACCTGCTGGCGCCGGGACGAGCTGACCCTCGACCTCTGGGTGCGCGAGCCGACCTGTGCGCCGCCGCCGGTGGACGGGGCGCCGGCCGTGGAGCCGTCGCCCGATCCGTCGGCCGCTGCCCAGCAGTGCGCCGGATCGTTGGTGTCGGTGAAGGTCCGCAACGCGATCGACGACGAGCGGACCCGGCCGCAGCCGAGCATCGACCCGTCGCTCACGGGCGAGGATCCCTTCCCGACGTTCAGCGAGGATCCGCTCGGCGAACCGACACCCTCACCGTCCTGAGCCGGTTTCCATCACGGACGGTAGGGTCTGGGGCTGGCGGATCCGCCAGCCCCCGCTGGCCCCTGCGGGTCGCCGGGCGGCGGTGTGGGCACAACGGTCGCGCGTTCCGGGGACGTCCGGTCCCCGGGACCCCTGCTTGAGGAGGACAGGCGTGGACTTTGGAGAGGTCGCGGCGCTGATCGCGGCGATCGCGTTCGCGATGCTGGTGTTGATCCTGACGCTGCCCATCCTGCGGCTGCGGCACACCGTGGACGCGACCACCCGCATGATCAACGACCTCAACGACCGCACCGCGCCGCTGCTGGGCGACGTCAACACCACGGTGAAGAACGTGAACACGACCCTGGAACAGGTGCAGACCTCCCTGGACGGGGTGAACCTGCAGCTTGCCAAGGTCGACACCATGACCAGCCACGCGCAGAACGTCACCGCCAACGTCGCGAACCTGGCCACCGTCGTCTCCGCCGCCGCCGCCAACCCGTTGGTCAAGGTGGCCGCCTTCGGCTACGGCGTGCGCAAGGCCGCCGCCGCCCGCCGGCACGCCGAGACCGAGCGCGAGGTACGCGACACCATCAAGCAGCAGCGGCGGGCCGCCAAGCGCGGCAACCGCTGACGGCACGACCAGGAGGGCTGGGGAATGAGGCGCTTGTTCTGGCTCGGCATCGGGTTGGCCGTCGGCGTGGTCGTGGTCCGCAAGGCGACCCGCACCGCGCAGTCGTACACCCCGGCCGGCATCGCCAGCACGTTGTCCGAATCCGCTGGCGGGCTGGCGGAGTCGCTGCGTAGCTTCGTGGAGGACGTCCGGATCGGGATGGCCGAGCGCGAGCAGGAGATCCACGAGGCGTTCGCCCAGGGCGAGGCGTTCGACGACCAGTTCGCCGAGTTGCGGGAGGACCCGCGCGTCGGCGACCGAGAAATCTTTCCGGAGGAACACCAGCGATGAAGACGGCGGAGATCAAGCGGCGGTACCTCGCCCACTTCGAGGCGAACGGCCATGCCGTGGTGCCGTCCGCTCCGCTGCCCGCCATCAGCGACCCGAACCTGCTGTTCGTCAACGCCGGCATGGTGCAGTTCGTCCCCTACTTCCTTGGGCAGCAGACCCCGCCGTACCGGCGGGCCGTCAGCGTGCAGAAGTGCATCCGCACGCCGGACATCGACGAGGTCGGCAAGACCAGCCGGCACGGCACGTTCTTCCAGATGAACGGCAACTTCTCCTTCGGTGACTACTTCAAGGACGGGGCGATCCCGCTCGCCTGGGACCTGGTCACCAAGTCGCAGGAGCAGGGCGGGTTCGGCCTCGACCCGGAGCGGATCTGGCCGACGGTCTACCTGGACGACGACGAGGCGTACGACATCTGGCGCTCCGTGGGCGTGCCCGCCCAGCGGATCGTGCGTCGGGGCAAGGCGGACAACTTCTGGTCGATGGGCATCCCCGGCCCGTGCGGCCCGTGCTCCGAGCTGTTCTACGACCGCGGCCCGGAGTACGGCCGCGAGGGCGGCCCGGCGGTCGACGAGGACCGCTACATGGAGTTCTGGAACCTCGTCTTCATGCAGTTCGAGCGGGGCCCGGGCACCGGCAAGGAGGACTACCCGATCCTCGGCGACCTGCCGGCAAAGAACATCGACACGGGCATGGGCCTGGAGCGGATGGCGTCCATCCTCCAGGGCGTCGACAACCTCTACGAGATCGACGAGGTCCGGCCGATCCTCGACAAGGCCGCCGAGCTGACCGGCAAGCGCTACGGCGCCCGCTCCGGCCACGTCGCCAGCGAGTCGCACCCGGACGACGTCCGGCTGCGGGTGATCGCCGACCACGTGCGTACCGCGCTGATGCTGATCGGCGACGGGGTCACCCCGAGCAACGAGGGGCGCGGCTACGTGCTGCGGCGCATCATGCGCCGGGCGATCCGGGCCGTGCGGCTGCTCGGCTGGCAGGAGCGGGCGCTGCCCGAGCTGCTGCCCGTGGCCCGGGACTGCATGTCCCCGTCGTACCCGGAGCTGGCCGCCGACTTCGACCGGATCGCCGACTACGCGTACGCGGAGGAGGACGCGTTCCTGTCCACCCTGCGCGCCGGCACGACGATCCTGGACACGGCGATCGCCGAGACCCGGACGGCCGGCAAGCAGGCGCTCTCCGGTGAGAAGGCGTTCCAGCTGCACGACACGTACGGCTTCCCGATCGACCTGACCCTGGAGATCGCGGCCGAGCAGGGCCTCCAGGTCGACGCCGAGGGCTTCCGCCGGCTGATGGCCGACCAGCGGGCCCGGGCCAAGGCCGACGCCCAGGCGCGCAAGACCGGGCACACCGACCTGTCGGCGTACCGGTCGGTGCTCGACTCGGGCGGGCCGGTGACGTTCACCGGCTACAGCGAGGTGTCCCGGGAGTCGACGGTGCGGGCGGTGCTCGGCGTCGACGGCCCCCGCCAGGCGGCGGTCGAGGGCGACACTGTCGAGCTGGTGCTCGACGCCACCCCGTTCTACGCCGAGGGCGGCGGGCAGCAGCCCGACCTGGGCATGATCACGGTCGGCGGCGGCCAGGTCGAGGTGCTCGACGTGCAGCAGCCGGTGCCCGGCCTGATCGTGCACCGCGCCCGGGTGGTCCGGGGCGAGGTGCGGGCGGGGGAGACCGGCTACGCGGAGATCGACACCACCCGCCGGCGGGCCATCTCCCGGTCGCACACCGCGACCCACCTGGTGCACCAGACCATGCGCAACTTCCTCGGCGAGTCCGCGACCCAGGCCGGTTCGCTGAACGCCCCCGGGCGGCTGCGCTTCGACTTCAACACCCCCACCGGGGTGGCGCCGAGCGTGCTGCGCGACGTCGAGCAGCAGGTCAACGAGGTGCTCCTCGCCGACCTGGAGGTGCACGCCTTCGTCACCTCCCTGGAGGAGGCACGGCGGATCGGCGCGATGGCGCTGTTCGGCGAGAAGTACGGCGAGGAGGTGCGGGTCGTCGAGGTCGGCGACTACGCCCGGGAGCTGTGCGGCGGTACCCACGTCGCCCGCTCGGGCCAGCTCGGCCTGGTCAAGATCCTCTCCGAGTCGTCGATCGGCTCCGGGGTGCGCCGGGTCGAGGCGCTGGTCGGCATGGACGCCTTCCACTTCCTGGCCCGCGAGCACCTGCTGGTGTCCCGCCTCGCCGAGCTGTACCGGGTGCCCAACGACCAGGTCGCCGACCGGGTCGAGCAGACCGTGACGCAGCTGCGCGACGCCGAGAAGGAGCTGGAGAAGCTGCGCGCCCAGCTCGTGCTCGGCGGCGCGGCGGCGCTGGCGGCGCAGGCGAAGGACGTGCGCGGGGTCGCGTACGTGGGCACCGAGGCGCCGGAGGGCGCGGCCGGCAACGACGTGCGGACGCTCGCCCAGGAGATCCGGGGCAAGATCGACCCGGCGCGGCCGGCGGTCGTCGCGGTGGCGGCCCGGGCAGGAGGCAAGGCGTCCCTGGTGGTCGCGGTGAACCCGGCCGCCCGCAGCCGGGGCCTGTCCGCCTCCGACCTGGTCAAGGCGGCCTTCTCCGGGCGCGGGGGCGGCAGCCCCGACCTGGCCCAGGGCGGCGGCCTGCCGGCGGCGGAAGCGCCCAACCTGCTGCTCACGGTCGAGAAGGCGATCGCCGAGGCGTGATGCGAGACCGCAGCGACCAGGGCGGACCGGAATGGTCCGTCCTGGTTCGCCGTTTCTGGGGGAGTTACCGACGGTGAGCGAGTTGTCCCACGGCGTCCGGCTCGGCGTGGACGTCGGTCAGGTCCGGGTGGGGGTGTCGCGCTCCGACCCGCACGGGGTGCTGGCCACCCCGCTGGTCACCCTCGCCCGCGACCTCACGGCGGGCCCGGACGCGGTGCCGAGCGACATCGCCGAGCTCGCCGCGCTGGTGGCCGAGCACGAGGCGGTCGAGGTCGTCGTCGGCCTTCCGGTCAATCTCGCCGGCAAGCACGGTCCGGCGGCCGTCCACGCGAAGGCGTACGCTGACCGACTGGCCGATGTAATAGCGCCCGTTCCGGTGGCGCTCACCGACGAGAGGATGTCCACGGTCGTGGCGTCTCGTAGGCTTGCCGAGCGTGGTGTCCGGGGGAAACGGCAACGGGCGGTGGTCGACCAGGCTGCCGCGGTGGAGATTCTGCAGAGCTGGCTGGACGCGCAGCGGAGGCGGACACGATGATCGACGATCTGGACCTCGGGTTCGACGAGCAGGAGCGGGGGGAGAAGGGCAAACACCGTCGCAGCGCCATGCGTAAGCGCGACGGGCGCTCCGGCGGCGGGCGGGGCAAGACCGTCCTGGCGCTGCTGCTCGCCCTGGTCCTGCTGGGCGGGATCGGGGGCGGCGCCTTCTACGGCTTCGACCGGATCCAGGGCTACTTCGTCACGCCCGACTACGACGGCGCGGGCACCGGCGAGGTGACCGTCGAGATCAAGCAGGGCGCGCTGATCGCCGACATGGCCGACGCGCTGGTCGCCGCCGACGTGGTGAAGAGCGCCAAGGCGTTCATCGAGGCCGCCGAGGCCAACTCGCGCAGCAAGAACATCCAGCCCGGCACCTACAAGCTGCGCAAGCAGATGAGCGGCGAGAGCGCGGTCACCGCGATGCTCGACCTGAAGAACCGGATCGTCAACGGGGTCACCATCCCGGAGGGCCGGACGGCGAAGAACGTATACCAGTTGCTCTCCAAGGAGACCAAGATCCCGGTGAAGGACTTCGAGGCGGCGGCGAAGGACCCGCTCGCGCTCGGCGTGCCGGACTGGTGGTTCAAGCGCACCGACGGCAAGAAGGTCAAGCCGTCGATCGAGGGCTTCCTCTACCCCGACACCTACGAGATCCCGCCGAAGGCAACCGCCGAGACCATCTTGAAGCTGATGGTCGAGAACTTCCTCGCCGTCACCGGGGAGATGCAGTTCGCCGACCGGGTGCAGAAGGAGCGCGGCGGCATCAGCCCGTACGAGGCGCTGATCGTCGCGTCGCTGGCCCAGGCCGAGGCCGGCAACAAGGACGACCTGGGCAAGGTCGCCCGGGTGGCCTACAACCGGGTCTTCGGCGAGTTTCCCTGCAACTGCCTGGAGATGGACGTCACGGTCAACTACTACCTCGAGCTGACCGGCCAGGACACCAAGACCTCCGCCCAGATGACCGAGGAGGAGTTGCTCGACACCAAGAACCCGTACAGCCGCAAGCTGCGGGGCTTGGTGCCCACCCCGATCAACAACCCGGGCAAGCAGGCCATGGAGGGCGCGATGGACCCGCCGGACGGCAAGTGGCTCTTCTTCGTGGCGATCGACAAGCAGGGGCACTCGGCCTTCGCGGAGACGATCGCGGAGCACGAGCGGAACAAGGTCAAGGCCAAGGAGGCCGGGGTCATCTGATGATGGCTGTACGGCGGGCGGGGGTGCTCGGGAAGCCCATCGCGCACTCTCTCTCCCCGGTGATCCACAACGCCGGCTATGCGGCGGCGGGGCTGACCGGGTGGTCGTACACCCGGATCGAGTGCGCGGCGGCGGAGCTGCCGGACGTGGTCGCCGGCCTCGGCCCGGAGTGGGCCGGGCTGTCGGTGACGATGCCGGGCAAGGAGGCGGCGCTCGCGGTGGCCGATGAGGTGTCGCCGGTCGCCGCCGCCGTGGGCGCCGCCAACACGCTGGTACGCAGACCGGACGGCTCCTGGTACGCCGACAACACCGACGTCGTCGGCATGGTCGAGGTGCTCGCCGACGCCGGGGTGCGCCCCGGCGCGACGGTGACGGTGCTGGGCGCGGGCGGCACCGCCCGCGCGGCGGTGGCCGCGGCGGGCCGGCTCGGCGCCCGTGCGGTGACCGTGGTGGCCCGCCGGCCCGAGGCGGTCGAGGAGCTGCGCCCGGTGGCGCGCGCGGTCGACGTGGAGCTGGCCGGCGGGCCCTGGGCCGACGCGGCCGACCGGTGCCGCGCCGACGTGGTGGTCTCGACCGTGCCGAAGGGCGTCGCCGACCCGCTCGCGGAGACCGTCGCCTGGCGGCCGGAGACGGTGCTCTTCGACGCGCTCTACGACCCGTGGCCGACGCCCCTCGCCGCATCCGCCCAGGCCGCCGGCTGCCGGGTCGTCTCCGGGCTCGACCTGCTCCTGGCCCAGGCGGTCGGCCAGTTCGAGCACTTCACGGGCGTCGCCGCGCCCCGGGCGGCGATGGCCGCCGCGCTGGCCGCCGCCCGCGCCGCCTGACCGTCCCCGCCGGAGGGGATCGTCCCCTGTGGTTCTCCAGGGCATCCTTAGGCGACGGTTAAGACGCGCTTACGTCCCGCTGTCCTGCCCACGTCACGTGGCGGTCGTGGATACGCTGCTGAGCGTCACCGCCCGAGACACAGGGAGTGTTCCTTGAGCAGGCACGGACTGCACCGCCGCACCCGGCACCACGGCCCACGGCGCAAGGCCGTGCTGCTCGGCGTCGTCGGCGCCACCGTGGTCGCCGGCATCGCCGCCACCACGGTGCCGCTGCTGGCGGCCGACGACGTGTCGATCCGGGCGACGGCGGACACCACGGCGACGACGGTGCCGCAGGACGGCGACAACGGTGCGAAGACCACGCTGGTGACCTGCGCCGCCCGCTGCGACGGCAACCCGCGCGGGGCCCGGGAGGCGGTCATCCGGTTCGCGGTGACCAGTCTGCCGGCGTCCGCCGTCAACATCAGGGCCACGCTGCGGGTGCACGCCTGGCAGAAGTTCCCCGCGACGGTGACCGCGCACGCGTCCGCCGCCGACGCCGGCGCGGCGCGCCCGGCGCCGACGCCGCCGGGCCCGGCCCTGGACGCTGTGTCCCCGGTGGCGGCGGGCTTCAACGAGTGGGACGTCTCGGCCCTGGTCAGGGGGAACGGCACCTGGACGGTCTCGCTGGCCCAGACCGGCCTGGAAACGCGGATCTACTGGGCGTCGACGGAGAACAGTAACCCCGACCTGCGCCCGCGCCTGGAGATCCGCTACGACGTCGGCACTTCGCCCACGCCGGCGGTCACCAGCGCCGCGCCCTCGCCGAGCCGGACGGTGGCGCCCACGCCCGCGCCACGGCCGACCCCCAGCGCCAGCCCGACCCGTGCCACGCCCCGCCCGTCGGCGAGCCCGTCCGGCGGCACCGGGCGGTGCGGCGAGGTGTCGGGCAAGCTGGTCCCCTCGTGCGGCGCCTGGTGGGGGATGTACTCCCCGGCCGGCGCGGCCGACGGGTGGAACCACGGGGCGGCGGTCGCCGAGGTGGAGGCGCAGGTCGGGCGGAAGTTCGACATCGTGCACCGCTATCACGACTTCTCCGGCACCGGCAGCAACGGCGCGTTCCCGGACGCCTACCAGCGACAGCAGATGCGCGAGGGCCGGCTGATGTTCTTCGCCTGGGAGTCCCGCGTCTTCTCCTCCGGCACCGTGTTGACCTGGCGAGACGTCTACAGTGGCCGGTACGACGCCACCATCGACGCGGTCGCCGGGCGGATCCGCGACACCGGCGTGCCGGTCTTCATGGGCTTCGACCACGAGCCGGAGGACGAGCCGGCGAAGGGCAGCGACGCCGACTTCGTCCGCGCCTGGCGGCACGTGCACGACCGGTTCGCCGCGGCGGGCGCCCACAACGCCGTCTGGGTGTGGACGATGATGGGCTGGTCCGGCCACTACGACCGGTACGCCGCCCTCTACCCCGGCGACCGGTACGTCGACTGGGTGGGCTACGACCCGTACAACTTCCACGTCTGCAACGGCAGCACGGTGTGGAAGAGCCCCGCCACCACCATCGGCGGCTTCTACCGCTGGCTGGACGAGCACCGCCTCGGCGTCGGCAAGCCGCGGATGCTCGCCGAGTTCGGCACCAACTTCAACGCGGCCGACCCGGACGCCAAGCGGCGCTGGTTCGAGGAGTTCCCGGCGGCGCTCAGGGCGCACCCGAAGATCAAGGCCGCGATCTACTTCAACTCCGCCGGGATGACCCGCCGGACGAGCACGTGCGACATGACGATGAACCACGACGCCTCGGCGGTGGCCGGGTTCACCCGCGCCGGTCGCGACAGCTACCTGCGGCAGCCCACCGGAGGGAGCCGCTGACCGTCGGCACAGGCCGGCGGACGACCGGATGAGTCGGACATCCGACAGAACACACGGTCTGTCGCTTGCGGAGGCACTGACCGCCCAATCGGCGGATATCGCCGAGCGGGGTGGGCGAGGCACGCTACGCGGGTCTTCTTCCACCTTGGAGGCGTAGCGTGCCCGAAATCCCGCGCTTCCGGCGATCCGCCGGATTCCGCACCCGGGCGGGGGTGGTCGCGCTGGTGACCGTCGCCGCCGTGCTGGCCGTCCCCACCGGGACCTCCGCCGCCGTGGTGCCGGCCCCCGAACCGGCGACCCTGGTCTCGGCGAACCCCGCCGACGCCACCCCCCACGCCAGGGACGGCGAGACCCGCGCCTTCGCGCAGGTCGGCTCCATGGTGTACGTCGGCGGCAGCTTCACCCAGATCCGGCAGACCGCCAGCGCGGCGTGGACGACACAGCGCTACCTCTTCGCGTACGACCGGGCCACCGGGACGATCTCGACCGCCTTCCTGCCGGTGCTCGACGGCGCGGTCAACACGCTCGTCGCCGGGCCCAACGGGACGCTGATCGTCGGCGGCGCGTTCAAGACCGTCAACGGCGTCTCGCGTAAGAACCTGGTGGCGCTCAACCCGGCCACCGGCGCGATCGTCGACAGCTGGGTCGGCCGCTCCGACGGCGGCACCGTCCGCGACCTGGCCCTGCACGGCAACCACCTCTACGTGGCCGGCGCGTTCAACTGGCTCAACGGCACCGCGCACGCCGGCCTGGGTCGGCTCGACGCCACCACCGGCGCGATCGACCCGACCTTCAACGTCAACGCCACCGTCGGGCGCCACGACACCACCCCGTACGTCTGGACCATCGACGTCGCCCCCGACGGCGCCACCCTGGCCGTCGGCGGCAACTTCATGTATGTCAACGGCCTGCCGCGCAACCAGTTGGCGCTGGTCGACCTCTCCGGCACGCCGACCCTGCTCGACTGGAGCACCGAGAAGTTCGTGCCGCCGTGCGCGGCGCCGGCGACCTTCGTGCACTACGTGCAGGACGTCAAGTTCGGCGCCGACAGCAGCTGGTTCGTGGTCGGCACCAACGGCGGCGCGGGCTGGCCGGCCGCGTACTGCGACGCGTTGGTGCGGTTCGAGACCGCCGCCCGGGGCGCCGGCCAGCTCGGCACCTGGGTCGACTACACCGGCAACGACACCATCACCTCCGTCGAGGTCGCCGACAACGTCATCTACCTCGGCGGGCACTTCCGCTGGCTGAATAACCCGAACGCCAGCGACCGGGCCGGCGACGGCGCGATCGACCGGCTCGGCATCGCCGCCGTCACCCCGGCCACCGGCATGCCGGTGAACTGGAACCCCCGCCGCAGCGGCAGCGCGTCGATGCCGGCCGGCACCAGCAACTGGGGCTCGTCGGTGCCGGTGCTCTGGCGCGGCAGCGACGGCCTCTACTTCGGCCACAACTCCGACGGCATGGGCAACGAGTACCACGGCCGGCTCGGCATGTTCCCGCTGGCCGGCGGGCGCACCATCACCCCGAAGAACGCGCCGACCGCGACCGCCGGCAACCTCTACGTCGGCACCGGGCCCGGCGAGCTGGCGAAGGTCCCGTTCGACGGCACCGCCGTCGGCGCCCCGACCACGGTCAGCCAGCCGAACTACACGGCGGCCGGCGCCACCTGGCGGGTCGCCGACCGGATCTACTGGTCGCACACGGTCGCCGGCACCCCCACCGGCAGCCGGATCGACATCTCGATGTTCAACGGCGGCGCGATCGGCGTGCCGTGGGAGGCGTCCGGCTACAACGACTGGTTCAACCCGGCGGCGATGACCGGCGCGTTCTATCTCGACGGTCGCCTGTACTACACCCGGTCGGGCGCCAGCGGCCTCTACTACCGCTACTTCGAGATCGACGGCAACTACCTCGGCGCCACCGAGTTCACCCTGCCGACCACCGGGGTCACCTGGTCGACCGTGCGCGGCATGGCGTGGGTGGCCGGGAAGATCGTGTACGGCGCCACCGACGGGACGCTGCGCAGCGTGCCGTTCGACCCGACGGCCGCCCCGGCGGTCGACGGGACGGCGGCGACCGTCGTCGCTCCGGCGGCGGCCGGTGTGACCTGGTCCACCCCGTCGACGTTCTTCTCCGTGCAGTGAGGGTCAACAGTTCGTAACGGACATCGGTAGATTGTTCACGTTGGGCCGGCGACGGATCAGCCGTCGCCGGCCCCGCGACGTAGGGAGGGTCGTTGGTCGGCGCGGGTGGCATCCGCCGAGGGCTCCCGGTGCGGGTCGTCTTCGCGGTCAAGCGCGGCTGGTACCGGCTGCGCTACCCCCGGCTGACCCTCGGCCGGGGCGTCGAGATCCGCGGCCGGATCCGCCTGCGCCGGGGCGTGCGGGTGAGCATCGGCGACCGCACCCGGGTGAACAAGCTGGTCCGCTTCGCCGGCCCCGGCGAGGTGACGGTCGGCGCCGACTGCCTGCTGAACGCCACCTGGATCGGCACCTGGACGTCGGTCACGATCGGCGACCGGTGCCTGCTCTCGGACTGCGAGCTGCTGGACAACGACTTCCACAACCTGCCGCCCGAGCAGCGGCACGACCCACCCGTCCCGGCCACCCGCGCCCCGATCACGATCGAGGACAACGTGTGGATCGGGGCGCACGCCCTGGTGATGAAGGGCGTGCGGATCGGCCGGGACAGTGTCGTGGGCGCCGCCACGGTGGTCCGCACGGACGTGCCGCCGCGGGTCGTGGTCGCCGGAAATCCACAACAGACGGTGAAGAAGTTCCATGACTGATGTTCCTCCCGCTTCCTGGTCCGCCGGCGTCCCCACCGGTGGCGGGGCGGGCCGCACCGTCACGCTGACCGACCTGCTCCGCGTCCCGCTGCACCGGATCCGGCTGGTGGCGGCCGTCGCCGCGGTCGGCCTGGCCGCCGCGCTCGGCTACGTGCTCCTCGTCCCCGCCGCGGTGACCGCCAGCGCGGTCGTGGCGGTCCGCCCCGTCGTCACGGACGCGTTCACCCCCAGCGGGGCCAACGCCGAGCGGGCGGTGAACATGAACGTGGAGAGCGGCATCGCCACCGGCACCGAGGTGGTGCAGCGGCTCGCCGACGCCGGCGGGCTGGACCCGCGCGAGGTGCGCGACGCCCTGGAGGTGGAGGTGCCCACCGGCGGGCAGATCCTGCGCTTCGTCTACTCGGCCCCCACGGCCGAGCAGGCGGTGGAGAGTGTCAACCTGGCCGCCCGGGCCTACCTGGACGTGCGCCGGGCGATGTACGAGAAGCAGCGGGCGGAGATGCTGCGCTCGTACGACGAGAGCATCAGCAAGGTGGCCGCCCAGCAGGCCGCCCTGCAGAAGCGGGTCAACAACGCCCGGGAGGGCGCCGTCGACGCGGCGGTGACCGAGCTGGCCGGCATCAACAACCAGCTCACCCAGCTCAACGCGGCGCGTACGGAGATCGCCGCCGTCGACGTCAGCCCCGGCTGGGTCACCCAGACCGCCGAGCGGGCCCTGGCCTCCTCCGCCGGGAACCGCCCGCTCTACGTGCTCGCCGGCCTGCTCGGCGGGACGCTGCTCGGCGTGGTGCTGGCGTACGCCTGGGAGTCCGTCGACCGGCGGATCCGGTCGGTGGACGACGGGCGCGACGCCACCGGCCTGCCGCTGCTCGGCACGGTGCGCAGCCGCGGGTGGCGCGGTCGCAAGGAGGCGGTCGACGCCGACATCCGGTACGTGGCGATGGCCATCGCCGAGCGGGTGCGCCAGCCCGCCCGGGTGTCGCTGCTGACCTCCCGCGAGGAGGACGCGACGGCCATCACCGCCGGGCTGGCGGTGGCCCTGGCGGCGGTCGGCCGGGAGGTCTTCGTCGCCGACGACAGCGGCCGCGCCGACCGGCTGCGCGACACGGTGCTCGCCGACCGGGAGCGGCTGCCCGCCGCGGCCGACCCGTCCCGTCCCGCCGTCCCCAAGCCCCGCCCGGCCGGCTCCGCGGACGCGGCAGCCGGCGACGCGTCCCCGCCGGCGGCCCGCCGCCCGTCGCCGCACCCGCCCGGCGCGCGCCCGTCCACCGACCCGGACGCCACGCTCACCCTGCCCCGGGTCGCCTCCTCGGCGAGCGGAGTGAACAGCCGGGTGACGGGCGCCGACCCGGTGACCGTGGGCGCGGGCAGCGTCCGGTTCGGCACCTGGCGGCAGGGCGCCGACCACAGCCTCGTGCTGTTCAACGCCCCGCCAGCCGAGTCCGACGAGCGCGGTGTCGCCGTCGCCCGGCAGGGCACGGCGGTGGTGGTGGTCGAGCGCGACCGCACCCGGCAGAACGACCTGCGCCGGCTCGTGGAGCGGCTGCGCGCCGCCGGGGTCACCCCGCTCGGCTTCGTGCTGACCCGCAGCGGCCGGGGCTGACCCGTGCCCGTCACCCGCGCGCCGGCCACGAGCGAGCCGGCCGGCGGCCCGGACGGCGCCGCCCCGCCGCCGCAGCCGCCGGCTCCGCCCCGGCTGCCGCTGTGGCCGCTGGCGGCGATGTTCGGCCTGGTGCCGCTCTGGTGGCTGACCGGCGCGTTCTATCTCGGCTGGCCGTTGCTCGGCGCGCTGCTGTTCGCGCTGCTGGTGATCCGGGGGCGGGTGCCGCTGCCCCCGGCCGCCGGGATCTGGCTGCTGTTCCTGGCCGTCGTCCTGGTCAGCGCCACCCAGCTCCAGTCGCCGGCCTCGGTGCTGACCTTCGGCCTGCGGCTCGCCTTCTACGTCACCGCGCTCGTGGTCGGCGTCTACGTCTACGCGGTCGCCCGGGAACGCGCCGACCTTGTCCCGGTGCTCGTGCCGCTCTGCGCGTTCTGGTTCGCGCTGGTCGCGCTCGGCTGGCTGGGCGTGCTGGCGCCCCGGTTCGCGCTGACCACCCCGGTGGAGGTGCTGCTCCCGGGCGGCGTGGCCGGTAACCCGTTCATCCGGGACATGGTCCACCTGAGCACCGCCGAGTACAGCGAGCGGTCACTGAACCCGATCTACCGGCCGGCCGCGCCGTTCGCGTACACGAACAACTTCGGCAGCGCGTACGCGATGACCCTGCCCTGCGTGGTCGCCTTCACCATGCTGCGCCGGCGCGGCGCGCTGCGCTGGGCGCTGCTGGCGTCGCTGCCGCTGTCGCTGGTCCCGGCCTTCCTCACGCTCAACCGGGCGATGTTCCTCAGCATCGGCGCCGGCCTCGCCGTGCTCGGCGTCCGGGCCGCCCTGCGCGGCAACGTCCGGGTGGCCGCGTCGATCGTCGGCGTGGTGGTCATCGGCGGCGTCGCCACCCTGTTCATCCCGATCGCCGAGCTGATCGGCAACCGCGTCGAGTCCAGCGACACGAACACCGACCGGCTCTCGCTCTACGTCGAGGTGATCCGCCGGGTGAAGGAGTCGCCGTGGCTCGGCTACGGCGCGCCGGTCAACGTGGACACCGTCACGGCCCAGGCGCCCATCGGCACCCAGGGGCAGCTGTGGATGGTGCTGTTCAGCCACGGCGCCCCCGCGCTGCTGTGCTTTCTCGCCTGGTTCGTCGTCGCCGCGTTGAGCTGTGCCCGCGCCACCTCGGCCGCCGGGCAGTGGCTGTCCGTGGTGCCGGTGATCTGCCTGGTGCAGATCCCGTTCTACGGCATGGCCAACCAGAACCTCGCGGTCGCCTTCTTCGCCGTCGCCTTCGCGATGGTGCTCACCGAGCGGGAGGCGTCCGCCCGACCGCACCACCTCCGCCCGGTCGGCCCGAAGGCGGTGCCGGCATGACCGCCGCCACCCGCCCGCCGGCCGGCGCCGCAGCCTCCGCCGGCGCGCCGGCCGACGACACGGAGACCCGGCGCAGCGCCCGCAGCGGGGCCGCCGGGCTGGTCGGCGCGGCCACCAGTGGCCTCTTCGGCTTCCTGCTCGCGGTCGTCATCACCCGCGGCTACGGCACGGTCGGCTCCGGCGCGTTCTTCGCCGCGATCGGCGTGGTCACCGTCGCCACCGCCGTCTGCACCCTCGGCGCCGAGACCGGGCTGATGTGGGCGCTGCCCCGCCGCCGTTCCGGCGCCGGCGGCGACGCCGCCCGGGTGCTGCCGGTGGCGCTGTTGCCGCCGCTGCTGGCCGCGGTCCTCGTCGCCGTGGCCGGGGTGCTCGCCGCGGACGCGCTCGCCCCGCGCCTGCTCGACGGATCCGACGCCGACGGTGCGGCCCTGCTGGCGGTCAGTTTCGCCGCGGTGCCGGTGGTGGTGGCGATGACGCTGCTGCTCGCCGCGCTGCGCTGCGTCCGCCCCATCCGGGCGTACGTCGGGGTGCAGTTCTTCCTGCTGCCGGTGGCGCGGCCGGTGCTGGTCGGCGCGGCGGTGCTCGCCGGCGGCGGCCTGCTCGCCGGCATGACCGGCTGGCTGGTGCCGGCGACGCTCGCCCTGCTGGCCTGCCTGACACTGGTCGCGGGCCCACTCGGCGTCGGCCGGGGCGCCGCGCTGCGGCCGACGCCCGCCGACTGGTCGGCCTTCTGGCGGTTCGCCCTGCCCCGCGCCGCCTCCGCGGCGATCGACGCCGGCAACATGTGGGTGGGCGTGCTGCTCACCTCGGTGCTGGCCGGCCCGGCCGACGCCGGCGTGTTCGGCGCCGTCGGCCGCTACGTCCTCGCCGGTCAACTGGCCATGCAGGGGCTGCGGGTGGCGGTGTCGCCGCAGCTGTCCCGGCTGCTCGGGCGGGGGGAGCGGGGCGCGGCGGCCGCCGTGCACCGGCAGTTGACCACCTGGGGGCTGGTGCTGTCCTGGCCGGTCTACCTGCTGCTCGCCGTCTTCGGCCTGGCGTTCCTCCAGCTCTTCGGGCCGGAGTTCACCGCCGGCGCCCACGCGATGACCGTGCTCGCGCTGGCCATGCTGGTCAACACCGGGGTCGGCAACGTGCAGAGCCTGCTGCTCATGGGCGGTCGCAGCGGCCTGCACCTGGCCGCCACGCTGGCCGGGCTGCTGGTCACCGTCTCCCTCGGCCTGTGGCTGATCCCGGCGCACGGCGCGACCGGCGCGGCCCTGGCCTGGGCGCTCGGCATCGCCACCGAGAACCTCACCGCGGCATGCTGCGCCCGGGTCGTGGTCGGCCAGCCACTGGTCGACGCGGCGATGCTGCGGGCCGGGGCGGCCACCGTCGCCGGGGTCGGGTTCGCGGCGACGGTCGGGGTGCTGGCCGGCGGGCGGGGGATCGGCGGGCTGGCGGTGGCGGTGGGGGTGCTGGCCGCCGGCTGCGTCGGCTTGCTGACGTTGCCCCGGGTGCGACGCGGCATCCGGGTGACCATGGTGCAGATCCGTGGGCGGCGGGAGGCGGCCCCGGCCGCCGCCGGGCCCGCCCCGGAGGAGTCGAAGGGCAGGTGAGGTCCGTCGTGCCGTCCATCCGTGACCGGGTGAAGCAGCTCGTCCCGACGCAGGTGACGAACCGGGTGAAGGAGTCCCTCGTCGACTACGGGGTGCGCACCAGCGACCGGCGGCCGCTGCCGGACTTCCTCATCATCGGCACCAAGCGGGGCGGCACGACGTCGCTGTGGAACTACCTCATCCAGCATCCGCTGGTGCCCCGGCTCTTCCCGGCCTGGAACACGAAGTCCGCGCACTACTTCGAGGAGCACTGGCGGCGCGGCGAGGCCTGGTATCGGTCGCACTTCCCGACGCAGCGGCAGCGGGAGGCGCTGGCGAGGCGGCACGGCGGGCCGGTCCGGGTCGGCGAGGCGGCGCCCTTGTACATGTTCCACCCCCTCGCCGCCCAGCGGGTCGCCGCGCTGATGCCGTCGGTGCGGCTGATCGTGCTGCTGCGCGACCCGGTGGAGCGGGCGTACTCGCACTGGAAGGAACGGCGGACGCACGGCATCGAGCCGCTCGACTTCGCCGCCGCGCTCGCCGCCGAGGAGGAGCGCACGGCGGGGGAGCGGGAGCGGCTGATCGCGGAGCCGGAGTACTTCAGCGAGCCGTACGACTGGTACACCTACCGCGCCCGGGGCCGCTACCTGGAGCACCTGGAGCCGTGGCTGGACCGGTTCGACCGGGAGCAGATCCTCTTCCTGCCCAGCGAGGACCTCTACCGCGACGCCCGGTCCACCTACCGCCGGACGCTGGACTTCCTCGGCCTGCCCCCGCACGACCTGCCCGACTTCAAGGTCTACAACGACCGCCGCTCGGCGCCCCTGGAGCCGGTGGTGCGCGCCGAGCTGACCGAGTACTACCGCCCGTACAACGACGCGTTGCGGCAGCGGCTGGGGCTGGACCTCGACTGGGCGGACCGGGCCGCGTGACGGCGCGGGTCGCCGCGCCGGCCGATCCCCGGTCCCGGACGGACGGGCTGGGCTGGGTCACCCGGGCGGTGTTCGGCGACGAGCGGCTCGCCCTGACCGTGGGCGGCCCCCCGCCGCCCGGCCACCGCGCCGTCGCCCGGTACGCGGTCGTCCCGTCGGTCGCCCGGGCCCGGTTCCTGCTGCCGCTCGGCGCGCCCCGGGCCACGGCCGCCTCGCTGCTGGCGTACAACGCGTTGCGCCCGTCGAAGGTGCGGGCGGTGCGGGCCGCGCTCGGCGGGTTCGCCCGGGTCGGCGCGGTCGACCTGGCCCCGTTCCCGCGGCTCACCGTGTCGCTGCCCGACGGGCTCGCCGCCGACGAGGTGCTGCTGGCGCGGCGGCTGGCCGGCGCGCTCGGCGGCCCGTCGGTGTACGCGGCCTGCGGCGTCCGCCCGCCGGACCCGAACCACAAGCCCACCCTGCAACTGTTCGACCCGGCCGGCCGGCCCCTCGGCTACGCCAAGATCGGCTGGAACGGCGCCACCCGGGCGTTGGTGACCGCCGAGGCGGCGGCCCTGCGCGAGCTGCCGGTGGTGGCCGGGACGCCCGACCACCCGGCGGCGCCCCGGCTGCTGGCCGAGGTGACCGCGGCCGGGCAGGTCATCGCGCTGGTCGAGCCGCTGCCGCCGGAGGTGCGGGGGGTGCCGGCCGGCGATCCGCCGCGGCTGGCGGCGCTGCTCGCGGTGGCCCGCCGGGGCCGCCCGCCGGCCTCGCCGCGCCCGTTGGCCGGGTCGGCCTTCCTGGCCCGGCTCGCCGCCGAGGCGCAGCGCGCCGCCGCCGGCACGCCCGACGGGGCCCGGGCGGTCGCCGCCGTGGCCGCGCTGGCCCGCCGGCACGGGGACACGGCCGTCGAGTTCGGGCACTGGCACGGCGACTGGGTGCCGTGGAACCTGGGCGTGCACGCCGGCCGGCTGGTCGCCTGGGACTGGGAGCACAGCGGGCCGGACGTGCCGCTGGGTTTCGACCTGGCGCACGACGCGTTCCAGCGCGCCCTGGTGCTGCGGGGCGAGTCGGCGGCGACGGCGGCGCGGGCCGTCGACGCGCACCTCGACCACCACGGCGGCGGGCTGGGGCTCGGGCCGGCGGCGCGCCGGCTGGTGGCCGACGGCTACCTGCTGGAGATGTGGCTGCGCACGTGGCGGCTCGCCGATGCCGGCGCGGGCTGGAACGCCGCGCTGCATCCCGCCCTGCTGGACGTCGTCGACAAACGACAGTCGCCCGGTCGTCCTATTTGACCGGCGGAAGACCTGTGATCTGCTGGCGGAGCGCCGACCGAAACTCCAAGCGAACTTTGTGGGGAGTCGCGTGGAAACGACAATCGAGGACGCCGGCGATCCCGGAGTCCTGCTCCTGGTGGGCTCCAGCGGCGGCCATCTGGCCCAACTGCTCGCCCTGCGCCCGTGGTACGAACGCTGGCGCCGCTGCTGGGTCACCTTCGACACGCCCGAGGCGGTCTCGCTGCTCGCCGGCGAGGACCTGGTCCCGGCGCACCACCCGACCACCCGCAACGTGCCGAACCTGCTGCGCAACGCCGTCCTCGCCTGGCGGGTGCTGCGGTCGCGCCGGGTCGCCGCCGTGGTGACCACCGGCGCCGGGGTCGCCGTGCCGTTCGTGGTGCTGGCCCGGCTGCGCCGCATCCCGACCGTCTACATCGAGGTGTACGACCGGATCGACACCCCGACCCTGACCGCCCGGCTCTGCCGCCCGTTCCTGTCCGCGATGCTCGTGCAGTGGGACGAGCAGCGCCGCCAGTACCCGGAGGCCACCGTCGTGGGGACCCTGCTGTGACCGCCGAGAGCACCGGAACCGCCCCCGCGCACCGGGTCGCCCCCGGCCGTCCCCGGCCGTCGCAGGCGGGCCGGGTGCCTCGACCCCGTGACCACGACGACGTCGCCCGCGCCCGGCTGCTGGTCGCCGTCGGCACCGACAAGCACCCGTTCGGCCGGCTGGTCGGCTGGCTGGAGGAGTGGCATCCCGGCGTCGCCGAGGACGTCGGCCTGACCGTCCAGCACGGACACACCCGGGCGCCCGGCGTGCCCGGGGCGGTGCCGTTCCTCGGCCACGACGAGCTCCAGACCGCCATGGCCGAGGCCGACCTGGTGGTCTGCCACGGCGGGCCGGCCACCATCCTGGAGGCTCGCCGGCACGGTCACCTGCCGATCGTGGTGCCCCGGGACCCGACGCGGGGCGAGCACGTCGACGACCACCAGCAGCTCTTCGCCCGCCGTTTGGGCGCGGCCGGCATGGTGGCGTTGGCCGAGACCCGGGAGGCGCTGTTCGCGGCGCTCACCGCGGGGCTGGCGGACCCCTCCCGGTTCGCCGTCGCGGCCGACCCGGCCGCGTCCGAGGCGCGCCGCGCCGCGGTGGAGCAGGTGGGGCGGATCGTGGAGGAACTGGTGGCCGCGTCGACCGGACGACGGCAGCGGGCGAGGTGGCGGCCGTGGGCACGGCCGGACCGGAACGGAGAACGGCGATGACCGGACACCCGAGCGTCAGCGTGGTGGTACCGACCCGGGACCGGCCGGAGCTGCTCCGGGCCGCGGTGCGGGCGGTCCTCGACCAGGACCACCCCGGCCCGGTCGAGGTGGTGGTCGTGTACGACCGGTCCGAGCCGGACGGCTCACTGGCCGAGCTGTCCCGCCCGGACCGCCTGGTGCGGGTGATCCGCAACGAGCGCACCCCCGGCCTGGCCGGTGCCCGCAACTCGGGAATCCTGGCGGCCACCGGGGAGCTGGTCGCGTTCTGCGACGACGACGACGAGTGGCTGCCCGGCAAGCTGCGGGCCCAGGTCGAGGCGCTCGCCGCCGCCCCCGACGCGGAGTTCGTCAGCTGCGGCATCCGGGTCAGCTACGACGGGCACACCGTCGACCGGGCGCTGCCGAAGGACTCGGTCACCCTGGCCGACCTGCTGCGCGACCGGATGACCGAGCTGCACCCGTCCACCTTCCTGATCCGCGCCGCCGCGCTGCGGGACGGGTTCGGGCTGGTCGACGAGGAGATCCCGGGCAGCTACGCGGAGGACTACGAGTTCCTGCTCCGGGCCGCCCGCAGCGCGCCGCTGGTCAACCTGCGCACGCCGTACGTGCTGGTGCGCTGGCACAAGCGGTCCTACTTCGCGCAGCGCTGGGACACCATCTCCGAGGCGTTGCAGTGGCTGCTGGAGCGCTACCCGGAGTTCGGCACGCAGCCGGCCGGCGAGGCGCGGGTCGCCGGGCAGATCGCCTTCGCCCGGGCCGCCTCCGGCGACCGGCGGGGCGCGATGCGGTGGGCCCGGCACACCATCCGGCGCAACCCGCGCGAGCCGCGGGCGTACCTCGCCCTCGCCGTGGCCGGGCGGGTGGTCCGCGCCGACGCGGTGCTGCGGACCCTGCACAAGCGCGGCCGGGGCATCTGAGCCGGCGGACCGGCGACGCCGGCCCGCGCCCCGGGTCATCCAGGGTCCCGCGTCGGTGTCCCCGCCCGAGCGCCCTGTCCCGGCTTCGGGCGCCGGCCGCTCGTCGGACGGCGGCGTCCGCAGGGCGGGACGCGGCGGGCACCGTACGGCGGCGGCCACCGGGCGTGACAGACTGACCGCTGTGTTGCGCTGGTTGACTGCAGGGGAATCGCACGGTCCCGCCCTCGTCGCGTTGCTGGAGGGCGTGCCCGCCGGCGTCGAGGTGACCACCGGGGACATCGCCGGTGAGCTGGCCCGGCGCCGGCTCGGCTACGGCCGCGGCGCCCGGATGTCGTTCGAGCAGGACGAGGTCGAGATCATCGGCGGGCTCCGGCACGGAGTGACCCTCGGCAGCCCGGTCGCGATCCGGGTCGGCAACTCCGAGTGGCCCAAGTGGCGCACCGTGATGGCCGCCGACCCGGTCGACCCGGCGGAGCTGGCCAGCCAGGCCCGCAACGCGCCGCTCACCCGCCCCCGGCCGGGCCACGCCGACCTGGCCGGCATGCAGAAGTACGGCCACACCGACGCCCGGCCGATCCTGGAGCGGGCCAGCGCCCGGGAGACCGCCGCCCGGGTCGCCGTCGGCACGGTCGCCAAGGCGCTGGTCCGGCAGGCGCTCGGCATCGAGATCGTCTCCCACGTGGTCGAGCTGGGCCCGGTCGCCGTCAAGCCCGGGCTGCGCCCGGTGCCCGAGGACGCCGCCCGCATCGACGCCGACCCGCTGCGCTGCCTCGATCCCGAGGCCAGCGCCCGGATGGTCGCCGAGGTCGACGCCGCGAAGAAGGCCGCCGACACCCTGGGCGGCGTCGTCGAGGTGCTGGCGTACGGGGTGCCGCCGGGTCTGGGCAGCCACGTGCAGTGGGACCGCAAGCTCGACGCCCGGCTCGCCACCGCGCTGATGTCCATCCAGGCGATCAAGGGCGTCGAGATCGGGGACGGCTGGCAGCAGGCGCGTTCCCGCGGCTCCGAGGCGCACGACGAGATCGTGCCCACCGCCACCGGCGTACGCCGGGTCACCGACCGGGCCGGCGGGCTGGAGGGCGGCATCACCACCGGCGAGCCGCTGCGGGTGAAGGCCGCGATGAAGCCGATCTCGTCGCTGAACCGGGCCCTGGCGACGGTGGACGTCACCACCGGCGAGCCGGCCACCGCCATCAACCAGCGCTCGGACGTCTGCGCGGTGCCCGCCGCCGCGGTCGTCGCCGAGGCGATGGTGGCGTTGGTGCTCGCCGAGGCCGCCACCGAGAAGTTCGGCGGCGACTCCGTCGCCGAGATCCGCCGCAACCTGGCCGGCTACCTCGACGCGTTGGTGATCCGGTGAGCGCGGGCGGGTCGGCCGGGCGCGGGAGCGCCGGGCGGTGCCGCTGATGGCGCCGGTCTGCGTGCTGGTCGGGGCGCCGGGCTCCGGCAAGACCACAATCGGGCAGGCGCTCGCGGAGCTGCTCGGGGTCGAGTTCCGCGACACGGACGTGGACATCGAGCGGCTCGCCGGCAAGCCGATCCCGGAGATCTTCATCGACGAGGGCGAGGCCCACTTCCGTGCCCTCGAACGGGCGGCGGTGGCGGCGGCGCTGGCCTCCTGCGAGGGGGTGCTGGCCCTCGGCGGCGGCGCGGTCCTCGCGGAGGAGAACCGCGCCGCCCTGGTCGGGCACCCCGTGGTGCACCTGTCCGTGGAACTGCCCGACGCCGTCAAGCGGGTCGGGCTGGGGGCGGGCCGGCCGCTGCTGGCGATCAACCCGAGGGCGACGCTGAAGCACCTGCTGGACCAGCGCCGCCCGCTCTACGCCGAGGTGGCCACCGCGACCGTGGTCACCGACGGGCGGGCCCCGGAGGAGATCGCCGCCGAGGTCGCGGCGCTACTGAAGCACTGAGCGGCCGGCCGGCCGCGGCGCAACGTCAGGAGTGCGCCGCGATCGGATCCGGCGGGCGGGACCGCCGCCGCGCGGGGTGCGCCGTCCGCCCGGGCCGGGTGCCACCGTCACGGTGTGGCCGCTCAGGCTGTCGTCAGCTCCCGGCGATCCGGTCGAGCACGTCCGCCAGGCCCTTCGGCTCGCTGAGCATCGGCCAGTGCCCGGTGGGCAGCGCGTGCAACTGGCCACCGGCCAGCCCCGCGAAGAACGGGTGCCCCTGCGCGATCAGGCCCTCCACCACCTCCAGCGGGAAGGTGCTGGCCACCAGCGCGGTCGGCACCGCGCGCCCACCGGTGCGGCGCACCGGGTCGGTGGCGGCGCGCAGCGGATGGGGGGTGGCGCGTCGCCGCAGCAGCGCGAGCGCGGCGGCGTCCAGGCCGGCCAGGTTCGCCGGGTCCTCGGCCGGGTCCCACGCGGGCGGGGGCAGCAGGTGGCCGTCGCCGATCCGGGCGCGCAGCCGCTCTTGCTCCTCCGGCGGGTTGGCGTCGAACTGCGCCATGCCGTCCGGCATCGGCCCGCTCTCCACATAGACCACCCGGGCGATCCGGTCCGGGACGCGCTCCGCCGCCTGGGTCACCGGCAGCCCGCCACCCGAGTGCCCCACCAGCACCACGTCGTGCAGGTCCTCCACCTCGATCAGCCGGACGACGTCGGTGGTGTGCGTCTCCAGGCCCACCTCGGGGCCGGCCAGGTGGGCGCGCTCGGCCAACCCGGTCAGCGTCACCGGGTACACCTCGTGGCCCTGCTCGCGCAGCGCCGCGGTCACCTCCCGCCATGCCCAACCACCCAGCCAGAAGCCCGGAACCAGCACGAACGTCGTCATCTGCCTTCTCCCTCTGTCGTCGCTCCGGGAGACGGTACGATCGAATCCGGACGCTTTCCGCCCTGATTGAAGGAGTGGCTCGTGTCACATCCCGCCGCCAGGGTGCTCGGCATGCTCGAGCTGCTCCAGAGCCACCACCGGCTCACCGGGGCCGAGCTGGCCCGCCGGCTGTCGGTGGACGAGCGCACCGTGCGGCGCTACGCCGCGACGCTGGCCGAGCTGGGCATCCCGGTGGCCGCCGAGCGCGGCCGCCACGGCGGCTACCGGCTGCGCCCCGGCTACAAGCTGCCGCCGCTGATGCTCACCGACGACGAGGCGGTGGCCGTGCTGCTCGGGCTGGTCGCCGCCGAGCGGCTCGGGCTGGGCACCGAGGAACCGGCGACCGCCACCGCGCTGGCCAAGATCCGCCGGGTGCTCCCGTTCGCGCTGGGCGACCGGCTAGCCGCGGTGCAGGAGCACCTCGGCTTCACGCTGCGGCGCCCCACGGCGGAGGCCCGCCCGGCGACCGGGACGTTGCTCACCCTCGGCGCGGCCGCCCGGCACCGGCGCCGGGTGCGGTTGGACTACCGCTCCTGGTCCGGCGCAGCCTCCCGGCGGCAGCTCGACCCGTACGGCCTGGTCTTCCACGCCGGCCGGTGGTACGTGACGGGGCACGACCACCTGCGCGGGGAGGTGCGCACGTTCCGCCTGGACCGCATCGGCGAGGTGGAGACGGGGACCGAGACCTTCGTCGTGCCCGACGGCTTCGACCCGGTGGCCGAGGTGACCCGCTCGCTGGCCGGCGTGCCCTACGCCCACGACGTCGAGGTGCTGCTCGAGACCGACCTGGCGACCGCCCGACGGCGGGTCCCGCCGAGCGTGGCCGAGCTGGCGGAAAGCGCCGACGGGGTGCTGTTGCGCACCCGCGCGGAGAACCTCGACGGGATGGCCCAACTGCTCGCCGGGCTGGGCTGGCCGTTCACCGTGCTGAGCCCGGACGCCCTGCGTACCGCGGTGACCGAGCACGCCCGCCGGCTCGCCGGTTGGGCCGGACGGACGCCGGGTTGACCCGGCCGCCGGCGGCCCGGTCGCCTCGGCGCCAGCGGCCCGGTCGCCTCGTGCCGGCGGTTCCGACGGGCCGGGGTGGCCACCACGTGGACAGTCCCGGTCCGGGACCGGACGGCTGGACTAGGCTGCCGGCGATGGACGAAATGACCCGGATCCCCGTCGGCGGCGAGCGCCCGTACGACGTGCTGGTGGGACGCGACCTGCTCGACGCGCTGCCCGGCCTGCTGCCGGGCGCGACCCGGGTGGCGGTGCTGCACGCGCCCCCGCTCAAGGAGTTGGCCGACGCGATCGGCGACCGGCTGCGCGCGGCCGGCGTCGCGCCGCTGCCGATCGAGGTGCCGGACGCCGAGGCGGGAAAGCACATCCACGTCGCCGCGGCCTGCTGGGACAGGCTGGGCGAGGCCGGGTTCACCCGCAGCGACGCGGTGGTCGGGGTGGGCGGCGGCGCCGTCACCGACCTGGCCGGCTTCGTGGCGGCGTCCTGGCTGCGCGGCGTGCGCTGGGTGCCGGTGGCGACCTCACTGCTGGGCATGGTCGACGCCGCGGTGGGCGGCAAGACCGGGATCAACACCTCGGCCGGGAAGAACCTGGTGGGTGCGTTCCACCCGCCGGTCGGGGTCCTCGCCGACCTGGCGACCCTGGACAGCCTGCCCCCGGCCGACCTCGCCGCCGGCCTCGCCGAGGTGGTCAAGTGCGGGTTCATCGCCGACCCGGTGATCCTCGACCTGGTGGAACGGGACCCGGCGGCGGCCACCGACCCGACCGGCCCCGTGACGCGGGAGCTGATCGAGCGGGCGATCCGGGTCAAGGCCGACGTGGTCTCCGGCGACTTGCGCGAGTCGGGGGTGCGGGAGGTGCTCAACTACGGTCACACCCTCGCCCACGCCATCGAGAAGGAGGAGGGCTACCGCTGGCGGCACGGGCACGCGGTGGCCGTCGGCATGGTCTACGCCGGTGAGCTGGCGCGGCTCGCCGGCCGCCTGGATGCCGCCACGGCGGAGCGGCACCGCACGGCGATGGCGGCGTTGGGCCTGCCCACCAGCTACCCGGCCGACGCCTGGCCCCGGCTGCTGGCCACGATGCGGGTGGACAAGAAGGCCCGGGGCAGCCAACTGCGCTTCGTGGTGCTGGACGGGCTGGCCCGCCCCGCCATCCTCGAGGGCCCGGCGGACGACCTGCTGGAGGCGGCCTACCGCGAGGTCGCGGCGTGAGGGTCCACGTGCTCAACGGCCCCAACCTCGGCCGGCTCGGCACCCGTCAGCCGGACGTCTACGGCGCGACCAGCTACGCAGACCTCGTGGCGCTCTGTGAGGCGACCGGGCGCGAGCTCGGCCTGGACGTGACCGTCCGGCAGACCGACGCCGAGCACGAACTGCTGGGCTGGCTGCACGCCGCCGCCGACGAGGGCGCCGCGGTGGTGCTCAACCCGGCGGCCTGGTCGCACTACTCGTACGCGGTCCGGGACGCCTGCGCGATGCTGCGCGGGCCGCTGGTCGAGGTGCACATCTCCAACATCCACGCCCGGGAGGAGTTCCGGCACCACTCCGTGGTCTCGGCGGTCGCGACCGGGGTGATCTGCGGGCTCGGCGTCGACGGCTACCGCCTGGCCCTGCACCACCTGGCCCACCTGGCCCGCCTGGCCCACGGAAACCGAAACCGCTGACGGCGCGACCGCCGAACAAGCGGGGATCCGCCAGCGGGGGTCGGAATCCGGTTACTCGTCGCGCTGAGTGACGCTCGACACTCGTCACTCCGCGTCGCTGCTTTCCTCGCGTCCGTGAAACGCCTCGCGGACGCTTTGCTCTGCACCCACATGCGCACCGGCGGCCTGAGCTGGGAGTCTTCGGCCGGCCGCGAGAGGCCGCTGCGCGACGAATGTCACACAGGGTGAGTGGTGCGTCCGTGGGTGCAGAGCAAAGGGCGCGCGAGGTGGGTGTCCGACGGGCGAGCGGCATGTGCGGAGCGTCACGGGCGTGGAGCGGGGGAGGCAGCCGGTGGTGCGGGCGGGGCGGGGGCGGACGCGGCGGGCGCCGGTAGACGGCGGGCAGCGGCGCGCGGCGCAACTAGTAGACTTGCCAGGTCTGTCCGCCAATTGATGATCAAGGCAGGAAATGGCCACCACCAACGACCTGAAGAACGGCCTGGTACTCAACCTCGACGGAGAGCTCTGGGCCGTCGTCGAGTTCCAGCACGTCAAGCCCGGTAAGGGTGGTGCGTTCGTGCGTACCACGCTGAAGAACGTGCTGTCCGGCAAGGTGGTCGACAAGACCTTCAACGCGGGCACCAAGGTCGAGACCGCGACCGTGGACAAGCGCACGATGCAGTATCTGTACGCCGACGGCGAGGACTACGTCTTCATGGATCTGGAGACGTTCGACCAGATCACCGTCCCCGGCGGCACCGTCGGCGAGGCGGCGAACTACCTGCTGCCCGAGGCCGAGGCGACCGTCGCCACCCACGAGAGCGTCCCGCTCTACATCGAGCTGCCGACCAGCGTCGTGCTGGAGGTCACCTACACCGAGCCGGGTCTGCAGGGCGACCGGTCGACCGGCGGCAACAAGCCGGCCACCGTCGAGACCGGCGCGACCGTGCAGGTCCCGCTCTTCATCACCACCGGCGAGAAGATCAAGGTCGACACCCGCGACGGCCGTTACCTCGGCCGCGCCTGATGGCCGAGGGTCCCAAGCAGCAGATGCCTGCGCGCCGCAAGGCACGCAAGCGGGCGCTGGACGTGCTCTTCGAGGCCGACCTGCGGGACCGCCCGCCGGTCGAGGTGCTCGCCGGCTACATCGAGCGGATCGAGAAGCCCCGGCCCGAGCACCTGGGATACGCGGTGAGCCTGGTCGAGGGGGTGGCCGCGCACCTCGACCGGATCGACGAGGTGATCGCCAGCTACGCCGAGGGCTGGACGCTCGACCGGATGCCCGTGGTCGACCGCAACCTGGCCCGCATCGCGGTCTACGAGCTGCTCTACGTCGACGAGATCGACGACGCGGTGGCGATCAGCGAGGCCGTCGAGCTGGCCCGGCAGATGTCGACCGACGACTCCCCGCGCTTCCTCAACGGGATCCTCGGCCGCATCGCCGAGTACGCCACCCGCTGAGGCGCGCCGCAGCATTCCCGGCGTTCACGGCGTCCTCGCCCGGCGGCCGTGTGACACGTACGACAGAAGGGGCCCGTGCCGGACGGCACGGGCCCCTTCTCGTGGTCGGGCTCAGGAGGCGAAGAACGCCCGCGGGTCGGCGACCAGCACACCGTGCTCGGTGAGCCGCTCGATCAGGCCGGACGGCGAGGCGTCGTAGACGATCGCGAGCGCGCGCAGGTCGTCGGCGCGGATCGAGAGCACGCGCCCGTTGTAGTCACCGCGCTGCTGCTGGATGGCGCGCGCGTAGCGGGCGACGTAGGCCAGGTCCTCGGAGGCCTCGTCGTACAGCCGCTCCAGGTCCAGGACGATCTTGCTGGTGGGCTCGTGGCGCACCCCGCTGCCGTCGGGCAGCAGCTCCGAGACGGGAACGCGGTAGAAGTCGGCCAGCTCGGCCAGGCGCGACACCGTGACGGCGCGGTCGCCGCGCTCGTACGAACCGACCACCACCGCCTTCCACCGCCCGTTCGACTTCTCCTCCACGCCCTGCAGGGACAGGCCCTGCTGCTGGCGGATGGAGCGCAGGCGGGCGCCCAGAGACTTGGCGTATTCAGAGGGCATTCGGACACTCCCAGTGCTGCTCGGGGTTCTCCCAGCGATCGCTACGGAGCGTGACGGTACGGGGATTGCGACACGTGGTCAAGTGGTCGTGACCCTACCGTTGGGGACCGTCGGGAGAGTTGTCCCGTTTCGTCGGCTGATTAGAGGGTCAGTGGCCGGCGGCGGTTGGCGCGGTGACCACTGGTAACGTGGCGTGAAGCCCCGGTCCGGGCCGCTCGCGGTCCGGCACCGGCATCCGACGTCCTTTAACGACCCGTCCCGTGAGGCGGGGAAGGAGGTCCGCCGTGGCCTACCCACCGGCTGCCCAGTCGTCGCCGCCGCGACAACCCTCGGTGAAGGTGATCCTCGCCAGCGCCG
Source organism: Micromonospora sp. NPDC047730 (assembly GCF_043204765.1). Taxonomy (NCBI): domain Bacteria; kingdom Bacillati; phylum Actinomycetota; class Actinomycetes; order Micromonosporales; family Micromonosporaceae; genus Micromonospora; species Micromonospora sp. NPDC047730. Next base: position 336,880 of record NZ_JBIDCU010000006.1, on the reverse strand, counting down.
ACGTCCAGCGCGTGGTCGACCGCATCGCCCACCAGATCCTGGAAAAGACCCAGGGCGCCGAGAACACCGTCCTGCTCGGCATCCCCACCCGGGGCGCCCCGCTGGCGAAGCGGCTCGCCGCCCGGATCAGCACCTTCGAGGACGTGGCCGTCCCGGTCGGCGTGCTCGACATCACCCTCTACCGCGACGACCTGCGCCGGCACGCCACCCGCGCGGTCGGGCCGACCCAGGTGCCGCCCGGCGGCATCGACGGCAAGCGCGTCATCCTCGTCGACGACGTGCTCTTCTCCGGCCGTACGGTGCGGGCCGCGCTCGACGCGCTCAACGACGTGGGGCGCCCGGCGTCCGTCCAGCTCGCCGTCCTGGTCGACCGCGGGCACCGCGAGCTGCCGATCCGCGCCGACTACGTCGGCAAGAACATCCCGACCTCCCTCGCGGAGAGCGTGAAGGTCACCCTCGCGGAGACCGACGGCGCCGACGAGGTCAAGCTGTACGGGGGGACCCCCTCATGATCAGGCACCTGCTCTCCGGCGCCGACCTCGACGCCGCCACGGCCACCCAGATCCTGGACACCGCCGCCGAGATGGCCACCGTCGCCGGCCGGGAGGTCAAGAAGCTGCCCGCCCTGCGGGGTCGCACCGTGGTGAACCTCTTCTACGAGGACTCCACCCGGACCCGGATCTCGTTCGAGGCGGCGGCGAAGCGGCTCAGCGCCGACGTGATCAACTTCTCGGCCAAGGGCTCCAGCGTGGCGAAGGGCGAGAGCCTGAAGGACACCGCGCTGACCCTCCAGGCGATGGGCGCCGACGCGGTGGTCGTCCGGCACCCCGCCTCCGGCGCCCCGCACCGGCTCGCCGACTGGGTCGACGGCTCGGTGGTCAACGCCGGCGACGGCACCCACGAGCACCCCACCCAGGCGCTGCTCGACGCGTACACGATGCGCTCCCGGCTGGGGCGGCTGGCCGGCCTGTCGGTCGCGGTGGTCGGGGACGTGCTGCACAGCCGGGTGGCCCGCTCCAACGTGCTGCTGCTGTCCACCCTCGGCGCCAAGGTGACCCTGGTCGGGCCGCCGACACTGATCCCCGTCCACATCGCGCAGGCGCTCGCGCCCGGCACCGACGTCTCCTACGACCTCGACGCGGTGCTGCCGCAGTCGGACGTGGTGATGATGCTGCGGGTGCAGCGGGAGCGGATGAACGACTCCTACTTCCCGTCCGCCCGCGAGTACGCCCGCCGCTACGGCCTGGACGGCCCGCGGATGCGCCGGCTGCCCGAGCACGCGATCGTCATGCACCCCGGCCCGATGAACCGGGGCATGGAGATCACGCCCGAGGTCGCCGACTCGCCCCGCTCCACCATCGTTGAACAGGTCGCCAACGGCGTCTCCGTCCGGATGGCCGTCCTCTACCTGCTGCTCGGGGGGAACAACCGGTGAGCTCGTACCTCATCTCCAACGTGAGCGTCGTCGGCGCCGCGCCGACCGACCTGCTGATCCGCGACGGCGTCGTCGCGGCCGTCGGCGCCGGGCTGGACGCGCCGGACGCCACCGTCGTCGACGGCACCGGGCTGGTCGCCCTGCCCGGCCTGGTCGACCTGCACACCCACCTGCGCGAGCCCGGCCGGGAGGACGCCGAGACCGTCGAGTCCGGTTCCCGGGCGGCGGCGCTCGGCGGCTACACCGCCGTCTGCGCGATGGCCAACACCTCGCCGGTCGCCGACACCGCCGGCGTGGTCGAGCAGGTCTGGCGGCTCGGCCGGGAGGCCGGGCTGGTCGACGTGCAGCCCATCGGTGCGGTCACCGTCGGTCTGGCCGGCGAGCAGCTCGCCGAGCTGGGCGCGATGGCCGACTCGGCGGCCCGGGTGCGGATCTTCTCCGACGACGGGCACTGCGTCGCCGACCCGAAGCTGATGCGCCGCGCCCTGGAGTACGTGAAGGCGTTCGACGGGATCATCGCCCAGCACGCCGAGGAGCCCAGGCTCACCGAGGGCGCGCAGATGCACGAGGGCGAGGTGTCGACCCGGCTCGGGCTGACCGGCTGGCCGGCGGTCGCCGAGGAGGCGATCATCGCGCGGGACGTGCTGCTCGCCGAGCACGTCGGCAGCCGGCTGCACGTCTGCCACGTCTCCACCGCCGGCAGCGTCGAGGTGCTGCGCCAGGCCAAGGCCCGGGGCATCCGGGTCACCGCCGAGGTGACCCCGCACCACCTGCTGCTCACCGACGAGGTCGTGAGCGGGAGGAGTGAGCTTGCGAGCCCCGCACTGGCGAACAACTGGAGCCCAGCCGGAGCCTACGACCCGGTCTACAAGGTCAACCCGCCGCTGCGCACCGCGACCGACATCGCCGCGCTGCGGGCCGCCCTGGTCGAGGGCGTGATCGACATCGTCGCCACCGACCACGCCCCGCACGCGGTGGAGGACAAGGAGTGCGAGTGGGCGTACGCCCGGCCGGGCATGCTCGGCCTGGAGACGGCGCTGTCCATCGCCCTCGACGTGCTCGGCCCCGAGTGGGACCTGATCGCCGAGCGGATGTCGCGCACCCCGGCCCGGATCGCCGGCCTGGAGGGGCACGGCCTCGACCCGGCGCCCGGCGTGCCCGCCAACCTGACCCTGGTCGACCCGGCCGCCCGCCGCACCATCGAGCCGGCGGAGCTGGCCAGTCGCAGCCGCAACACCCCGTACGCCCGCATGACGCTGCCGGGTCGCATCGTGGCGACCTTCCTGCGCGGCGAGCCGACGGTCCTGGACGGAAAGGCTGTCAAGTGAGCACCAAGCGCAGAAGCGCGATCCTCGTCCTCGAGGACGGGCGCACGTTCCACGGCGAGGCGTACGGCAGCGTCGGGGAGACCTTCGGCGAGGCGGTCTTCAACACCGGCATGACCGGCTACCAGGAGACCCTGACCGACCCCTCCTACCACCGGCAGGTGGTCGTGCAGACCGCCCCGCACATCGGCAACACCGGCGTCAACGGCGAGGACGACGAGTCCGGCCGGATCTGGGTCGCCGGCTACGTGGTCCGCGACCCGGCCCGGATCGGCTCGAACTGGCGGGCCACCGGCGGGCTGGAGGACCGGCTGGCCGCCGAGGGCGTGGTCGGCATCAGCGGCGTCGACACCCGGGCGCTGACCCGGCACCTGCGCGAGCGCGGCGCGATGCGGGTCGGCATCTCCAGCGTCGAGACCGATCCCCGCGCGCTGCTGGCCCGGGTGCGGCAGGCCCCGGAGATGGTGGGCGCGGACCTCTCGGCCGAGGTGACCACCGCGAAGCCGTACGTGGTGGCGGCCGAGGGCGAGCACCGGTTCACGGTGGCCGCGCTGGACCTGGGCATCAAGCGCAACGTGCCGCGCCGGCTGGCCGCGCGCGGCGTCACCACCCACGTGCTGCCCGCCACGTCCACCATCGACGACCTGCTCGCCACCGGCGCGGACGCCGTCTTCTTCTCGCCCGGCCCCGGCGACCCGGCCACCGCGGACGCGCCGGTGGCGCTGGCCCGCGAGGTGCTGCGCCGGAAGGTGCCGCTGTTCGGCATCTGCTTCGGCAGCCAGATCCTCGGCCGGGCGCTCGGCTTCGGCACGTACAAGCTGGGCTACGGCCACCGGGGGATCAACCAGCCGGTGCTCGACCGGGTCACCGGCAAGGTCGAGGTGACCAGCCACAACCACGGCTTCGCGGTCGAGGTCCCGGGCGCACGGCAGGGCGCCGTCGTACCCGATCAGGTGATCGAGACCGAGTTCGGTGGCGTCCAGGTCAGTCACGTCTGCCTCAATGACAACGTCGTCGAGGGGCTGCGGGCCAAGGACGTGCCCGCCTTCACCGTCCAGTACCACCCGGAGGCGGCAGCCGGTCCGCACGACGCGGACTACCTCTTCGACCGCTTCGCCGAGCTGATCGAGGGCCGGACCCAGAACGAGGGGCGCACACATGCCTAAGCGGACCGATCTCAAGCACATCCTGGTGATCGGCTCCGGGCCGATCGTGATCGGGCAGGCCTGCGAGTTCGACTACTCCGGCACCCAGGCCTGCCGGGTGCTGCGCAGCGAGGGGATCCGGGTCAGCCTGGTCAACTCCAACCCGGCGACGATCATGACGGACCCGGAGTTCGCCGACGCCACCTACGTCGAGCCGATCACCCCGGAGTTCGTCGAGCTGGTCATCGCCAAGGAACGCCCGGACGCGATCCTGCCCACCCTGGGCGGGCAGACCGCGCTGAACACCGCGGTCGCCCTGCACGAGGCGGGCGTGCTGGACAAGTACGGCGTCGAGCTGATCGGCGCCAACATCGAGGCGATCAACCGGGGCGAGGACCGCCAGCTGTTCAAGGACATCGTCGCCAAGGCCGGCGTACGCCTGGGCCTGGACGACCCGTCCGGCCTGGTGCCCCGGTCCCGGGTCTGCCACTCGATGGCCGAGGTCGAGGCCACGGTCGCCGAGCTGGGCCTGCCGGTGGTGATCCGGCCGTCGTTCACGATGGGCGGCCTCGGCTCCGGCATGGCGCACACCCCGGAGGAGCTGGCCCGCATCGCCGGCGACGGGCTCACCGCCAGCCCGGTGCACGAGGTGCTCATCGAGGAGAGCGTGCTCGGCTGGAAGGAGTACGAGCTCGAACTCATGCGCGACCGGCACGACAACGTGGTGGTCGTCTGCTCGATCGAGAACGTCGACCCGATGGGTGTGCACACCGGCGACAGCGTCACCGTGGCCCCGGCCATGACGCTGACCGACCGGGAGTACCAGCAGTTGCGCGACCTGGGCATCGCGGTGCTGCGCGAGGTCGGCGTGGACACCGGCGGCTGCAACATCCAGTTCGCGGTGAACCCGGCCGACGGCCGGATCGTCGTGATCGAGATGAACCCCCGGGTGTCCCGGTCGTCGGCCCTGGCCTCCAAGGCCACCGGCTTCCCGATCGCGAAGATCGCCGCGAAGCTGGCCATCGGCTACACCCTGGACGAGATCCCCAACGACATCACGCTGAAGACCCCGGCGGCGTTCGAGCCGACCCTGGACTACGTGGTGGTGAAGATCCCGCGGTTCGCGTTCGAGAAGTTCCCCGGCGCGGACCCGGAGCTGACCACCACGATGAAGTCCGTCGGCGAGGCGATGAGCCTGGGCCGCAACTTCAGCGAGGCGCTGAACAAGGCGATGCGCTCGCTGGAGACCAAGGCGGGCGGCTTCTGGACGCTGCCCGACCCGGCCGGCGCGACGAAGGAGAACACCCTCGCCGCGCTGCGGATGCCGCACGACGGCCGGCTCTACACGGTGGAGCGGGCGCTGCGGCTGGGCGCCTCGATCGCCGAGGTGGCCGCCGCGTCCGGCGGGATCGACCCGTGGTTCCTGGACCAGATCGCCGCCCTGGTCGAGCTGCGCGCGGAGATCGTCGCCGCGCCGGTGCTCGACGCCGACCTGTTGCGCCTGGCCAAGCGGGCCGGGTTGTCCGACCGGCAGCTCGCCGCGCTGCGCCCGGAGCTGGCCGCCGAGGACGGCGTACGCACGCTGCGGCACCGCCTGGGCGTCCGCCCGGTCTACAAGACCGTGGACACCTGCGCCGCCGAGTTCGAGGCGACCACGCCCTACCACTACTCCTCCTACGACTCGGAGACGGAGGTCGTCGGGTCGGACCGGCCGAAGGTGCTGATCCTCGGCTCCGGGCCGAACCGGATCGGGCAGGGCATCGAGTTCGACTACTCCTGCGTGCACGCGGTTCAGGCGCTGCGCAGCGCGCCGGTCGGCACAGCCGCTGCGTCCGCTTCCGGCGCCGCGGGCGCCGCTGCGGGCGCTTCGGGCGCTTCGGGCGCCGCTGCGTCCGCTTCGGGCGCCGCCGGCGCCGGTTTCGAGACCGTGATGGTCAACTGCAACCCGGAGACGGTCTCCACCGACTACGACACGGCCGACCGGCTCTACTTCGAGCCGCTCACCTTCGAGGACGTGCTGGAGGTCTGGCACGCGGAGGACTCCTCCGGCAGGGCGGCCGGCGGGCCGGGCGTGGTCGGGGTGATCGTGCAGCTCGGCGGGCAGACCCCGCTGGGCCTGGCGCAGCGGCTCAAGGACGCGGGCGTGCCGGTCGTCGGCACCTCCCCGGAGTCGATCCACCTGGCCGAGGAGCGGGGCGCGTTCGGGGCGGTGCTGGCCCGGGCGGGGCTGCGCGCCCCGGCGCACGGCATGGCCACCTCGTACGACGAGGCGAAGGCGATCGCCGACGAGATCGGCTACCCGGTGCTGGTCCGGCCGTCGTACGTGCTGGGCGGGCGCGGCATGGAGATCGTCTACGACGACGCGACGCTGCGCGACTACATCGGGCGGGCCACCGACATCTCCCCGGACCACCCGGTGCTCGTGGACCGGTTCCTCGACGACGCCATCGAGATCGACGTGGACGCGCTCTGCGACGCCGACGGCGAGGTCTACCTCGGCGGGGTGATGGAGCACATCGAGGAGGCGGGCATCCACTCCGGCGACTCGTCCTGCTCGCTGCCGCCGATCACCCTGGCCGGCTCGCACGTCGCGCAGGTCCGCCGGTACACGGAGGCGATCGCCCGGGGCATCGGCGTGCGCGGCCTGCTCAACGTGCAGTACGCGCTGAAGGACGACGTGCTCTACGTGCTGGAGGCGAACCCCCGCGCGTCCCGGACGGTCCCGTTCGTCTCCAAGGCCACGGCGGTGCCGCTGGCGAAGGCGGCGGCCCGGATCGCGCTCGGCGCCACCATCGCCGAGCTGCGTGCCGAGGGGCTGCTCCCGGCCACCGGGGACGGCGGCTCGCTGCCGGCCGGCGCCCCGATCGCGGTCAAGGAGGCGGTGCTGCCGTTCAAGCGGTTCCGCACCCCGACGGGCAAGGGCATGGACTCGCTGCTCGGGCCGGAGATGAAGTCGACCGGCGAGGTGATGGGCATCGACACGGCCTTCGGGAACGCCTTCGCCAAGTCCCAGTCGGCCGCGTACGGCTCGCTGCCGACCGCCGGGAAGATCTTCGTGTCGGTCGCCAACCGGGACAAGCGCGGCATGATCTTCCCGGTGAAGCGCCTGGCCGACCTGGGCTTCGAGATCGTCGCCACCACCGGCACCGCCGAGGTGTTGCGCCGGCACGGCATCGCCTGCGAGCAGATCCGCAAGCACTACGAGTCCGGCGCGGGCGAGGACGCGGTGTCGCTGATCCTCGGCGGCGACGTCGCCCTGGTCATCAACACCCCGCAGGGCTCGGGTGCCAGCGCCCGCTCGGACGGCTACGAGATCCGCAGCGCCGCCGTCACGGCGGACATCCCGTGCATCACCACCGTGCCGGGCGCGGCGGCGGCCGTGATGGGCATCGAGGCGCGCATCCGGGGCGACATGCAGGTCCGCCCCCTCCAGGAGCTGCACGCCGCCCTGCGGGCCGCCGAGTGACCCGCCCCCAGCCGGTTGATCATGAGGTTGTTGTCGTGACACGCCGGTGCGACGGGCAACAACCTCATGATCAACGGGGGCCAGGAGGGTGGGCGCGGTGATCTTTGAGCGGGTGGTGCGGCCGGGGCTGTTCCGGATCGGGGCGGGGGACGCCGAGGTGGCGCACGAGTGGACGCTGCGTCGGCTGGCGGGACTGTCCCGCCGGCCGGCGGCGCTGGCCGCCCTGCGCACCCGGTACGCCGTCCGGGCGCCGCGCACGGTGTTCGGCGTCGAGTTCCCCAATCCGGTGGGGCTCGCCGCCGGGATGGACAAGGACGGCGCGGCGCTGCCGGCGTGGCCGGCGCTGGGCTTCGGCTTCGTCGAGGTCGGCACGGTCACCGCGCACCCGCAGCCGGGCAATCCGCGGCCCCGGCTGTTCCGGCTGCCCGACAGCGAGGCCGTGGTCAACCGGATGGGCTTCAACAACGCCGGCGCCGAGGCCCTCGCGGCCCGGCTGGCGGCGCTGCCCCGCCCGCTCGGGGTGCCGCTGGGCATCTCGCTCGGCAAGTCCAAGGTGACCCCGCTGGACGGGGCCGTGGAGGACTACCTCGCCTCCTACCGGGCGCTGCGCGGGCACGGCGACTACTTCGCGGTCAACGTCTCCTCGCCGAACACCCCGGGCCTGCGCGCGTTGCAGGACCGGTCGCACCTGGACGCCCTGCTCGCCGCGCTGGTGGGGGAGAAGCCGGTGCTGGTGAAGATCGCCCCCGACCTCACCGAGCCGGCGATCGCCGAGCTGTTGGAGGTCTGCCTGGCGCGGGGCGCGGCGGGGGTGATCGCCACCAACACGACCCTGGCGCGCGACGGCCTCGCCCCGGCCGACCGGGAGCGCGGCGCGCAGGCGGGCGGCCTGTCCGGCCGGCCGCTGGCCGACCGGGCCCGCGAGGTGGTGTCGTTCGTGCACCGGGAGACCGGCGGGCGGCTGCCGGTGGTCGGCGTCGGCGGCATCCTCGACCCCGACGACGCCGCCCGGATGTTCGACGCGGGCGCCGCCCTGGTCCAGCTCTACACGGGCTTCATCTACCGCGGCCCGGCCCTGCCCCGGGCCGTCGCCCGCGCCACGGCCGCCGCCCCGGCACCGGCCCGGTGACCGCAGTACCCGTGATCTTGCACTTTCCGCCCCGGCCAATGCCTCATACCGGACGAGAAGGGGGCCACAAGTGCAAGATCGCGGGGGCGACGACGAAGGAGCGCGCGTGACACCCGAGGAGATCCTGGCGGCCGACCGCCGGCACGTCTGGCACCCGTACGCGGCCCTGCCGCCGGCCAGCCCGCCCTACGTGGTGGAGGGCGCACAGGGCGTACGACTGCGGCTGGCCGACGGCCGGGAGCTGGTCGACGGGATGTCGTCGTGGTGGGCGGCGATCCACGGCTACCGGCACCCCGTGCTCGACGCGGCGGTCACCGACCAGCTCGGCCGGATGAGCCACGTGATGTTCGGGGGGCTCACCCACGAGCCCGCGGTCCGCCTGGCGGCCACCCTCGTCGAGTTGGCCCCGGACGGGCTGGAGCACGTCTTCCTGGCCGACTCCGGCTCGGTCGCCGTCGAGGTCGCCGTGAAGATGTGCCTGCAGTACCAACGCGCCACCGGCCGGCCGGAACGCCGCCGGCTGGGCACCTGGCGGGGCGGCTACCACGGCGACACGTTCCACCCGATGAGCGTCTGCGACCCCGAGGGCGGGATGCACCACCTCTGGGGCGACGTGCTGCCCCGCCAGGTCTTCGCCCCCGTCCCGCCCGGCGGCTTCGACACCCCGCCCGACGCCGCCTACGAGGCGGCCCTGGTCGAGGCGGTCGAGCGGCACGCCCACGAGCTGGCGGCGGTCATCGTGGAGCCGGTCGTCCAGGGCGCCGGGGGCATGCGCTTCCACCACCCGCACTACCTGCGGGTGCTGCGCGAGGTCACCCGGGCGCACGGGGTGCTGCTGGTCTTCGACGAGATCGCCACCGGCTTCGGCCGGACGGGCGCCATGTTCGCCGCCGAGCACGCCGGGGTGGTGCCCGACGTGATGTGCGTGGGCAAGGCGCTCACCGGCGGCTACCTGACGTTGGCCGCCGCGCTCTGCACGGCGGAGGTCGCCCGGGGCATCTCCGCCGGCGGGGTGCTGGCGCACGGCCCGACGTTCATGGGCAACCCGCTGGCCTGCGCGGTCGCCAACGCGTCCCTGGGCCTGCTGCGGGCCGGGGACTGGGCGGGGCAGGTGTCGAGGGTGCGGGCGGGCCTGCGGGCCGGCCTGGAGCCGTTGCGGGGCGCGCCGGGGGTGCGCGACGTGCGGGTGCTCGGCGCGATCGGCGTGGTGCAGCTCGACCACGAGGTGGACCTCGCCGCCGCCACCGCCGCCGCAGTCGCCGAGGGCGTCTGGCTGCGGCCGTTCCGCGACCTGGTCTACACCATGCCGCCGTACGTCACCGACGACGCCGACCTGGCCCGGATCGCCGCCGGGGTCGCCGCCGCCGTGCGGGCCGGCTGAGCCGCCGGTCACGGTCCGGCGAGAGTACGCGGGCGGCGCGCCGCCCGCAGACGAGCGTGCCCCGGGCGGCGGACGCCCGGGCGAGGAGAGGGAGAGAACCGGATGGAGAGCTTCGGCGCCCGCCTGCACCGGGCCGTCAACGAGCGTGGGCCGCTCTGCGTCGGCATCGACCCGCACCCGGGGCTGCTGGCCCGCTGGGGGCTCGACGACGACGTCCGGGGGCTTGACCGGTTCGCCCGGACGGTCGCGGAAGCCCTCGGTGACCGGGTCGCGGTGGTCAAGCCCCAGTCGGCCTTTTTCGAACGGTTCGGCTCGCGCGGAGTGGCGATCCTAGAGTCAACTATCCGACAGTTACGCGAGGCCGGCTCGCTCGTTCTCCTCGACGTCAAGCGCGGCGACATCGGCTCGACCGTCGCCGCGTACGCCTCGGCGTACCTTGACCCATCCAGTCCGGTCCATGTCGACGCGGTGACGGTCAGCCCGTACCTCGGCGTCGGCTCGCTCGCTCCGATGTTCGATCTGGCTGCCGAGCACGGCGGCGGGGTCTTCGTGCTGGCGCTCACCAGCAACCCCGAGGGCGCCGCCGTGCAGCGCGCCCGCACCGCCGACGGGCGGACCGTGGCGCAGACCGTCATCGACGAGATCTCGCAGCTCAACGCGGGTGCGGAGCCGCTCGGCAGCTTCGGCCTGGTGGTCGGCGCGACCATCGGCGACACCGGCCACGACCTGTCCCGGGTCAACGGCCCGCTGCTCGCCCCGGGCCTCGGGGCGCAGGGCGCCACCGCGGCGGATCTGCGCGTCGTCTTCGGCTCCAGTCTGCCCGCCGTGCTGCCCTCGTACTCCCGCGAGGTGCTGAACGCGGGCCCGGACCCGGCCGCGCTGCGGGCCGCCGCTGACAGGGCCCTGACCGACTGCCGGGCTGCCCTGACCGCCGGCTGACTGACTGACGGCTCGGTCACTTTGCGATGATCATCGCGCGTCCACGTTGCCGAAACCGTCGTTGGCCGCTAGTTTTCCCGGCGCTGGGAACCATGGACCCCTTGGTTCACAGCGACACCACGTTTCACAGATGCGGCGTGGCGTCCCGCCCGTCGCGATAGGGACCTGAGGAGAACTGGTGCCGCTCCCGTCACTGACCCCGGAACAGCGCGCTGCCGCGCTGGAGAAGGCCGCGGAGATCCGCAAGGCCCGTGCTGAGCTGAAGGAGCAGCTCAAGCAGGGCAAGACCACCCTCGGAGCCGTCCTCGAGCGCGCCGAGTCCGACGACGTCGTCGGCAAGCTCAAGGTCTCCGCCGTGTTGCAGGCGATGCCGGGTATCGGCAAGATCCGGGCCACCCAGATCATGGAGAAGCTCAAGATCGCCGACAGCCGTCGCCTGCGTGGCCTCGGCGAGCAGCAGCGCAAGGCACTGCTTGGGGAGTTCGCCGCCAACTGAGGCTGGCAGCGTGTAGAAACAAGCAGTGAGCACGGATGACGAGGCGCGCCCGGCGGCTCGGCTCACTGTCCTGGCCGGACCTGAGGGTTCGGGCACGGAGAGTGTCGTCGAGTGCGTCCGGGCGCGTTCTCCGTCCGTGTGGGTCCCGGTGCCGGCCACCACGCGCCCCCGTCGGGAGGGCGAGCTGGACGGGGTGGACCGCCTCTTCCTGACCCCGCCGGAGTTCGACCGCATGGTCGCGGCGGGGGAGCTGCTGGAGTGGAGCCGGGCCGGACCCCACCGGCGCGGCACGCCGGGCGGGCCGGTGCGGGCCCGGCTGGCCGTCGGGCAGCCGGTGCTGCTCGGCCTCGACGTCGCCGGCGCGCTGCTGGTCCGGGCGGCGCTGCCCGACGCCCGGCTGGTGCTGCTGCACCCGCCCGGCATCGTCCCCCCGGCGGGCACCCTCGCCGCGTTCGACCACACCGTCCCGCACGACCTCACCGATCGGGTCGTCGAGGAGCTGGTAGGCTTGTCCGGTTCTTCTTTCCTGGCTCCGGCGCGACCGCATCTGCGCGGTTGAGCGCCAGCACCGCTGTCCGCGGTGCGATAGACGCAGAGGTTAATTCGTGGGATCCATCGCAAGCCCCGAAGGCATCACCAACCCGCCGATCGACGAGCTCCTCGAGAAGACGACGTCGAAGTACGCGCTGGTCATCTTCGCCGCCAAGCGCGCGCGCCAGGTCAACGCCTACTACAGCCAGCTCGGTGAGGGCCTGCTGGAGTACGTCGGCCCGCTGGTTGAGACCACCCCGCAGGAGAAGCCGCTCTCCATCGCCATGCGCGAGATCAACGCGGGCCTGCTCACCGCCGAGCCGACCGACCAGCCGTAACCCGCCCCGCGCCGATGTCCCCCCGGATCGTCCTCGGGGTCGGCGGCGGCATCGCCGCCTACAAGGCGTGCGAGCTGCTGCGGCTCTTCACCGAGTCGGGTCACCGGGTCCGGGTCGTGCCGACCGCGTCGGCGCTCCGCTTCGTCGGGGCGCCGACCTGGGCGGCGCTCTCCGGCCAGCCGGTCGCCGACGACGTCTGGTCCGACGTGCACGAGGTGCCGCACGTCCGGCTCGGCCAGCAGGCCGACCTCGTCGTGGTCGCGCCGGCCACCGCCGACCTGCTCGCGAAGGCCGCCCACGGCCTCGCCGACGACCTGCTGACCAACACGTTGCTCACCGCCCGCTGCCCGGTCGTGCTGGCCCCGGCCATGCACACCGAGATGTGGGAGCACCCCGCCACCGTCGCCAACGTCGCGACGCTGCGCTCCCGGGGCGTCCGGGTGGTCGAGCCCGCCGTCGGCCGGCTCACCGGGGCCGACACCGGCAAGGGTCGGCTGCCCGACCCGGCGGAGATCTTCGCGGTCGCCCGCCGGGCCCTGGCCCGAGGCCTCGCCGCCCCCGCCGACCTGGCCGGGCGGCACGTGGTGGTGACCGCCGGCGGCACCCGCGAGCCCCTCGACCCGGTCCGTTTCCTGGGCAACCGCTCCTCCGGCAAGCAGGGCTACGCCTTCGCCCGCTGCGCCGTCGCCCGCGGGGCCCGGGTCACCCTGATCTCGGCCAACGTCTCGCTGCCCGACCCGGCGGGCGTCGACCTGGTCCGGGTCGGCACCACCGCCGAGCTGCGCGAGGCCACGCTCGCGGCGGCCGCCGGGGCCGACGTGGTGGTGATGGCGGCGGCTCCGGCCGATTTCCGCCCGGCGACCTACGCGCCTGGCAAAATCAAGAAGTCGGACGACGGCGACGCGCCCACCATCGCGCTCGTCACCAACCCGGACATCGCCGCCGAGCTGGGCCAGCGCCGTCGTCCGGAGCAGGTGCTGGTGGTGTTCGCCGCGGAGACCGGCGACGCCGAGGCCAACGGCCGGGCCAAGCTCGCCCGCAAGCGGGCGGACCTCATCGTCATCAACGAGGTCGGCACCGACAAGGTCTTCGGCGCCGACACCAACGCGGCGACCGTCATCGGCGCGGACGGGTCGGTCAGCCGGCTGCCCGAACAGTCCAAGGAGGACCTCGCCGACGCCGTCTGGGATCTCGCGGCGGCCCGGTTGCCCGACCGTTCCTGACGGCTGGAACCGAGCATGACCGAAGGCCCCCGGCGCGCGCGCGGATGACTAGACTTCCGCGGAACGACTTATCCACAAGCTAGGAGTGCCGTGACACGCCGCCTCTTCACTTCCGAATCGGTCACGGAAGGCCACCCGGACAAGATCGCCGACCAGATCAGCGACGGCATTCTCGATGCCCTGCTCGCCGAGGACCCGCGCAGCCGGGTCGCGGTCGAGACCTTGATCACCACCGGCCAGGTGCACATCGCCGGCGAGGTGACCACCAAGGCGTACGCCGACATCCCGACCATTGTCCGTCGGACCATCCTCGACATCGGCTACGACTCGTCGAAGAAGGGCTTCGACGGCGCTTCCTGTGGCGTCAACGTCTCCATCGGTGCCCAGTCGGCGGACATCGCCCAGGGCGTCGACAACGCCTTCGAGCTGCGTACCGGGGCCTCGGAGAGCGCGCTGGACGCCCAGGGCGCCGGCGACCAGGGCATGATGTTCGGGTTCGCCTGCTCGGAGACGCCCGAGCTGATGCCGCTGCCGATCGCGCTGGCGCACCGGCTGGCCCGCCGGCTGTCGCAGGTGCGCAAGGACGGCACCATCCCCTACCTGCGCCCGGACGGCAAGACCCAGGTCACCATCGAGTACGAGGGGCTGCGCCCGGTCCGGCTCAACACGGTGGTCGTCTCCAGCCAGCACGCCGCGGACATCTCGCTGGAATCGCTGCTCACCCCCGACGTGCGCGAGCACGTCATCGCCCCGGAGCTGGAGAGCCTCGGCCTGGACACCGAGGGCTACCGGCTGCTGGTCAACCCGACCGGCCGGTTCGAGATCGGCGGGCCGATGGGCGACGCCGGCCTGACCGGACGCAAGATCATCGTCGACACCTACGGCGGGTACGCCCGGCACGGCGGTGGCGCGTTCTCCGGCAAGGACCCGTCGAAGGTCGACCGCTCGGCGGCGTACGCGACCCGCTGGGTGGCCAAGAACGTGGTCGCCGCCGGCCTGGCCGAGCGGTGCGAGGTGCAGGTCGCCTACGCGATCGGCAAGGCCCACCCGGTCAGCCTCTTCGTCGAGACGTTCGGCACCGAGACCGTGCCGGTCGCCTCGATCGAGCAGGCCGTCACCGAGGTCTTCGACCTGCGGCCGGCCGCCATCATCCGCGACCTCAACCTGCTCCGCCCGATCTACCAGCAGACCGCCGCGTACGGCCACTTCGGCCGTGAGCTGCCGGACCTGACCTGGGAGAGCACCGACCGGGCCGCCGACCTCAAGTCGGCCGCGGGAGCCTGACCGGCACCAGGCGCAGCGACCGGCGACCCGCTGCGGGGTCGCCGGTCGCTCGCGTCTGCGTCGACCTGCCCCTGGCCCACCTGGACCGCCCGTTCGACTACCTCGTCCCCGCCGAGCTGGACGCCGACGCCGTTCCCGGCACGCGGGTGAAGGTCCGCTTCGCGGGGCAGCTCGTCGACGGCTGGCTGCTGGAGCGGGCTGACGACTCGGGGCACACCGGCCGACTGGCGTACCTGGAGAAGGTCGTGTCGCCGGAGCCGGTGCTCGCCCCGGAGGTCGCCCGGCTGGCCCGGGCGGTCGCCGACCGCTACGCCGGCAGCCTCGCCGACGTGCTCCGCCTCGCCGTACCGCCCCGGCACGCCCGGGTGGAAAAGGACGTCCGCGCCCGCGACGCGCCCGCGCCGGCCGGGGACGCGCCCGTGCCGGCCGGGGACGCGCCCGTGCCGGCCGGGGACGCGGCGGTGTCCGCCAGAGGCGCCGACGTGTCCGGCGGAGACGGCGCGGCGCCGGAGGGCGGCCGCACGGCGTCCGGCGGAGGCTCCGGCGTGCCGGACGACGGTCCCGCCGAGGTCGCCGTGCCCGAGGTCGCGGTGCCGGTGGACGCCCCGGCGGGCGCCGGGCCGGTGGTCGGGCCCGGTCCGGACGCCTGGCGGGACTACCCGGCCGGGCCGGCCCTGCTCCGGGCGCTGGCCGACGGGCGGGCACCCCGCGCGGTCTGGTCGGCGCTGCCCGGGGAGGACTGGCCCGCCCGGTACGCCGAGGCCGTCGCCGCGACCGTCGCCGGCGGCCGGGGCGCGGTGGTGGTGGTCGCCGACAACCGCGACCTGGATCGCCTCGACGTCGCCCTGCACGCCGCCCTGGGCCCGGGGCGGCACGTCTGCCTCTCCGCCGCCCTCGGCCCCGCCCGGCGCTACCGGGCGTTCCTCGCCGCCCGGCGCGGCGACGTGCCCGTGGTGGTCGGCACCCGCGCCGCGATGTTCGCCCCGGTCGCCCGCCTCGGCCTGGTGGCGATCTGGGACGACGGCGACGACCTGCACGCCGAGCCCCGGGCCCCCTACCCGCACGCCCGGGAGGTGCTGCTCACCCGCGCCCAGCTCGGCGACGCCGCCGCCCTGGTCGGCGGGTTCGCCCGCACGGCCGAGGCGCAGCTGCTGGTGGAGACGGGGTGGGCCCGCGAGGTGGTGGCCGACCGGGCCACCCTGCGGGCCCGGATGCCGGCGATCGCGCCCACCGGCGACGACCCGCAGCTGGCCCGGGACCCCGGGGCGGCCACCGCCCGGCTGCCCAGCCTGGCCTGGACCACCGCCCGCGAGGCGATCCGGGCCGACCTGCCGGTGCTGGTCCAGGTGCCCCGCCGCGGCTACCTGCCCTCGGTGGCCTGCGCCGAGTGCCGGACCCCGGCCCGGTGCCCGCACTGCGCCGGGCCGCTCGCGCTGCCCTCGGCCGAGGGCACCCCGGCCTGCCGGTGGTGCGGGCGGGTCGCCGCCGCGTACGCCTGCCCGGAGTGCGGCGGGCGGCGGCTGCGCGCCTCCGTCACCGGCGCCCGGCGCACGGCCGAGGAGCTGGGGCGGGCCTTCCCCGGCGTGCCGGTGCGCACCTCCGGCCGTGAGGAGGTGCTCGCCACCGTGCCGGGCGGCGCCGGCCTGGTCATCGCCACCCCCGGCGCCGAGCCGGTCGCCGAGGGCGGCTTCGGCGCGGTGCTGCTGCTGGACTCCTGGGCCCTGCTCACCCGGGCCGACCTGCGGGCGGGGGAGGAGGCGCTGCGCCGCTGGCTGGCCGCCGCCGCGCTGGCCCGCCCCGCGGCCGGCGGTGGCCGGGTGGTGGTGGTCGCCGACGGCGCCCTCGCCCCGGTGCAGGCGCTGCTGCGCTGGGACGCCGCCTGGTTCGCCGCCCGGGAGCTGGCCGAGCGGCGGGAGCTGGGCTTCCCGCCGGCGGTGCGGATGGCCAGCGTGACCGGCCCGCCGGCGGCGGTGGCCGACCTGCTGGCCGAGGCCCGGCTCCCGGCCGAGGCCGAGCTGCTCGGGCCGGTGCCGGCCGACGGGGAGCGGGAGCGGATGCTGGTCCGGGTGCCCCGGGCCCGGGCGGTCGCGCTGGCCGGTGCGCTGCACTCGGCGGCCGGAGTGCGCACGGCGCGCAAGGCCGTCGACCCGGTCCGTCTCCAGGTGGACCCACTCAGCCTCTTCTGACCGGGACGACACCCGCGCCGCCCGCGACCACGGCCGGGCCGCCGGCGGTCCGTCGCCACGGTCGGGCCGCCGGCGGTCCGTCGCCACGGCCGGGCCGCCGGTGATCCGCCGCCCTGCCCGGGCCGCCGGTGATCCGTCGCCACGACCGCGATCCCTCGCCACGGCCCTGCCGCCCGTGATGGGCCGCCCGTGATGGGCCGCCCGTGATCCGCCGCACGGTCCCGCCGTTCCGGGCGCCCGACCGGCCCGCCGTCGCACGCCGGGTACGGCGGGCGGCCCGCGATCGGGTGATAGCATCGCCCGTCATGCCGGGGCGTACGACGGCTCCAGGTCGGGGCGCGGCGTCAGACGCGCCGAGCTGGAGTTGTCGCAGGATCGCGCGACGATGGCGGGAGCGCGTCGGTTCGGCGCGATGTCGATGATGTCAATCAGCCGGTGATCAGGGGTGGACCAGTCGTGACCGTTCGTCAGTCGATCGTCTTCAATGGTGACCTCGGCAGCGGCAAGAGCACCGTCTCGGTGGAGATCGCGAAGCGGCTCGGCCTGCGTCGGGTCAGCGTCGGTGACCTCTACCGGCAGATGGCGCAGGAGCGGCAGATGACCGCGCTTCAGCTCAACCTGCACGCCGAGCTGGACCAGGCCGTCGACGGCTACGTCGACCAGCTCCAGCGGGACATCGCCGCCTCGGGCGAGCGGCTGGTCATGGATTCCCGGCTGGCCTGGCACTTCTTCACCGACGCGCTCAAGGTGCACATGATCACCGAGCCGGGCGAGGCGGCCCGCCGGGTGCTCGCCCGCCCCTCCGGCCCGGCCGAGAGCTACACGTCGCTGGAGGAAGCCACGGCCAAGCTGCGGGAGCGCAGCGAGAGCGAGCGGGGCCGGTTCATCGTCCGCTACGGGGTGGACAAGGCGCGGCTGCGCAACTACGACCTGATCTGCGACACCACCCGCGCCTCGGCGGACGAGGTCATCGAGCACATCGTCGACGCGTACGAGGGCCGGCTGTGCGCGGACGTGCTGCGCGACGCCCCGCCGCTGCTGCTGCTCGACCCCGCCCGGGTCTACCCGACCGAGGACATCGCCGCCCTGCGCGACCTGTGGGACTCGGAGTTCGTCGGCGACGTCGCCGCGGCCGGCGACGAGGCGCTGGAGCCGCTGCGGATCGGCTACACGGGGGAGTACTTCTTCGTGGTCGACGGGCACCGCCGGCTCAGCGCCGCCCTGCAGAACGGCTTCCGCCTGGTGCCGGCCCAACTCGTCGCCGAGGTCGACGAGCAGGTGGTCGGCGGGATGAGCGCGGTGGACTACTTCGCCGCCCAGGCCCGGCCGACCCTGATCCACGACTGGGAGGCCGCCCACAAGATCGAGCTGCCGCTGCCGGAGCACGCCCTGCTCGGCGGGGGCACGGTGCTGGCCGGGGAGCCGGGCGCCGGCGCCTGAGCCGCCCGGTCGGCCACACCTCAGGACCGGTGGCTTTTCCGCGGGCGCCCGCGGGCCGACCGGACGTACGACCGGCTGCGTGGTGATCATCGACACGGAACCGGCGGCGCGCAACGTGGTACGCCGCCCGGGACGGCTCCCGGCACTCCGTAGACTGGTACGGCACCACGTCGTCCAGCCGAAGGAGCCACGCCGAGTGACCGTCCAGCCCATCCGTCTGTTCGGGGATCCGGTGCTGCGCACGCCGGCCGATCCGGTGGTCGACTTCGACGTCGAGCTGCGCAAGCTCATCGCGGACCTGACCGACACGATGCGCGAGCAGAACGGCGCCGGCCTCGCCGCGCCGCAGCTCGGTGTGGGCCTGCGGGTGTTCACCTTCGACGTCGACGACGTGCTGGGCCACCTGGTCAACCCGGTGCTGGAGTTTCCCGACGCCGAGGAGCAGGACGGGCCGGAGGGCTGCCTGTCCATTCCGGGCCTCTACTTCGACACCAAGCGCCGGCAGAACGTGATCGCCAAGGGCTTCAACGGCTACGGCGACCCGCTGCAGATCGTCGGCACCGGCCTGATGGCGCGCTGCGTGCAGCACGAGACGGACCACCTCGACGGGGTGCTCTTCGTGGACCGGCTGGACCCGGCCGGCCGCAAGGAGGCGATGAAGGCGATCCGCCAGGCGGAGTGGTACGACCCGGCCGCCCCGCCGACGGTGAAGCTCAACCCGCACACCGCCAGCAGCCCCTTCGGCCTGGGTCGGTGAGCCGCCCGTGCGCGTGATCTTCGCCGGCACCCCGGCCGTCGCCGTACCCGCCCTGGCCGCCGTGGCGGCCTCCCGCCACGAGCTGGTCGCCGTGGTCACCCGCCCCGACGCGCCCGCCGGGCGGGGGCGCGGGCTGTCCCGGTCCCCCGTCGGGGCGTGGGCCGACGAGCACGGGATCGAGGTGCTCACCCCGGCCCGCCCGCGCGAGCCGGAGTTCCTGGACCGGCTGCGCGAGCTGGCCCCGGACTGCGTCCCCGTGGTGGCCTACGGCGCGCTGGTGCCGCCGGCCGCCCTGGAGATCCCCCGGCATGGGTGGATCAACCTGCACTTCTCCCTGCTGCCCGCGTGGCGCGGGGCCGCGCCCGTCCAGCACGCCGTACTGCACGGCGACGAGCTGACCGGGGCCAGCGTCTTCCAGCTGGAGGAGGGCCTCGACACGGGGCCGGTCTACGGCACGCTCACCGACGAGATCCGCCCGGCCGACACCTCCGGCGACCTGCTGGAGCGGCTCGCCCACTCCGGCGCGGGCCTGCTGGTGGCCGTCCTCGACGCGATCGCCGACGGCACCGCCCGGGCCGAGCCGCAGCCCGCCGACGGGGTGTCGCTGGCGCCGAAGCTGACCGTGGAGGACGCCCGGGTGCGCTGGTCCGACCCGGCGTTCGCGGTGGACCGGCGGATCCGGGCCTGCACGCCGGCGCCCGGGCCGTGGACGACGTTCCGGGGCGAGCGGGTCAAGCTCGGCCCGGTCGCCCCGGTGGCCGACGGTCCGGAGCTGAAGCCGGGTGAGCTGCTGGTGGAGAAGTCCCGCGTGCTGGCCGGCACGGCCACCGTCCCGGTGCGGCTCGGCGAGGTGCGGGCCGCGGGTAAGCGGGCGATGGCGGCGACCGACTGGGCGCGCGGCGCCCGGGTGGCCGCGGGGGAGGAACTCGCGTGACGGGCCCCGAGCGGCCCTCCGGCGACCGTTTCCCGGCGGAGCGACGCGGTGAGCGGCCCGGCGGCCCCGGGCGCGGCGACCGGCCGGCGGGGGGCGGCCGGTGGGGCGCCCGCCCCGGCGGCGACCGGCGCGACGGCGGCCGCCGCCCGGCCCGCCCGGCGGTGGACCTGCCGCGGCAGGTCGCGTACGAGGCCGTCGCGGCGGTGCACCGGGACGACGCGTACGCCAACCTGGTGCTCCCGTCGCTGCTGCGTGACACCGGGCTGACCGGCCGGGACGCGGCCTTCGCCACCGAGCTGACCTACGGCACGCTGCGCCACCTCGGCACCCTCGACGCGATCCTCACCGACGCGGCCGGGCGGGACGTGCAGCGCATCGACCCGCCGGTACGCGACGCGCTGCGGCTCGGGGCGTACCAGCTCCTGCACACCCGGGTGCCGGCGCACGCCGCGGTCTCCTCGACCGTCGACCTGGTCCGCGCGGTCGGCCCCGGCGCGACGGGCTTCGCCAACGCGGTGCTGCGCGAGGTCGCCGGCCGGGACGCGGACGCCTGGGTGGCCAAGCTCGCCCCGCCGATGGAGACCGACCCGATCGGGCACCTCGCGCTGGCGTACAGCCATCCGCAGTGGATCGTGCGGGCCTTCGCCGAGGCGCTCGGCGGCGACCTCGGCGAGACCGCCCGGCTGCTCATCGAGGACAACGAGCGCCCGCCGGTGCACCTGTGCGCCCGGCCCGGGCTGGCCGACCCGGTCGCGCTGGCCGACGAGGTCGGCGGGGCCCCGGGGGCCTTCTCCCCGTACGCCGTCTATCTCTCGGGCGGGGCGCCCGGCGACCTGCCGGCGCTGGCCGAGGGGCGGGCCCACGTGCAGGACGAGGGCTCCCAACTGGTGGCCAACGCCCTGGCGGTGGCCCCGCTGGACGGCCCGGACGGGCGCTGGCTCGACCTGTGCGCCGGCCCGGGCGGCAAGTCCGGCCTGCTCGGCGCCCTCGCCGCGCAGCGGGACGCGCGGCTGACCGCCGTCGAGGTCTCCGAGCACCGGGCGCGGCTGGTCGCCCAGGCCACCCGGGGCCTGCCGGTGACCGTGCTGCACACCGACGGCCGCACGGTCGGCGCCGACCCGAAACTGCCGGAGGCGCACTTCGACCGGGTGCTGGTCGACGCTCCCTGCACCGGCCTGGGGTCGCTGCGCCGCCGGCCGGAGTCCCGCTGGCGGCGCGAGCCGTCGGACCTGCCGCCGCTGACCCGGTTGCAGCGGGAGCTGCTCGCCGCGGCGCTGCGGGCCGTCCGTCCGGGCGGCCTGGTCGCCTACGTGACGTGCTCCCCGCACACCGTGGAGACGCACGTGACGGTGACCGAGGCGGCCCGCCGCTCGGGAGTGCCGGTCGACTTCGTCGACGCCCGGCCGCTGCTGCCGGCGGGGATGCCCGGCCTCGGCGACGGGCCGACGGTGCAGCTGTGGCCGCACCGGCACGGCACCGACGCGATGTTCCTCGCGGTGCTGCGCCGCACCTGACAACGGACGCCCGACGGGGCGGTCACCCTCGGGTGGCCGCCCCGTCGCGGGTCGGTCCGGTGCCGGTCCGGGCGCTCAGGTGACCGGCAGGCCCTTCGTGCCGGCGCCCTTCACGGAGCGGGTCAGGTTGCGGTCGCTGACCCAGAGGAAGCACTGCACGCCCCGGTTGCCGTTGCGCCACTCCTGCTCGAGGGGGTGGTAGAAGATCGAGCCCGCCCGGTACTTCAGGTCGCCGTTGTTCGGCACCTTGACGTACTTCGCGATCAACGCGCGGCAGGCCCGGTGCACCCCGAGGCTGTCCCGGGTGAAGGCGTCGTAGCTGGTGTCCGGGGCCCGCCAGACGCCGACGAACTCGGCGTGGTGCTTGCTGGTGCAGGCCACCGCCACCATCTCCCGCACCTCGTCGTCGCTCAGCTTGGGGTTGAAGCAGCGGTGGGCGAGCGGGGCGGCGCCGGCCAGGGCGCCCTTCAGGCTTCCCGTCCGGGACTTCGCGCTCGGCTCGTCGAGGCTGGTCTGCTCGCTCAGGTCGCAGCGGAACCAGCGGGCGCCGCCGCCCCACGCCTGCGGCGACGGCAGCACGACGCCCAGCCCGAGCCGGCCGGAGCGCCAGTCCCCGCCGACCACCTCGTTGACCTTCGTGTCGCACTCGGCCCGGGCGGCGCGCATGCCGGCCGAGCCGGCCGGCGGGGGCGTGCTGCGCTCGGTCGCCGCCCCGGTGAGCGTGCCGACGTGCACGGTCTCCACGCGGTGCGACTCGGCGCAGTCGACCGGGTTGTAGGCGGTGAGGTAGCCGACGTCCTGGATGTCCCGGTGGCAGACGCCGGTGGCGGGGACGAACGCCTGCGGTGCCGCGGGCGCCGGCCAGTCGTCGGTCAGGTCCCCGTCGGTGCCGGCCGGGGTGCCGCAGCCGGCGAGCACCAGGGCCGCCACCGCGCCGGCCGCGGCCGCCGTCCACCACCGTCGCATCGCCCCGACCTCCCGCCGATCGTGGTCCGGGCGGCGCGAGGCGGCCGGACACGTCACGGTGCGGCAGCATACGGCACCGCGCTCACATCGCGGGGAGTCCCTGCGGGCCGGCGCCCCGCATCGAGCGGGTCGGCTTCCGGTCGTCGCTCCACAGGAAACACCGCACCCCGGTCGATCATCACCAGTGGTCACCACCGGGTCACCGGGTGCCCGTGGGTGGCGCGCTGCGGGCGGCCGATCACCGCGTTCGTACACTGGCCCCGTGACCGTACCGCCGCCGATCGTCGCGCCCAGCATCCTCGCCGCCGATTTCGCCCGCCTCGCCGAAGAGGTCCGTGCCGTCGAGAACGCCGCGGACTGGTTGCACGTGGACGTCATGGACAACCACTTCGTGCCCAACCTGACCATCGGGCTGCCCGTGGTGCAGAGCCTGCGGGCCGCCACCGAGCTGCCCTTCGACGTGCACCTGATGATCGAGGACCCGCGCCGGTGGGCCCCCGGCTACGCCGACGCCGGGGCGTACAACGTCACGTTCCACGCCGAGGCGTGCGACGACCCGGTGGCGCTGGCCAAGGACCTCCGCTCGGCCGGCGCGAAGGCCGGGCTGGCGATCGACCGGGACACGCCCATCGAGCCGTACCTGGAGCTGCTGCCGAGCTTCGACACGCTGCTGATCATGACGATCAAGGCGGGCTTCGGCGGGCAGCGTTTCATCCCGCAACTGCTGGACAAGGTGCGCGCCGCCCGCCGGCACGTCGACAGCGGCCACCTCGAACTGCGCATCGAGGTCGACGGGGGGATCGCCGCCGACACCATCGCGCAGGCGGCCGAGGCGGGCGCGGACGCCTTCGTCGCCGGCACCGCCGTCTACGGCGCCGACGACCCCGCCGAGGCCGTCCGGAAGCTGCGGGCACTCGCGGAACGCGCCGCCCCCGGGGCCTGACGTGGAGCCCGCCGGCGACCGCAAGGACATCATCCTCGTCGTCGACGACGACGAGGACATCGCGCGCTTCGTCGAGTTCAACCTGCGGCTGCACGGCTTCGAGGTGATCCACGCCGGCGACGGGCAGGAGGCGCTCGAGGTGATCGAGCGACAGCGGCCCGACCTGGCCGTGGTCGACCTGATGATGCCGCGCATCGACGGGCTGGAGCTGACCCGGCGGCTGCGGGCCGACCCGATGACCTCGGCGCTGCCGGTGATCATGCTGACCGCCAAGGGCATGACGGTGGACAAGGTGCACGGGCTCAGCGCCGGCGCCGACGACTACCTGGTCAAGCCCTTCGACACGGCGGAGCTGGTGGCCCGGGTCAGCTCGACGCTGCGGCGCAACAAGGAGTTCCGCGAGGTCTCCCCGCTGACCGGGCTGCCCGGCAACAGCCGGATCCGCCGGGAGATCTCCGACCGGGTCCGCAGCGGCGTCGACTACGCCGTCGGCTACATCGACATCGACCGGTTCAAGAGCGTCAACGACCGGTACGGCTTCGTGCGCGGCGACGACTTCATCTCGGCCCTGGCGCGCAGCCTGCACCGGGCGGTGGTCTCGGTGGGGCTGCCGCCGGCCTTCCTCGGCCACGTCGGCGGCGACGACTTCGTCATCGTCTGCACGCCGGAGCAGGTGCGTCCGCTCACCTCGCGGGTGTCCGCCGACTTCGAGAAGGCCGCCGACTCGCTCTACGACCCCGCCGACGCCGCCCGCGGCTACGTGGAGCTGAAGGACCGGCGGGGCAACATCCGGCGCGCCGCCCTGGTCACCCTCTCCATCGGCGTCTCCATCTCCGACGCCAACAAGCGGTTCACCGACCCCCTCGAGGCGATCGCGGTCGCCTCCGAGATGAAGACGGTGGCCAAGAGCCAGCCCGGCTCGTACGTGGCGGTGGACCGGCGACGCGGGGTGACGTGACCGCGTATTCCCGCTGTGAAGTAGCTCGCCTCGGTGGCGCCACCCCCCGTCGGGCGTGTAAGACTGCCGGTGTACCCACCACGCGCTGGCGGGACTCGGTGTAATTCCGAACCGGCGGTGATCCACGGCGTGACCGTGGTAAGCCCGCGACCCGGTCGGCCTCGTGCCGCCCGGTGGACCTGGTGAGAATCCGGGGCCGACGGTTGGGGGCGGGAAACCGCGCCCAGACAGTCCGGATGGGAGACAGCGCGCGGGACGGACGGGCCCTGCCCGGCCGCTGACCTCAGCGTGCCGTGCGCGCCCCCCGGGTCGGCTCCGCCGTACCCGGACCTCCGCCGCCGCACGCCCGCGGCCCGTGCCGTTGCCTCCCGTGACCCGCCCGCGCGCCGACCGGCGAATGAGAGGGCAGGGCAATGGGGGGCGTCTCCGTCGACGAGGCGATGCGTCGCGCGGTCGAACTCGCCGCGCGCGGTCTCGGCACGACCAGCCCCAACCCCGTGGTCGGCTGCGTGCTGCTGGACGTCGACGGCCAGGTCGTCGGCGAGGGGTTCCACGCCTACGCCGGCGGGCCGCACGCCGAGATCGTCGCGCTCGCCCAGGCGGGGGAGCGCGCCCGCGGCGGCACCGCCGTGGTCACCCTCGAACCCTGCGACCACACCGGCCGCACCGGTCCCTGCAGCACGGCGCTGGTCCAGGCCGGCGTCGCCCGGGTGGTCATCGCCGTGCCCGACCCCAATCCGGTCGCCTCCGGCGGGGCCGCCACGCTGCGCGCCGCCGGGGTCCAGGTGGACCTGGGGGTACGCGAGGTGGAGGCCGAGGCCGGCAACATCGCCTGGCTCACCTCGATGCGCCGCGGCTGGCCGTACGTGATCTGGAAGTTCGCCGCCACGCTGGACGGCCGGTCGGCGGCGGCCGACGGCACCAGCATGTGGATCACCTCCGAGGCGGCCCGGATGGACGTGCACGCGCTGCGCGGCACCGTCGACGCGGTGATCGCCGGGGTGGGCACGGTGCTCACCGACGATCCCCGGCTCACCGCCCGCAACCTGCGCGACGGCACCCTCAGCATCCGGCAGCCGCTGCGCGTGGTGGTGGACTCGGCGGGGCGTACGCCGGTCGACGCCCGGGTCCGCGACGGCGCGGCCCGGACGTGGGTCGCCACCGCCGCGGAGGTCGGCGTCGGGCCCGACGGTCGGGTCGACCTGCCGGCGCTGCTCGCCGCGCTGCACGGGCGCGGGGTCCGGGCGGCGCTGCTGGAGGGGGGCCCCACGCTGGCCGGCGCCTTCCTCGCCGCCGGCCTGGTCGACAAGATCGTCGGCTACGTCGCGCCCCGGCTGCTCGGCGCCGGCCCGACCGCCCTGGTGGACGCCGGTGTGACCACCATCGCCGAGGCCATCGACCTGGAGTACGTCGACGTCACGCAGGTCGGACCGGACCTGCGGATCACCGCGCTGCCCCGGAAGAGGGAGGGCTGACATGTTCACCGGCATCGTCGAGGAGTTGGGTGAGGTCGTCCGGATCACTCCGACGGCGGGTGACTCGGCGCTGGTCGCGGTCCGCG
Organism: Micromonospora sp. NPDC047730; assembly: GCF_043204765.1. Lineage (NCBI taxonomy): Bacteria > Bacillati > Actinomycetota > Actinomycetes > Micromonosporales > Micromonosporaceae > Micromonospora > Micromonospora sp. NPDC047730. The sequence continues at coordinate 310,929 of NZ_JBIDCU010000006.1, read as the reverse complement.
GCCCGCTGGTCACCTCCGACGCCCGGCACGGCGACTCGATCGCGGTCAACGGCGTCTGCCTGACCGTGGTGGACGCCGTCGACGGGGTCTTCACGGCGGACGTGATGGGGGAGACGCTGCGCCGCTCCGCGCTGGGCGGGCTGCGGGCCGGCGACCCGGTCAACCTGGAGCGGGCCGCCGCGCTCGGCAGCCGCCTCGGCGGGCACCTGGTGCAGGGCCACGTCGACGGCGTCGGCGAGGTGCTCGCCCGGGAGCCGGCCGCGCAGTGGGAGACCGTCCGGTTCCGCCTGCCCGCCGCCCTGGCCCGGTACGTGGTGGAGAAGGGCTCGATCACCGTCGACGGCGTCTCGTTGACCGTGGCCGACGTCGGCCCGGACTGGTTCGCCGTCGGGCTGATCCCGACCACGCTGAAGCTGACCACCCTCGGCGCGCGGGGCGTCGGCGACCCGGTCAACCTCGAGGTGGACGTCCTCGCCAAGTACGTCGAGCGGCTGCTCGGCGCCCGGCTGGCCGACCCCGGCCGCCCCGAGGCCGGCCCGCCCGGCGGGCTCCCGGGCACGGGCGCCCCGGTCGCCGGCCTGCCGGACGCCGCCGCGGCGGGCGGGGCGGCCTGATGGGCCCGCTCGGGTGGCTGCTCGACGCGCAGCTGAGCATCGGCGGCTCGCCGGTGCTGGTCCGGGAGATCGTCGGCAACGGCTTCGGGCTGGCCTCGGCCCTGTTCGGCCTGCGCCGGGTGGTCTGGGCCTGGCCCGTCGGCATGATCGGCAACGCGCTGCTGTTCACCGTGTTCCTGGGCGGGGTCTTCGCCACGCCGCAGGCGCACGACCTCTACGGGCAGGCCGGCCGGCAGGTCTTCTTCTTCGCGGTCAGCCTCTACGGCTGGTGGCGCTGGTCGCGCAACCGCCGCCACGGCGGCGACGACGACCAGGCCGCCGTGGCGCCCCGCTGGGCCACCGGCCGGGAGCGGCTGGGCCTGCTGGCCGCCGCCGTCCTCGGCACCGCCGCGTTCTACCCGGTGCTCGCCGCGCTGGGCTCCTGGGGCCCGCTGCCGGACGCCTGGATCCTCACCGGCAGCCTGCTGGCCACCTACGGCATGGCCCGCGGCTGGGTGGACTTCTGGCTGGTCTGGATCGCCGTCGACGCCGTCGGCGTGCCGCTGCTGCTACGCGGTGGGTTCTACCCCTCGGCGGCCATGTACCTCGTCTACGGCGCCTTCTGCGCCTGGGGCGTCGTCGCCTGGTGGCGCACCTCGCGGGTCGCCCGCCCGGCGCCCGCCCCGATCCCGCAGACCTACTCGGAGGCCGTGGCATGACCACCTTTGGGAGCATCGAGCAGGCGGTGGCGGACATCGCCGCCGGCCGGCCCGTCGTCGTGGTCGACGACGCCGACCGGGAGAACGAGGGCGACCTGATCTTCGCCGCCGAGTTGGCGACGCCGGAGCTGCTCGCGTTCATGGTGCGGTGGACGTCCGGCTACATCTGCGTGCCGCTGACCGAGAGCGAGTGCGACCGGCTGGACCTTCCGCCGATGCACCACACCAACCAGGACCGGCGGGGCACCGCCTACACGGTGACCGTGGACGCCCGGGAGGGGGTCAGCACCGGCATCTCCGCCGCCGACCGGTCGCACACCATCCGGCTGCTCGCCGACCCCGGCACCGGCCCGACCGACCTGGCCCGCCCCGGGCACGTGGTGCCGCTGCGCGCCCGGGAGGGCGGCGTGCTGCGCCGGCCCGGGCACACCGAGGCCGCCGTCGACCTGACCCGGCTGGCCGGGCTGCGCCCCGCCGGCGTGCTCTGCGAGCTGGTCAACGACGACGGCACCATGATGCGGCTGCCGGACCTGGAGAAGTTCTGCGCCGAGCACGCGCTGACCCTGGTCACCATCGCCGACCTGGTCGCGTACCGGCGGCGCACCGAGAAGCAGGTCGAGCTGGTCGCCGAGGCCCGGATGCCGACCCGGCACGGGGTGTTCCGGGCGCTGGGCTACCGCAGCGAGCACGACTCGGCCGAGCACGTCGCCCTGGTCATGGGCGAGATCGGCGACGGGCGGGACGTGTTGGTGCGGGTGCACTCCGAGTGCCTCACCGGCGACGTCTTCGGCTCGGTGCGCTGCGACTGCGGCCCCCAGCTCGACGCGGCCCTGGACCGGGTCGCCGAGGAGGGGCGCGGCGTGGTGCTCTACGTGCGCGGCCACGAGGGGCGCGGCATCGGCCTGCTGCACAAGCTCCAGGCGTACCAGCTCCAGGACCAGGGCCGGGACACCGTGGACGCCAACCTCGACCTGGGCCTGCCGGCCGACGCCCGGGACTACGGCACCGGCGCGCAGGTCCTCTACGACATCGGGGTGCGCTCGATGCGGCTGCTCACCAACAACCCGGCCAAGCGGGCCGGCCTGGAGGGCTACGGGCTGACCGTCACCGGCCGCGAGGGGCTGCCGGTACGGCCGCACCCGGAGAACGTGCGCTACCTGCGCACCAAGCGGGACCGGATGGGGCACCTGCTGGACGAGCTGGACGAGGTCACCGAGGCCCCGATGGGCCGGCCGGTCCCCGGCGACGAGATCGGAGCGTAGACATGGCAGGTTTCGGGGAGCCGGGCGTGACGGCGGTGGACGCCGCCGGAATGACGGTCGGCGTGGTTGCCGCGCGGTGGCACGGGGAGCTGACCGACCACATGCTCGACCGGGCGGTCGCCGCCGCCGAGGCGTGCGGGGCCCGCGCGGTGACCGCCCGGGTGGCCGGCTCGGTCGAGCTGCCCGTGGTGGCCCAGGCCCTCGCGCGCCGCTGCGACGTGGTGGTCGCGCTCGGCGTGGTGGTCCGGGGCACCACCGCCCACTTCGACTACGTCTGCCGCTCGGTGACCGACGGGCTGACCCGGGTCGCGCTGGACGAGGGCAAGCCGGTGGCGCACGGCGTCCTCACCGTGGACACGATCGAGCAGGCCCGGGACCGGGCGGGGCTGCCCGGCTCGGCGGAGGACAAGGGCTGGGCGGCCACGGTCGCCGCGCTCGACGCCGCCCTCGCCATCCGGGGCATCGCCACCAGCGGCCACCGGGTCGGCTTCGGCGGCTGAGCGCCGGGGCCGGCGGTGGGGCGGCCGGGTCGATCGACCGGCGTGGGCCGTCCCACCCCTCGGGAGGATGCGGTGGGAAAGACGACGCGGCCGGACCCGGAGCACGAGACCTCGGCGGGCGGCTGGAAGAATCGCGGCGTGAAGACGTTCGAGGAGTTGTTCGCCGAGCTGCAGGCCAAGGCCGCCGCCGGCACCCCTGGCTCGGGCACGGTCGCCGCGCTCGAGAAGGGCGTGCACTTCATCGGCAAGAAGGTCGTCGAGGAGGCGGCCGAGTCGTGGATGGCCGCCGAGCACGAGGGGCCGGAGCGGACCGCCGAGGAGATCTCCCAGCTGCTCTACCAGGTCCAGGTGCTGATGCTCGCCAGCGGCCTCGACCTGAAGGACGTCTACCGACATCTGTGAGTGCGCCCCGACGTTGATCAGATCCGATCGAAGGAGCACTCCGTCATGCTGCGTGTCGCCGTACCCAACAAGGGCGCCCTGGCCGAGAAGGCCGCCCAGATGCTGCGCGAGGCGGGCTACCGCCAGCGCACCGACCCCAAGGACCTCGTCTGCCGGGACGAGGCCAACGACATCGAGTTCTTCTACCTGCGGCCCAAGGACATCGCCACCTACGTCGGCTCCGGCGACCTCGACGTCGGGATCACCGGCCGCGACCTGCTGATCGACTCCGGCGCGCCGGCCGAGGAGGTGGTGGACCTCGACTTCGGCCGGGCCACCTTCCGCTTCGCCGCCCGCCCCGAGGACGTCGACGACGTACGGGAGCTGGGCGGGCACCGGATCGCCACCGCGTACCCGGGGCTGGTCGAGCGGCACCTGGCCGAGCTGGGCGTGAAGGCCGACGTGATCCGCCTGGACGGGGCCGTGGAGAACGCCATCCGGCTCGGCGTCGCCGACGTGGTCGCCGACGTGGTGGAGACCGGCACCACGCTGCGCCAGGCCGGCCTGGTGGTCTTCGGCGAGCCGCTGCTGCGCTCCTCGGCGGTGCTCGTCCGCCGCACCGGCGCGCCGGCGCACCCGCAGTCGGAGCAGCTGCTGCGCCGCCTGCACGGCGTCCTGGTGGCCCGCCGCTACGTGATGCTCGCGTACGACGTGCCGGCCGGCCTGCTGGATCGGGCCAGCTCGCTGACCCCGGGCATCGAGTCGCCGACCGTCTCCCCGCTGCACCGCGAGGGCTGGGTGGCCGTGCAGGCGATGGTGCTCAGCGACGACGTGCACCGGATCATGGACGAGCTCTACGAGCTCGGTGCCCGCGCGATCCTCGTCACCAACATCCACGCCTGCCGGCTGTGAGCGGCCCACCCGCGGCGGCGGGCATCCCGGCCCGGCCGGTGCCGCGCGTCCTGCCGCCGTGGGCGGCCATGGTGGTGGTCACCCTCGCCGGGTTCGCCTCGGCGGCGCAGGGCGTGGCCAACGCCGAGCTGGGCGAGCGGGCCGGCAACGCCACCCTGGGCGCGGTGGTCAACAACCTCGGCGGGACGCTGCTGATCGGCGTCGGGGTGCTGGCCCTGCCCTCGGCACGCGCCGGCCTGGTCGCGTTGCGCCGGGCCCGGCTGCCCTGGTGGGCGTACCTGGGCGGGCTCGGCGGGGCGGCCATCGTGCTGCTCGGCGCGTACATCGTCCCGGTGCTCGGGGTGGCGGTCTTCACCATCGCGCAGGTGGCCGGCGGCAGCCTCGGCGGGCTGGCCGTGGACCGGGCGGGGCTGGCGCCGGTCGGGCGACTGGCGCTCACCCCGGCGCGGGTGGCCGGCGCCCTGCTGGGCGTGACCGCCGTGGCGCTGGCCCAGCTCGGCCGGCCCGTCGGCGACCTCGCCCTCGGGCTGGTGCTGCTGGCCGTGGCCGGCGGGGTGGCCGTCGCGCTCCAGTCCGCGCTGAACGCACGGGTCTCCGCCGCCGGCTCGGCCGTCGCCGGGGTCGCGGTCAACTTCGCCACCGCCACGCCGGTGGTGCTGCTCGTCGCGGCGCTGGCCGGCGTCCTGACCGGCCCGGCCCCGACCTGGCCGGACGCCTGGTACCTCTACACCGGCGGCCTGCTCGGCGTGGTCATCGTGGCGAGCCTGGTGGTCGGGGTGCCCGCGATCGGGGTGCTGCGTACCGGCCTGGCGTTGGTCGCCGGGCAACTGGGCGGCGCCCTGCTGCTGGACGCGCTGGTGCCGGGCGGGCCGGGCGTCCGGCTGCCGGTGCTCGCCGGCGCGCTGCTGACCCTGCTGGCCGCGCTGATCGCCGGTTGGGGCTCCGCCCGGTCGCGTACCCGCGCCGAGGTGCCGTCCGCCCGTGTGGCGGCGGACGAGCGGCCCGGAGCGGGTGGCAGACTGGTGGGGTGAGTGAAACCGAGACGATCCGCCTCCGCCCGCGCCGCATCCGGGTGGTCTGCTGGACCTCGGCGGCCGTGCTCCTCGTGGTGTTCAGCCTGGTGGCCACCTCGCTGACCGGGGCAACCGGCAACGGCTACGGCAGCTTCCAACGCGGCGACCAGGTCGCGATGGTCGGTCTCGGCGTGTTCGGTGCCCTCGGCTTCCTGCTCTTCACCCGGCCCCGGGTGGAGGCGGACGGGCGCGGTGTGCGCGTGCGCAACGTCCTCGGCTCGTACGAGCTGCCGTGGGAGGTCGTCCGCGGGGTCCGCTTCGACCGGGGCGCGCCCTGGGCGAGCCTGGAGCTGCACGACGACGATCTGCTGCCGATGGTCGCCCTGCAGGCCGCCGACAAGGAGCTGGCCGTCGAGGGGGTCCGCGCGCTGCGCCGGCTGCACCAGGCGCACCAGGCCCGCCTCGCCGAGGGCGCGACCGGCCGCTGAGCCGCCGCCGGCGAGGCCGCTGGCCCGCCCCCGGGGGTGCCCGGTTTGGGGGCGCTCGGGCGAGGGTGTAGTGTTGTCGAGTCGACCAGGCTGTCTCCGCGTGCGAGCAAGTCGCCCGTGACCAGACAGCCATGAAAGAGGAGCGCCTGCTCCCACCCGAGTCGCCGCCACGGTGGCCGGGTCCGGTCACCGGTTCCGGGCACGTCCCGGCGCCGGATGCGCGATCATGTGATTGTGCCGACCGGTCGAGCGGGCCCTGGCATGCGCCGGGGCCTTCTGCTTTCCGGGTCGGCTCCCATCCGGGAGCCGCGGGGTCGGCCACGCAGGAGACTTTGACTCGAGGAGGCCCCATCAGCGTCGAACCACGCGTGAACGAGCAGATCCGGGCACGTGAGGTCCGACTGGTCGGCCCCGAGGGTGAGCAGGTGGGCATCGTCCCGCTGGAGCGCGCCCTTCAGCTGGCCGCGGACGTAGACCTGGACCTGGTCGAGGTTGCGCCGATGGCGCGCCCTCCGGTGTGCAAGCTCATGGACTTCGGCAAGTTCAAGTACGAGAGCGCACTGAAGGCGCGCGAAGCGCGGCGTAACCAGCAGCAGACCGTCATCAAGGAGATGAAGCTCCGGCCGAAGATCGACCCGCACGACTACGAGACCAAGAAGGGTCACGTGGTGCGGTTCCTCAAGGCCGGCGACAAGGTCAAGGTGACGATCATGTTCCGCGGTCGCGAGCAGAGCCGCCCGGAGCTGGGTTACCGGCTCCTGCGCCGGCTCGAGTCGGAGATCTCGGAGCTGGGGTACGTCGAGGCCGCGCCGAAGCAGGACGGCCGAAACATGATCATGGTGCTTGCGCCGCACCGCGCCACGAAGGCCGCCGCAGTCGCCGCGACGGCCGCCCGGGGCGGGCCGCGGGAGCGGGAAGCCGAGGGCGCCGCCCCGGCCGGCGAGACCGCAGCGGCCGGTGACACCGGCACAGTCGCCGAAACCAGCGGCGAGTAACAGGGGAGAGACGTTCCACATGCCGAAGATGAAGAGCCACACGGGGATGGGCAAGCGGGTCAAGGTGACCGGCAAGGGCAAGATCGTTGCCCAGCAGGCCGGCCTCCGGCACAACCTGGAGAAGAAGCCCTCCACCCAGACCCGTCGGCTGACCGGCACCGTCGTGCTGGCCAAGGCCGATGTCAAGCGCATCAAGAAGCTGCTCGGCCGCTGACGCGCGCCACCTGACGTAAGAAGGAGTTGAGATGGCACGCGTCAAGCGGGCTGTGAACGCCCAGAAGAAGCGCCGTACCCTGCTGGAGACCGCGAGCGGCTACCGCGGTCAGCGCTCCCGCCTCTACCGCAAGGCCAAGGAGCAGGTGCTGCACTCGATGCAGTACGCCTACCGGGACCGTCGCGACCGCAAGGGCGACTTCCGGCAGCTGTGGATCCAGCGGATCAACGCGGGCGCCCGCGCCAACGGGATGACCTACAACCGCCTGATCCAGGGCCTGCGTCTGGCCGGCATCGAGGTCGACCGCAAGATCCTGGCCGACCTGGCCGTCAACGACGCCGCCGCGTTCGCGGCGATCGTCGAGCTGGCCCGGGCCGCGGTCACGGCCGAGGGCACCGGCGGCGCGGCGGCCCAGGCCGCCTGATCCCCGCGCACCAGCAGATCGAGGCGTCTCCCATGCAGTCACCATCGCGCGGGAGACGCCTCGACGCTGTCTCCGGCCCCTTCACCCCGCGTACCCCCAGGGTGGTCGCCGCCCGCCGGCTCCAGCGCCGCCGGGACCGCGAGGCCACCGGCCGGTTCCTCGCCGAGGGGCCGCAGGCGGTCCGCGAGGCCCTGGCCCGCCCGGGGGTGGTCACCGAACTCTTCGGTACGCCCACCGCCCTCGACCGGCACGCCGACCTGGCCGCCGGCGCCGCCCGCGCCGACGTGCCGGTCTCCGAGGTGACCGACGAGGCCCTGGCCGCCCTCGCCGAGACCGTCGCCCCGCAGGGCCTGGTCGCCGTCTGCCGGCACCTCGACGTGCCCCTGGAGCGGGCCCTGGCCGGCGGGCCCCGCCTCGTCGCGGTGCTCGCCGAGATCCGCGACCCGGGCAACGCCGGCACCGTGCTGCGCACCGCCGACGCCGCCGGAGCCGGCGCGGTCGTCTTCGCCGGCGACGCCGTCGACCCGTACAACGGCAAGTGCGTCCGGGCCTCGGCCGGCAGCCTCTTCCACGTCGACGTGGTCCGCGCGCCCGACCCGCTGGACGTGGTCGCCGCGCTGCGCGCCGCCGGCCTCACCGTGCTCGCCACCACCGGCTACGGCGAGGACGACCTCGACGACCTCGCCGACGCCGGCCGGCTCGCCGCCCCCACCGCCTGGCTGTTCGGCTCCGAGGCGCACGGCCTGCCGGAGGCGCTCACCGGCGCCGCCGACGCTCGCGTCCGGGTGCCGCTGCACGGGCGCGCCGAGAGCCTGAACCTGGCTGCGGCCGCCGCCGTCTGCCTGTACGCTTCAGCGAGAGCGCAGCGGTGACCGGACACCGGTCCCGCGAGGCACCCAGCAGAGGAGAGCATCCGCCCGTGAACGCGCCACGGCGTTCGTTTAGCCAGCCCGCCGGTGTCGGCGGGCGGCGGGCCTGACCTGCTTTCCGCGCAACTCCCACCGGCGGGCTGCGGCACAGCCGCGCGTCCGTAGACTCGCTTCGCCGCCCCCGTGAGGGCTGGCGCCGCCGTGAGGGAGTGCCCGTACGCCATGAGCTACCGCAACGATCCGTACGACCCGAAGCAGGTCGCCCTGCTCGACCCGGCCGCCCTGGCCGAGGCTGTCGCCGCCGCCGAGAAGGCGTTCGCCGAGGCCGGTGACCCGGACGCGCTGACCGCGCTGCGCCCGGCGCACCTCGGCGACCGGTCCCCGGTGTCGCTGGCCCGCCGGGAGATCGGCGCGCTGCCGCCGGCCGCGAAGTCCGACGCCGGCAAGCGGGTCAACGAGGCCCGCCGCGCCGTCGAGGCCGCCTACGCCGCCCGCCAGGAGGTCCTGGAGCGGGAACAGGCGGAACGGGTGCTGGTGGAGGAGCGCGTCGACGTGACGCTGCCCCACGACCGGCGGCCCCGGGGCGCCCGGCACCCGATCAGCACCCTGATGGAGCAGATCAGTGACCTGTTCGTCGGGATGGGCTACGAGGTGGCCGAGGGGCCCGAGGTCGAGCTGGAGTGGACCAACTTCGACGCCCTCAACATCCCGGCCGACCACCCGGCCCGCGGCCTGATGGACACCTTCCACATCGCACCCGCCGACGGCACCGCCGGGACGGCCGGCGAGCCGGCGGGTTCCGGCCTCGTCCTGCGCACCCACACCTCGCCGGTGCAGGCGCGCACCATGCTGACCCGCAAGCCGCCGATCTACGTGATCGTGCCGGGGCGGGTCTACCGCACCGACGAGCTGGACGCCACCCACGCCCCGGTCTTCCACCAGGTGGAGGGCCTGGTGGTGGACAAGGGCATCACCATGGCGCACCTGCGCGGCACCCTGGACCACTTCGCCCGGGCGATGTTCGGCGAGGGCGCGAAGACCCGCTTCCGGCCGCACTACTTCCCGTTCACGGAGCCGTCGGCGGAGTTCGACGTCTGGTTCCCGGAGCACCGCGACGGCCCGCGCTGGGTCGAGTGGGGCGGCTGCGGCATGGTCAACCCGCGGGTGCTGCGCGCCTGCGGCATCGACCCCGAGGTCTACTCGGGATTCGCGTTCGGCATGGGCATCGACCGGACGGTGATGTTCCGGCACGGGGTCAGCGACATGCGGGACATGGCCGAGGGCGACGTGCGGTTCACCCGCGCGTTCGGGGCCGGGGCGTAGGCGATGCGGGTACGAGTTACGGAGACGGTGGTCTGAGTCATGCGAGTTTCTGTCAGTTGGCTGCGGGAGTACGTCGACCTCCCCGCCGACCTGCCCGCCGGCGACCTGGAACAGGCCCTGGTCGACCTCGGCATCGAGGTCGAGTCCGTCGTGGACCTGCGGGAGACCGTCACCGGTCAGCTGGTGGTCGGTGAGGTCCGGGAGATCGAGGAGCTGACCGGCTTCAAGAAGCCGATCCGGTTCTGCCGCGTCGACGTCGGGGACGCCAACGGCACCGGCGAGCCGCAGGAGATCGTCTGCGGGGCGCGCAACTTCGCCCCGGGCGACCGGGTCGTGGTCATCCTGCCCGGCGGCGTGCTGCCCGGCGGCTTCGCCATCGGCGCGCGCAAGACCTACGGGCGCAACTCCAACGGCATGATCTGCTCCGCGAAGGAACTGGGCCTCGGCGACGACCACTCGGGCATCATCGTGCTGCCCGAGGACACCCCGGCCAAGCCGGGCGACGACGCGCGGCCGGTCGTCGGGCTCGACGACGTCGTGGTCGAGCTGGAGATCACCCCCGACCGGGGGTACGCGATGAGCCTGCGCGGCCTCGCCCGCGAGCTGTCGCACACCCTCGGCGTGCCGTTCCGCGACCCGGGCCTGGCCCCCGCTCCCGGCGGCACGGAGGCCCCGGCGTACCCGGTCGAGGTGCGGGACACGGTCGGCTGCGACCGCTTCGCCGCCCGCCTCGTGCGCGGCGTCGACCCGACGGCGGCCACCCCCGGCTGGATGCAGCGGCGGCTCACCGTCGCCGGCATCCGCAGCATCTCGCTGCCGGTCGACATCACCAACTACGTGATGCTGGAACTGGGCCAGCCGATGCACGCCTTCGACGCCGACCGGATCGCCGGGCCGCTGGTGGTCCGCCGCGCCGAGGCGGGGGAGAAGCTGACCACGCTGGACGGGGTGACCCGCGCTCTCGCGCCCGAGGACATGGTGATCTGCGACGACACCGGCCCGATCTCGCTCGCCGCCGTGATGGGCGGCGAGACCAGCGAGGTCGTCGCGGGGACGACGAACGTGCTCTTCGAGGCCGCCCACTGGGACCCGGTGATGGTGGGGCGCACCGCCCGCCGGCACAGGCTGTTCAGCGAGGCGGCGAAGCGGTGGGAGCGGGGCGTCGACCCGGCCCTGCCGCTGGTCGCCATCGCGCGGGCGGTGCGGCTGCTCACCGAGCACGGGGGCGGCACGGCCGGGGACGAGATCCTCGACATCGACCACGTCCGGCCGCGTACCCCGGTGGTCCTGCCGGTCGACCTGCCGACCCGGCGGATCGGCGTGACCTACCCGCCGGCGCGGGTGGTGGCCCTGCTGGAGCAGGTCGGCTGCACCGTCGCCCAGGGCGCCGACCGGCTCGGCGAGGACCCGGGCGAGGTCGGCGTCGCCGCCGGCGACGGCGCGGCGCTCACCGTCACCCCGCCGACCTGGCGGCCCGACCTGACCGACCCGGCGGACCTGGTCGAGGAGGTCGTCCGCCTCGACGGGTACGACCGGGTGCCGTCGGTGCTGCCGACGGCGCCGCCCGGCCGCGGCCTGACCTGGCAGCAGCGTCGCCGCCGGGCCGTGGCCCGGTCGCTCGCCGAGCGCGGGTACGTGGAGGTGCTGGCGCACCCGTTCGTCGCCCCGGAGCTGGCCGACCAGCTCGGCCTGCCCGAGGGCGACCCGCGCCGGCAGGCGGTACGGCTGGCCAACCCGCTGTCGGAGGAGGAGCCGCTGCTGCGCACCACACTGCTCGGCCCGCTGCTCGGCATCGTGAAGCGCAATCTCGGCCGGGGCCAGCGCGACCTCGCCCTGTACGAGATCGGCGCGGTCTTCCACCCGCGTCCCGGCGCCGGCCGCCCGCCGGCGATGGGCGTGGACCGGCGACCCAGCGACGAGGAGTTCGCCGCCGCCGACGCCGTGGTGCCCGACCAGCCCCGGCACGTCGCCGTCGTGCTGACCGGCGACATCGAGCCGGCCGGCTGGTGGGGCGCGGGCCGGGCGGCCGGCTGGGCGGACGCCGTGGAGGCCGGCCGGGACGTGCTCGCCGCCGCCGACATCCCGGGGGACCGGGTCGAGGTCCGGGCCGCCGAGTACGCGCCGTGGCACCCCGGCCGCTGCGCGGAGCTGCTGGTCGACGGCACGGTGGTCGGGCACGCCGGCGAGCTGCACCCGGCGGTTGTGGCGGCGCTGGAGCTGCCCCGGCGGACCAGCGCCCTGGAGCTGGACCTGGACGCGCTGCCGGCGGCCCCGGTGGCGTCCGGGCCGGTCGTCTCCGGCTTCCCGCCGGCGTTGATCGACGTGGCGCTGGTGGTCGACGAGTCGGTCCCGGCGGCGCAGGTGCAGCGCGCCCTGGTCGAGGGCGCCGGCGAGTTGCTGGAGGGGGTGCGCCTGTTCGACGTGTACGCCTCCGAGCAGCTCGGGGCGGGCCGGAAGTCGCTGGCGTACAAGCTCACCTTCCGGGCCCCCGACCGGACGCTGACCGTGGAGGAGGCGGTGGCCGCGCGGGACGCGGCGGTCGCCCGGGCCGCGGAACGCTGCGGCGCCACCCTGCGCGGCGCCTGACGCCTGGACGTCGACGGCCCCCGTCCGGTTTCGCCGGGCGGGGGCCGTCCCCGTGTCCGGCTCCGTCCCGGTCTCCCGTGCCCGGACGCGCCGCTCATCATGCGCATACAGAAGTCTGTATGAACTTGCAGCCGCCGATCATCGCTGCTAACCTTCGCTGCATAGTCATGCGGAGGTGAGTATGGGTATCCGAGTCGCGGTAGCAGGGGCGAGCGGCTACGCCGGGGGCGAGCTGATCCGCCTGGTCGCCGGGCATCCGGAGTTCGACCTGGTCGCCGCCACCGCGCACAGCCAGGCCGGGCACCGGCTCGACGTCGTACACCCGCAGCTCGCCGGCCTGGACCTGGTCCTCGGCGAGACGGACGCGACGGCGCTGGCCGACGCGGACCTGGTCTTCCTGGCCCTGCCGCACGGCCAGTCGGCGGCCCTGGCGGCCCAGCTCCCGCCCGAGGTCCGCGTCGTCGACCTCGGCGCCGACCACCGGCTCGCCGACCCCTACGCCTGGGCCAACTACTACGGCGGCCCGCACGCCGGGCAGTGGACCTACGGCCTGCCCGAGCTGCCCGGCCAGCGGGAGCTGATCGCCGGCGCCACCCGGGTCGCCAACACCGGCTGCTATGCCGCCGCCATCACCCTCGCGCTCGCCCCGCTGATCGCCGCCGGCGCCGCCGCCCCGGCCGACGTGGTGGTCGTCGCGGCCTCCGGCACCTCCGGCGCGGGCAAGGCGGCCAAGCCGCACCTGCTCGGCAGCGAGGTGATGGGGGACCTGTCGCCCTACCGCGTCGGCACCCACCAGCACGTGCCGGAGATCAAGCAGGCCACCGGGGCGACCGGCCTGTCGCTCACCCCGGTGCTCGCGCCGATGCCCCGGGGCATCCTGGCCACCGTGACCGCCGTGCCGGCCCGGGGCGTGGACCCGCGGGCGGTGCTCGCCGAGGCGTACGCGGACGCGCCCTTCGTGCACGTGCTGCCCGAGGGGACCTGGCCGCACACCGCCGCCACCCTCGGCTCCAACTCCTGCCACCTGCAGGCCACCGTCGACGTCGACACCCGCCGGACCATTGTGCTCAGCGCGCTGGACAACCTCGGCAAGGGCGCCGCCGGCCAGGCCGTGCAGAACGCCAACCTCATGTTCGGCCTGCCGGAGACGACGGGCCTGTCCGTCTGGGGGATCGCACCATGAGTGTCACGACTCCGCGGGGGTTCCGGGCGGCCGGGGTGGCCGCCGGACTCAAGTCCAGCGGCGCGAGCGACGTCGCGCTGGTCGTCAACGACGGCCCGGACGCCGGGGTCGCCGCCGTGTTCACCGCCAACCGGGTCAAGGCCGCGCCGGTGCTCTGGACCCAGCAGGTGGTCCGCGGCGGCGTCGTCCGCGCCGTGGTGCTCAACTCGGGCGGGGCCAACGCGTGCACCGGTCCGGCCGGCTTCCAGGACACCCACGCCACCGCCGAGCACGCCGCCGCCGCGCTCACCTCGGCCAGCCCCCGGTTGATGCTCGGGGCCGGCGACGTGGCGGTCTGCTCGACCGGCCTGATCGGCGAGCGGCTGCCGATGCAGAAGCTGCTCCCGGGCGTACGCGCCGCGATCCGCGGCCTGTCCCGCGACGGCGGCCCGGCGGCCGCCGAGGCCATCATGACCACGGACACTCGCCCCAAGACCACGGTGGCGCGGGGCAGCGGCTGGACGGTCGGCGGCATGGCCAAGGGCGCCGGCATGCTAGCCCCGGCGATGGCCACCATGCTCTGCGTGCTGACCACCGACGCGGTGGCCGGGCCGGAGGCCCTCGACGCCGCGCTGCGCGAGGCGTGCCGGGTCACCTTCGACCGGGTCGACTCCGACGGCTGCATGTCGACCAACGACACGGTGCTGCTGCTGGCCAGCGGCGCGAGCGGCATCGCGCCGACGCCGGCCGAGCTGACCGCCGCGGTCACCGCCGCCGCGCACGACCTGGCCCAGCAGCTCGTCGCCGACGCCGAGGGCGCCACCAAGCAGATCGCCGTCGACGTGGTCGGCGCGGCGAGCGAGGACGACGCGGTCGAGGTGGGGCGGTCGGTGGCCCGCAACAACCTGGTCAAGACCGCGCTGTTCGGCAACGACCCGAACTGGGGCCGGATCCTCGCCGCCGTCGGCACCACCGCCGCCGCCTTCGAGCCGGACGCGGTCGACGTCGCGGTCAACGGCGTCTGGGTGTGCCGCTCCGGCGCCGCCGCCGAGGACCGGTCGAAGGTCGACCTGACCGGGCGGGACGTCACCATCCGGATCGACCTGCACGCCGGCGACGCCGAGGCCACCATCTGGACCAACGACCTCTCCCACGCGTACGTGCACGAGAACTCGGCCTACTCGACATGAGCCTCACCACCGACCTCACCCGCGCCCAGGCCAAGGCCGCCACGCTGATCGAGGCCCTGCCCTGGCTGGCCCGCTTCTCCGGCTCGACCGTCGTGGTCAAGTACGGCGGCAACGCCATGGTCGACCCCGAACTGCAACGGGCCTTCGCCGCCGACATGGTCTTCCTGCGCTACGCCGGCCTGAAGCCGGTCGTGGTGCACGGCGGCGGCCCGCAGATCTCCGCCATGCTCGGCCGGCTCGGCATCGCCAGCGAGTTCCGGGGCGGCCTGCGGGTCACCACCCCGGAGGCGATGGACGTGGTCCGGATGGTGCTCGTCGGCCAGGTGGGCCGGGAGCTGGTCGGGCTGATCAACGCGCACGGCCCGTTCGCGGTCGGCCTCTCCGGCGAGGACGCGGGCCTGTTCACCGCCGTGCGGCGGCCCGCCTACGTGGACGGGGAGCCGGTCGACGTCGGGCAGGTCGGCGACGTCGAGTCGGTCGACGTCTCGGCGGTCACCGACCTGATCGCGGCCGGGCGGATCCCGGTGATCTCCACCGTCGCGCCGGACGCCGACGGCGTGCTGCACAACCTGAACGCCGACACCGCCGCCGCCGCGCTCGCCGTCGCCCTCGACGCCCGCAAGTTGGTCGTCCTCACTGACGTGCCCGGCCTCTACGCCGACTGGCCGGACACCGGCAGCCTGGTCAGCGAGATCACCACCGACGACCTGGCGAAGCTGTTGCCGTCGTTGTCCAGCGGCATGGTGCCAAAGATGGAGGCCTGCCTGCGGGCCGTGCGGCAGGGGGTGCCCGCCGCGCACGTGGTCGACGGCCGGGTCGCCCACTCCACGTTGCTGGAGGTCTTCACCTCGGAAGGGTTCGGAACCATGGTCGTGAGCGCG
>NZ_JBIDCU010000006.1:0-295320 GCF_043204765.1 Micromonospora sp. NPDC047730 | reverse complement strand
GCGAGGAGTGAGCTTGCGAGCCCCGCAGTCGCGAACAAGGAAGGCACCGTGAGCGCGAGGAGTGAGCTTGCGAGCCCCGCAGTCGCGAACAAGGAAGGCACCGTGAGCGCGAGGAGTGAGCTTGCGAGCCCCGCAGTCGCGAACAAGGAAGGTTCGGTTCCGTCATGAGCACGCTCGTCGAGCGCTGGTCGCAGTCGATGATGGACAACTACGGCACGCCGCCGCTGGCCCTCGTCTCCGGCTCCGGCGCCGTCGTGGTCGACGAGGCCGGCCGGGAGTACGTCGACCTGGTCGGCGGGATCGCGGTCAACGCCCTCGGCCACGCCCACCCGGCCGTGGTGGCCGCCGTGTCGAAGCAGGTCGCCACCCTCGGGCACGTCTCCAACCTCTACGTCGCCGAGCCGCCGGTGGCCCTGGCCGAGCTGTTGCTGGCCCTGGCCGGCCGGTCGGGCCGGGTCTTCTTCGCCAACTCGGGCGCGGAGGCCAACGAGGCGGCGTTCAAGCTGTCCCGGCTCACCGGTCGCACCCACGTGGTCGCCACCCGGGGCGGCTTCCACGGGCGGACCATGGGCGCGCTGGCGCTGACCGGCCAGCCGGCCAAGGCCGACCCGTTCCGCCCGCTGCCCGGCGACGTCAGCCACGTCGACTACGGCGACGTCGCCGCGCTGGAGGCGGCCGTCACCGACGCCACGGCCATGGTGATCCTGGAGCCGGTGCAGGGCGAGAACGGCGTCGTGGTCCCGCCGGCCGGCTACCTGGCCGCCGCCCGGCGGATCACCGCCCGGCACGGCGCGCTGCTGGTGCTCGACGAGGTGCAGACCGGCATCGGCCGCACCGGGCACTGGTTCGCCCACCAGGCCGAGGGCGTCGAGCCCGACGTGGTGACCCTGGCCAAGGGGCTCGGCGGCGGGCTGCCCCTCGGCGCCTGCCTGGCCTTCGGCCGGGCCGCCGACCTGCTCGGTCCCGGCATGCACGGCACCACGTTCGGCGGCAACCCGGTCAGCTGCGCCGCCGCCCTGGCGGTGGTGGGCACCATCGCGCACGAGGGGCTGCTCGACCACGTCAAGCGGATCGGCGAGCGGCTGCGTCGGGGCATCGAGGCGATCGGCCACCCGCTGGTCGACGGCGTACGCGGCGCGGGCCTGCTGCTCGGCGTGGTGCTCGCCGCGCCCGTGGCGAAGGTGCTCGCCGAGGCGCTGCGGGAGACCGGCTTCCTGGTCAACCCGGTGCAGCCCGGCGTGGTACGGCTCGCCCCGCCGCTGATCCTGACCGCCGCCCAGGTCGACGCCTTCCTGGCCGCCCTTCCCGCGGCCCTCGACGCGGCCTCCCCGGCCGCCGCCGGCACCACCCCGGCCGCCGCCGGCGAGAGCCCGGCCGCCGCGACCACCGCGACCACGACGGAGACGAGCGCATGATCCGGCACTTCCTGCGGGACGACGACCTGACCCCCGCCGAGCAGTCGGCCGTGCTCGACCTCGCGGCGCGGATGAAGGCCGACCGGTTCGGGCACCGGCCGCTGGCCGGCCCCCGGTCCGTGGCGGTGCTGTTCGACAAGCAGAGCCTGCGCACCCGGTTCTCGTTCGACGTCGGCATCGCCGAACTCGGCGGGCACCCCCTGGTGGTGGACACCCAGGTCACCCACTTCGGGCGGGGCGAGACCCTCGGCGACGCCGGGCGGGTCCTCTCCCGCTACGTCGCGGCGATCGTGCTGCGCACGCACGGCGACGACCGGATCGCCGAGGTCGCCGACGCCGCGACCGTGCCGGTCGTCAACGCGCTCACCGACGGGTTCCACCCCTGCCAGCTCCTGGCCGACCTGCTCACGGTCCGCGAGCACTGCGGCGGCACCGCCGGCCGGACGCTGGCCTACGTCGGCGACGCCGCCAACAACCTGTCCCACTCGTACCTGCTGGCCGGGGCGACCGCCGGGATGCACGTGCGGGTCGCCGGGCCGGCCAACTTCGGCCCCGACCCGGAGGTGCTCGCCCAGGCCGAGAAGATCGCCGCCAGCACCGGCGGCTCCGTGCAGGCGCTGACCGACCCCGTCGCGGCGGTGGCCGGGGCCGACGTGGTCGCCACCGACACCTGGACCTCGATGGGTCAGGAGTCGGACGGCCTGGACCGGATCACCCCGTTCCTGCCGTACCAGGTCAACGCCGCGCTGCTGGGCCACGCCGCGCCCGACGCGATCGTGCTGCACTGCCTGCCCGCGCACCGGGGCGAGGAGATCACCGACGAGGTGCTCGACGGCCCGCACAGCGCCGTGTTCGACCAGGCGGAGAATCGGCTGCACGCCCAGAAGGCGCTGCTGACGTTCCTCCTCGGGGCCGCGCCCGCCGCCCCGGACGCGGCGGCGCCGGGCGCCGCCGCGACCAGGGAGACTCCATGACCGCCCCGCTGACCCGCGCCGCCCGCCACGCCCGCCTCGTCGAGCTGATCCGCGACAAGGCGATCCACTCGCAGACCGAGCTGGCCGACCTGCTCGCCGGCGACGGCATCCAGGTCACCCAGGCCACCCTGTCCCGCGACCTCAAGGAGCTGGGCGCGGTGACCGTACGCGGCGGCGACGGGCGGGCCGTCTACCTGATCCCCGAGGACGGCCACCGCCCGCTGCGCGACGCCGAGGCGGCGCCGGCCCGGCTGGTCCGGCTGCTGCGGGAGCTGCTCAACGGGGTCGACTCCAGCGGCAACATCGCCGTGCTGCGTACCCCGCCGGGCGCAGCCCACTACCTGGCCAGCGCGTTGGACCGAGCGGGCCTGCCCGAGGTCGTCGGCACCATCGCCGGCGACGACACCATCCTCGTCGTGGCCCGCGAGGCCGTCGGCGGGGCCGCGCTCGGCGACAAGCTCGCCGGCTGGGCCCGCCGGGAAGAGAACGTTGAAGGGAGCACCACACCATGACCGAGCGGGTCGTACTTGCCTACTCCGGAGGGCTCGACACCTCCGTCGCCATCCCGTACCTCGCCGAGCAGACCGGCGCCGAGGTGATCGCGGTCGCGGTCGACGTCGGGCAGGGCGGCGAGGACCTCGACGCCATCCGGCAGCGCGCCCTGGACTGCGGCGCGGTCGAGTCCGAGGTGGTCGACGCGCGCGACGAGTTCGCCGCCGAGTACTGCCTGCCGGCCATCCGCGCCAACGCGCTCTACATGGACCGCTACCCGCTGGTCTCCGCGCTGTCCCGGCCGCTGATCGTCAAGCACCTGGTGGCCGCGGCCCGCAAGCACGGCGGCACCATCGTGTCGCACGGCTGCACCGGCAAGGGCAACGACCAGGTCCGCTTCGAGGTCGGCCTGGGCGCGCTCGCGCCCGACCTGAAGATCATCGCGCCGGCCCGGGACTTCGCCTGGACGCGGGACAAGGCGATCGCCTTCGCCGAGGAGAAGGGGCTGCCGATCGACGTGTCGGCGAAGTCGCCGTACTCCATCGACCAGAACCTGTTCGGGCGCGCCGTCGAGACGGGCTTCCTGGAGGACATCTGGAACGCACCCGTCGAGGACCTGTACTCGTACACCGCCGACCCGGCGCAGGAGCGCGACGCCGACGAGGTCGTGATCACCTTCGACGCCGGCGTCCCGGTGGCGATCGACGGCGAGACCGTCACCCCGTACCAGGCGATCCTGGAGCTCAACCGGCGCGCCGGCGCCCAGGGCGTCGGCCGGCTCGACATGGTCGAGGACCGCCTCGTCGGTATCAAGAGCCGCGAGGTGTACGAGGCGCCGGGCGCGATCGCGCTGATCACCGCCCACCAGGAGCTGGAGGCGGTGACCGTGGAGCGGGACCTGGCCCGGTTCAAGCGCGGCGTCGACCAGCGCTGGGGCGAGCTGGTCTACGACGGCCTCTGGTTCTCCCCGCTGAAGAACAGCCTGGACGCGTTCATCGACGACGCGCAGCGGCACGTCAGCGGCGAGGTGCGGCTCGTCCTGCACGGTGGGCGGGCCACCGTCACCGGCCGGCGCTCCGAGGCCAGCCTCTACGACTTCGGCATGGCCACCTACGACACCGGCGACACGTTCGACCAGTCCCTGGCCAAGGGCTTCGTCCAGCTCTGGGGCCTGCCGAGCAAGATGGCCGCCGCGCGGGACGCCCGGCTGGGCGGCTGAAGATCGTGGGCACCACAATGGGCGGCGTGGACGACAAGAGCCTGACCGAGAACAGCGCCGCCACCAACCGCACCAGCCTCTGGGGCGGCCGGTTCGCCGGCGGTCCAGCAGAGGCCCTGGCACGGCTGTCGGTGAGCGTGCAGTTCGACTGGCGCCTCGCCCCGTACGACATCGCGGGTTCCCGGGCGCACGCCCGGGTCCTCGCGGGCGCGGGCCTGCTCGACCCGGAGGAGCTGGGCCGCATCCTCGCCGCCCTGGACGACCTGGAGGCCGCCTGCGCCTCCGGGCAGTTCCGCCCCACCGTCGACGACGAGGACGTGCACACCGCGCTGGAGCGCGGGCTGCTGGAGCGCCTCGGCAGCCTCGGCGGCAAGCTGCGCGCCGGCCGGTCCCGCAACGACCAGGTCGCCACCGACCTGCGGCTCTACCTGCGCGACCACGCCCGGGGCGTGGCGTCGCGCCTGGTCGAGCTGGCCGAGGCGCTGGTCGAGCAGGCCGGGCGGCACGTGGACACCGCCGCGCCGGGGATGACCCACCTCCAGCACGCCCAGCCGGTCACCTTCGGGCACTGGCTGCTCGCCCACGTGCAGCCGCTGCTGCGCGACCTGGAACGGCTGCGCGACTGGGACCACCGCACGGCGATCAGCCCGCTCGGCGCGGGCGCGCTGGCCGGTTCCGGCCTGCCGCTGGACCCGGTGGCCGTCTCCAAGGAGTTGGGCTTCCGCACGTCCTTCGCCAACTCCATGGACGCCGTGGCCGACCGGGACTTCGTCGCCGAGTTCCTCTTCGTCACCGCGATGGTCGGGGTGCACCTGTCCCGCCTCGGCGAGGAGGTGGTGCTCTGGACGTCGCAGGAGTTCGGCTGGGTGGAGCTGGACGATGCCTTCGCCACCGGCTCGTCGATCATGCCGCAGAAGAAGAACGCGGACATCGCCGAGCTGGCCCGGGGCAAGTCCGGCCGCCTCGTCGGCGGGCTGATGAGCGTGCTCACCATGCTCAAGGGCCTGCCGATGACCTACGACCGGGACATGCAGGAGGACAAGGAGCCGGCCTTCGACGCGGTCGACACCCTGGAGCTGCTGCTGCCGGCCCTGGCTGGGATGATCTCCACGATGACGGTCCGGGTGGACCGCCTCGTCGCCGCCGCGCCGGTGGGCTTCTCGCTGGCCACCGAGGTGGCCGACTGGCTCGTCCGCCGGGGCGTGCCGTTCCGCGACGCGCACGAGATCACCGGGAAGCTGGTGGCGCTCTGCGTGGCCCGGGACTGCGCCCTCGACGAGGTCTCCGACGCCGACCTCGCGGCGGTCAGCGAGCACCTCGACCCGTCCGTGCGGGACGTGCTCTCGGTCCGGTCGGCGCTCGCCGCCCGGACCACCCCCGGCTCGACCGGCCCCGGCCCGGTCGCCGACCAGCTCGCCGCCGCCGCGGACAAGCTGGCCGGCTGGCGGGAGTGGGCCGCCGAGCGGGTCGTGCCGCGCTGAGTGCGTGACCCCGCGCGGCGCGACATGCGTCGCGCGGGGTCAGGC
The DNA here is from genome assembly GCF_043204765.1 of Micromonospora sp. NPDC047730. Taxonomy (NCBI): domain Bacteria; kingdom Bacillati; phylum Actinomycetota; class Actinomycetes; order Micromonosporales; family Micromonosporaceae; genus Micromonospora; species Micromonospora sp. NPDC047730. The sequence goes on along the minus strand of NZ_JBIDCU010000006.1, from coordinate 289,694 downwards.
CGTCGGCCGCTCCCGCTTCGGCAGCTTCGCCACCACCGCGTCGTACGACGCGTCGACCGCCTCGGTCAGCTCCTCGTCGTCGATCCCGCCGGCAAGGCGCAGCGTGTTCCAGCCGGAGCGCCCGATGTACGGTGAGGCTCGCGCGTCGCCCGGGTGCCGGTGCAGCCACTCGTCGGCGATCTCCCGGGTCGGGCCGCACTTCACCCCGACCGTCGGGTCGTCGCCGCCGGCAGAGCCGAGGAAGGCGAAGATCCGGCTGCCGACCTTCACCACCTCGTCGCCCTCCCACGGCTGGTCCAGCCAGGCGCCCGGCTTGCCCAGGCAGTACGCCAGCATCTCCTCGCGCGTCATCGCGTCCTCCTCGACACCGATCCCGCGCCCAGTCTGGCCCATCGGGGGCGTCAGTCGGTGGCGGCGGTGCGGGCGGAGAGGCGCTCGAAGCGCTGCTTGGCGGCCTGCGCGCTGCCCAGCCCGAGTCCGTACGCGATCTGCTGCCAGGTCAGCCCGCGGCCGCGGGCCAGCGTCAGCAGCCCCGCCTCCATGGCGTCGACCTCGGCGCGCAGGTGCGGCACGAGGGTGAGGGCCGCGACGAGGTCCGCGTCGTCGACCCGCTCCTCCCCGGGCTCCACCTCCGCCCCGCCGGCGGCGAGCGCCGTGACCAGCGCGACCGCCTCGTAGGTGTCCGGGACGTAGGGGTTGGTGTGGCGGCGGCGGCGCGTCTCGGTGCCGGCGTGCCGCTCGGTGATGCGGTGCAGCGCGTCGTACGTGCGGTGCGCCCGGGCCCGGCCGGCGTCGGGTGTGGTGAAGGAGTCGGTCATGGCCCGACCCCATCATGTCAACGACTGGTTGTCAACGGATAGTTGAAATGCCGAGCCGCCGAGCGTCGGAACGAGGCGGTGCCGGGGCCGGATAGGGTCGGGTCCGTGGTGGCGTCCTCCGACCGCCGTCCCGCCGACCTCGCGGGGCTGGCCGACCTGCTCTCCGGGCCCGTGGTGCCGGCCGCGCGCGGCCTGCTCGGCTGCCTGCTCGCCGCTGGCGGCGTCACCGTCCGGATCACCGAGGTCGAGGCGTACGCCGGCACGGCCGGCGACCCCGCGTCGCACGCCCACCGGGGCCGCACCCCGCGCAACGCGGTGATGTTCGGGCCGGCCGGGCACGCCTACGTCTACTTCACCTACGGCATGCACTGGTGCATGAACGTGGTCACCGGGCCGGACGGGGAGGCGTCGGCCGTGCTGCTGCGCGCCGGCGAGGTGGTCGACGGGCTCGACGTCGCCCGGGCCCGGCGCACCGCCGTACGCCGGGACGTCGACCTCGCGCGGGGGCCCGCCCGGCTCTGCGCGGCGCTGGGCATCGACAAGGGCGTCTACGGCCGCTACCTGCTCGGCGACGGCCCCGTCCGGCTGCGTCCGGCCGACCGGCCGGTGCCGGCGGACTCGGTGGCCGCCGGCCCCAGGGTGGGCGTGACGGGGGCACACGACGTCCCCTGGCGGTTCTGGATCGCCGGTGACCCCACGGTGAGCGCCTACCGCCGGCACGTCCCGCGCAGCCGCTGAGCCTCCGCTCGCCCCGCCTGCCGGCGTGACGGCGCCCACCACGGTCGCCTCCGCGCGTGGAATAGTTGACTCGTCAAATATGTTGTGCGGTGCGAAACGGGAACGCACCGGCCCCGGCCGGACAACGCGAGGAGCTGGTCATGCAGTTCGGAGTCTTCACCGTCGGCGACGTCACGGTCGACCCGACCAACGGTCGCGAGCCGACCGAGCATGAGCGGATCAAGGCGATGGTCACCATCGCGCTGAAGGCCGAGGAGGTCGGCCTGGACGTCTTCGCCACCGGCGAGCACCACAACCCGCCGTTCGTGCCGTCGTCGCCCACCACCATGCTGGGACACATCGCGGCCCGCACCGAGCGCCTGCTGCTGTCCACCTCGACCACGCTGATCACCACCAACGACCCGGTGAAGATCGCCGAGGACTACGCGATGCTCCAGCATCTCGCCGACGGCCGGGTGGACCTGATGATGGGGCGCGGCAACACCGGGCCCGTCTACCCGTGGTTCGGCCAGGACATCCGCAACGGCATCCCGCTCGCCATCGAGAACTACGACCTGCTGCGCCGGCTCTGGCGCGAGGACGTGGTCGACTGGAAGGGCCGCTTCCGCACCCCGCTGCAGTCGTTCACCTCGACGCCGCGCCCGCTCGACGGCGTGCCGCCGTTCGTCTGGCACGGCTCGATCCGCAGCCCCGAGATCGCCGAGCAGGCGGCCTACTACGGCGACGGCTTCTTCGCCAACCACATCTTCTGGCCGAAGGAGCACACCCAGCGGATGGTCGGGCTCTACCGGGAGCGGTTCGCGCACTACGGCCACGGCTCCGCCGACCAGGCCATCGTCGGGCTGGGCGGGCAGGTGTTCATGCGGCGCAACTCGCAGGACGCCGTGCGGGAGTTCCGGCCGTACTTCGACAACGCCCCCGTCTACGGGCACGGCCCGTCGCTCGAGGAGTTCAGCGCGCAGACCCCGCTGACCGTGGGCAGCCCGCAGCAGGTCATCGACCGTACGCTGGGCTTCCGCGACTACGTCGGCGACTACCAGCGCCAGCTGTTCCTCATGGACCACGCCGGCCTGCCGCTGAAGACCGTGTTGGAGCAGCTCGACCTGCTCGGCGAGGAGGTCGTCCCGGTGCTGCGCAAGGAGTTCGACTCGCTGCGCCCGGCGCACGTGCCCGAGGCGCCGACGCACGCGTCGCTGCGGGCCGCCGCCGAGCAGGCCGGGGCGGGCACGGAGGCCGGCCGATGACCCGCCGCACCCTCGCCGTGGTGTCGGCCGGGCTCGGTCAGCCCTCGTCGACGCGACTGCTCGCCGACCAGCTCGCCGCGGCCACCCGCGACGAGCTGGCCCGGCGGGGCGACGACGTGGACGTGCGCCCCGTCGAGCTGCGCGAGCACGCCCACGACATCGTCAACCACCTGCTCACCGGCTTCCCGCCGCCCGCCCTGCGGGAGGTGCTCGACACGGTCACCGGCGCGGACGGGCTGATCGCCGTCACGCCGATCTTCAACGCGTCGTACAACGGGCTGTTCAAGTCCTTCTTCGACCTGGTCGACTCGGGCGCGCTGGCGGACCGGCCGGTGCTGGTCGGCGCCACCGGCGGCACCGCCCGGCACTCGCTCGCCCTGGAGCACGCCCTGCGGCCGATGTTCGCCTACCTGCGGTCGGTCGTGGTGCCCACGGCGGTCTTCGCCGCGCCCGAGGACTGGTCCGACGGTGGCGCCGACGGTGCGCTGCGCGCGCGGATCGCCCGCGCCGGGGGCGAGCTGGCCGACCAGATCCACCGACGCCCGCCGGCCGCCGGCCCCGCCGACCCGTTCGCCCTCACCACCAGCTTCGAGGAACTGCTCGGGGGCCGGGACCACTGACCGCCGCCGACCCGCCGGCCCGTCGTGGGCCGGCGGGTCCGCGCCGGCTCAGCGGGCGTGGCCGTACGGGTGGGCGACCAGCACCGGGCAGTGCGCGTGCTGCACCAGGGCCTGGCTGACCGAGCCGAGCAGCATCCCGGCGAACCCGCCCCGGCCCCGCGAGCCGACCACCACCAGCGCCGCCTCGCCGCTCGCCTCAATCAGCGCCTGCTCCGGCTTCTCCGCCCGGAGCACCCGCTCCTCGACGGCCAGCCCGGGGTGGCTGCCGCGCACCGCCGCCCCGGCGGTGGCCAGCAGCTCGGCGGACTCCGCGTGCGTGGCGGCCTGCGTCCCGGCCACCTCGTCCGGCGCCCGGTGCTCCCCGCCCGGCGGCCGGACGTGCGCCAGCACCAGCCCGACCCCGCGCCGGGTCGCCTCGTCGGCGGCGTACCCGACGGCCAGTTCGGCGGGCTCCGAGCCGTCCACCCCGACCAGCACCGGCCCGTCGACCGGGATCGGATCCTCGGCCGGGCGGACCACCAGCACCGGGCAGTGTGCGTGCGCGGCCACCTGCGCACCGACCGAGCCGAGCAGCAGCCCCGTGAAACCGCCCAGGCCGCGGCTGCCCACCACCACCAGCTCCGCCCGCCGGGACTCCTCGACGAGCGTCGCGCCCGGCCCGCCGGCGACCTGGCGTACCTCCACGGCCAGCCCCGGCCAGCGTTCCACGAGGTCGGCGGCCGTCTGCTCCAGCATCTTCTGCCCCTGCTCGGTCGGCGCCGGCAACCCCAGGTCGTACGGGTTGACCGGCACGCCGTAGCCGAGCGGATGCAGGTAGCCGTGCACCAGGTGCAGGGGGCGGGACCGCAGCACGGCGGCCCGGGCGGCCTGCTCCGCCGCCACCAGGCTCGACGGCGATCCGTCCACACCCACCACGACGGGTCGATTCATCAGCTCTCCCAGAGGTCGATCAGGTCATTGTCGACGCGGCTCCACCGGCGCACCCGGATTTCCTCGACGCGCCACCCGCCGAACCGGACCTGTCGCCGCACCCGCCGGCCACCCGGCGCGTCGGCTGTCGACGCTGCGCCGGGCGCACCGGCCTTCCACCGGGTCCCGTCGCGGCGGCCGGGGGAGCGGCCGACGCGACGGGAAGGGGGGGTGGCCGGGAAGGTCAGGACGCGTCGGCCCGCTTCGGGTGCCGCACGATCGCCAGCGGGGAGTGCGCGTGGTGCAGCACGGCGTGGCTGACGGAGCCGAGCAGCAGCCCGCTCAGTGGGCCCCGCCCGCGCGCCCCGACGACCACCAGCTGGGCCGCCTTCGACTCGTCGACCAGCACCCGGGCCGGGGAGCCCCGGACCAGCCGGTGCCGCACCGGCACGTCCGGGTAGCGCTCGGCGAAGCCGGCGACGGACTCGGCGAGCACGCGCTCCTCCTCCGCGGCGTAGGCGTCCAGGTCGTACACCAGGGGCAGGATGTCGCCCGGACCGACCGGTGAGGGGAAGAGCCAGGCCTGCACCGCGAGCAGCGGGGCGCCCCGGTGGGACGCCTCCTCGAAGGCGAACGCGACGGCCTCGGTGGAGTTCGCGGAGCCGTCGACGCCCACCACCACCGGACCGTCGGCGCGCGGCTCGCCGCGCACCACGAGGACCGGGCACAGCGCGTGGGCGGAGACCTGCACGGTCACCGAGCCGATCAGCAGCCCGGCGAAGCCGCCCAGACCGCGGTGCCCGAGCACCACCAGCGCGGCGTCCCGGGACTCGTCGAGCAGGACCGGGGTCGCCGCGCCGTCGACCACCGCGCCGGTGACCGCCACCTCGGGGGCGGCCTTGCCGGCCTCGGCGACCGCCTCGGCGACGTACCGCTCGGCCTGGTTGCGCAGGCCGGCGCCGGTCGGCGCGCCCGGCACCGGGTCGACCGGGACGCGGGTCAACGGCCAGATGAAGGCGTGCACCACGCGCAGCGGGCGCTGCCGCTGCGCCGCCTCCCGCGCCGCCGCCCGGACCGCGTCGAGTGCGGCGGCCGAACCGTCCACACCCACCACGACGGGGGCACCGGTGTTGCTGGTCATGATTCCTCCTTGTTCACCTTCATCCTGCTCTGCCCGAACGCTACCGGTCAGAGGCGCCCGTCCCGGCCGTCGGGACCTTGGTCCCGATCCGCCGCTCCGACGGTCACGGCCGGGTCGCCCGCCGCCCGCGTGCCCTGGCCGGGCCCGCCCACCACGGCTGGTGTGACCGCGCCGTGCGGCTTGGTGCCCGACGGCCCGGTGGCGGGGTCGACCGGTCGGCGGGCCAGCCGCAGCACCAGCCCGGGCAGCACGCTGACAGCGGCGCAGGCCAGCAGCTCCACCGCGCCGAGCGGCTCCGTGCCGAGCAGTTCCCGCAGCGGGGGCAGCAGCACCCCGGCGATCTGGAGCAGCGCCGAGACCGAGACCGCGACCGGCAGCGCGCGGTTGCCACGCCGGGCGCCGCCCGCCCGGGGTGCCCGGACCGCGAGCGCCACCCCGAGCTGGGCCAGGCCGAGGACCACGAAGACCACCGACTGCCACGGCCGGTCCGCGTGCGCGGCGGCCACGCCGGCGCCGAGCACCACGGCGGCGATCAGGGCGCCGGTGACCAGCACGTCCCGGCCCAGGCCGGCCCCGAGCACCGACTCGGAGGGGGAGCGGGGCGCCCGGCGCAGCGTGCCCGGCTCCGCCGGCTCCGCGCCCAGCGCCACACCCGGCACGCCGTGGGTGAGCAGGTTCACCCAGAGGATCTGGGCCGGCAGCAGCGGCACGGCCAGCCCGAACAACGGCCCGAGCAGCATCACCGCGATCTCGGCGACGCCCCCGGAGAGGGCGTAGCGCAGGAACCGCCGGATGTTGTCGTAGATGCGGCGGCCCTCGCCGATCGCCGCGGCCACGGTGGACAGGTCGTCGTCGACGAGCACCAGGTCGGCGGCCTGCCGGGCGACCTCCGTGCCGCCGCCCATCGCCACGCCGATGTCGGCGCGGCGCAGTGCCGGAGCGTCGTTCACCCCGTCGCCGGTCATCGCCACCACGTGGCCCTGGGACTGCAGCCCGGCGATGATGTCGAGCTTCTGGTCCGGCTGCGTACGCGCGAACACCCGCGCCTGCGGGTGCGCCCGCGCCGGGTCGCCGTCGTCCCCGCGTACCAGCGGGTCGCCCTCGCGCCACAGCCCGAGCTGGCCGCCGATGGCCGCGGCGGTCGCGGGGTGGTCGCCGGTGACCAGCACCAGCCGGATCCCGGCGTCGTCGAAGCTGCCCGCGATGTCGGCCGCCCCCGCGCGCAGCGGGTCGCCGACGGCGACCAGCCCGACCGGCCGCAGCCCGGTCGGCCGGGCGGGGTCCGCCGGCGGCGCGTCGGCGACGGCGGACGCGACCGCGAGCACCCGCAGCCCCTCGGCGGCCAGCCGGTGCGCGGCGGCCGACAGCTCGGCGATCTCCTCGGCGGAGGCGTCGAGCAGCGGCGCGACCAGCACGTTCTCCGGCGCGCCCTTGCACACCACCAGGTACCGGCGGTCGCAGGAGCGGTGCACCGTGGTCATCCGGCGCAGCTCCTGGTCGAAGGGGTGCTCGGCGACCCGGGGCCAGGCGGCGCGGGTGGTCTCCGGCTCCAGCCCGCAGCGGGCGGCGAACGTGACCAGCGCCGCCTCCAGCGGGTCGCCCACCGCGGCCCACTCCGGCCGCTCGTCGGTGGGCGGCGCCAGCGTGGCGTCGTTGCAGAGCAGCCCGGCCCGCGCCAGGCGGCGCAGCTCGTCCGGTACGGCCACCGGCTCGCCCCCGTGGTGCACGGCCCCCCGGGGCGCGTAGCCGGTGCCGGTGACGCCGTAGCGGGAGCCGTCGGCCGTGACGGCGTGCTGCACCGCCATCCTGCCCTCGGTGAGGGTGCCGGTCTTGTCGGAGGCGATCACGGTGACGGAGCCGAGCGTCTCCACCGCGTGCAGCCGCCGGGGGATCGCCCGCGCCCCGGCCATCCGGCGGGCGCCGAGGGCCAGGGCGAGGGTGACGACCGCCGGCAGCGACTCGGGCACGGCCGCCACCACGAGGCTCACCGCGGTGACCGCCATGTCGACCACCGGCCGCCCGCCGACCACGCCCACGACGAACACCAGCCCGGAGAGCACCACCGCGGCGAAGCCGAGGATCCGGCCGAGCCCGGCGAGACGGCGCTGCAACGGGGTGGCGGCGGGCCGGGTGGATGCCACCAGGGCCGTGATCCGGCCGAGCGCGCTCGCGGCGCCGGTGCGCACCACCGTGCCGGTGGCCCGCCCGGTGGTGACCACCGTTCCCGCGCTGGCCTCCTCGCCGGCGGCCCGGCCCACCGGCACCGACTCGCCGGTCAGCGCCGACTCGTCGAGGGTCAGCCGGGCGGCCTCGGCCAGGAGCAGGTCGGCGGGGACCACGTCGCCGGCCTCGACCCGCACCAGGTCGCCCCGGACCAGGTCGGCGGCGGGCAGGACCAGGTCCCGCCCGTCGCGGACGACCCGGGCGGTGGGCGCCGCGAGCTGGTTCAGCGCGGCGATCGCCCGGTCGGCGCGGACCTCCTGCACCACGCCGATGGCGGTGTTCACCAGCACGACCAGCACGATCACGGCGGTGTCCGGGTAGTCCCGCAGCACGGTGGTGACCACGGCGGCGGCCAGCAGCAGCGCCACCAGCGGGTCGGTGAGCTGGTGCAGGACCCGGGTGGCCAGGTGCCGGCGGGGCGGGGCGACCGCCGCGTTCGGGCCGTCGGCCCGCAGGCGGGCGGCGGCCTCCGCCGAACTGAGCCCGGTCGCCGGCCTGGTCGAGGTGTCAACGGCCACCGCTGGGCCCCCGTCCTCGCCGTTCCCCGGACGTTCCCACGTCACCCCTCCGCCCTGCCGCGGCGCCGTTCCGGCGCATCGTCCCGGTTCCACCCTCGCTCCGTCGGGGACGGGCCGACCAGGGCGGTTCGTCCGCGCGGGCCGGGACCAACGGCCCTGTCGCCAAGGGACACGGCGCGGTGTACTGGGAGGCAGGACGACCGACCGTCGCAGGGACCGCGCCACCGCCGCGTCCTCCCGACGAAAGGGGCACCCGCATGACGACACTCGACGTGCTCCGCGCGCACCCGTTCCTCGCCGGCCTGCCCGAGCCGTGGCTGCCCCGGCTGGCCGGATACGCCCGGCCGGTGGTGTGGCACCCCGGACACCGGCTGTTCCGGGCCGATCAACCGGCGGAGCGTTTCTGGCTGGTCCGCGCCGGCCAGGTGGCGCTCGACTTCCCGGTGCCCGGCCGGGGCGACGTGGAGATCGAGACGATCGGTCCGGGCGGGGTGCTCGGCTGGTCGTGGCTGTTCCCGCCGTACCGCTGGCAGTTCGGGGCGGTGGCGGCGCAGCGCAGCACGGCGGTGGAGTTCACCGCCCCGGGGGTGCGCCGGCTGATGGAGTCCGACGACGCGCTCGGCCGGCAGCTCACCACCCGCTTCATGAGCGTGGTGGTGGACCGGCTGCACGCGGCCCGGGGCCGGCTGCTCGACCTGTACGGCTACCCCGCGGTCGCCCCGCCCGCCGCCTGATCACCTTCGACGGCCGCCGCCCTACCTGTCGGGCCAGTGCGCGGCCGTGGCGGCGGCGAGGAACGCCCGGGCGCGGCGCCGCAACGCCGCCCAGTCGCCGGCGGCGACCTCGGCGGCGTTGACCAGGGCCCCGCCCGCACCGACGGCGACCGCTCCGGCCGCCGCCCACTCGGCCACCGAGTCCGGCGTCACGCCGCCGGTCGGTACGAGAGGCACGTCGGGCAGCGGGGCGAGCAGCTCCCGGACGTACGGCGGGCCGGCGACGCCGGCCGGGAAGAGCTTGACCAGGGCGGCACCCGACGACCAGGCGACGTCGACCTCGGTCGGGGTGAACGCGCCGCAGACCACCGGTGTCCCGGCCGCCTTCGCCTGCGCGAGCACCTCGGCCCGGGTGGTGGGCGTGACGAGGAACTCCGCGCCGGCGTCTGTGGCCGCGCTCGCCTCGGCGGGGGTACGCACGCTGCCGACGCCGACCCGGCACGAGCCGGCCAACTCCCCCCGGAGCGTCGCGACGGCGTCGAGCGCCCGGGGTGTGGTGAGCGTGACCTCGACGCTGTCCAGGCCCACCTCGGCCAACTCCCGGCCGGCGCGGACCGCCGCGTCGGGCTCGGACAGCCGGATGATGGCGATCACCCGGCCGAGAGGGATGGCGTCCCGCGTCTCGTGCCCTGATGCCATGCCGATCCTCTTCTCTCTGGAAGCGTCTCCCGGGATGTGGCAACGTATCCCGCATTATGCATGACGATAGCCATAGTGCCGCTGGGGCGGCCTCGGAACGCAGCGGCCCGGTGGCCGTCGGGAATCAGTCTTCGGCCTCGGCGCCCGGGCTGGAGATCGTCGGGTTGGGCGAGGCGATGGCCCTGTTCCAGCCGCCACCCGGCCAACCGCTCGCCGACACCGCGACCCTCGAAGTGCACGTCGCGGGAGCCGAACTGAACCTCTGCACGGCCGCCGCACGGCTCGGCGTCCGTGCGGCCTTCTGCAGCCGGGTCGGCGCGGACCCGCTCGGCACCCGGGTGCTCACGGCGGCAGCGGCCGCCGGCGTGGACACCTCGCTGGTGACCGTCGACCCGGGGCACCCGACCGGCCTGTACCTCAAGGACGCCCGGCCGGACGGGCGTCGACGGGTCTACTACTACCGGGGCGGATCGGCGGCTGCGCACCTCGACGCGTCCGACGCGGCGAGGCTGCTCGCCGCCCGGCCGCGGCTCGTCGCCGTCTCGGGGATCACCCTCGCCCTCGGTGCGGCTCCCCGGGCGGCGGTCGAGGCGGTGCTGCACCCCGCCCGGGGTCGGGGCGTCGCGGTGGCGCTCGACCCCAACCTGCGTCCCGCTCTCGGCGACGTCGACCGGCAGGCCGGTGCGGTGCGGGCGCTGCTGCGGTACGTGGATGTCCTGCTGCTCGGCACCGACGAGGCCGGGCCGGTCCTGGGCGTACGCGACCCGGACGACGCGGAGGAGGTCTTCGCCGCCGCGGCCGCCGCGGGCGTCGGCGAGACGGTGCTCAAGGCCGGCGCGGACGGTTGCCACCACGCCGGTCCGACCGGAGCCCCGGTGCACCTGCCGAGTGCGGCGACCACGGTGGTGGATCCGGTCGGGGCCGGCGACGCCTTCGCCGGCGGCTACCTGGCCGGCCGGCTGCGCGGCGCCTCGCCGGCCGCCGCGGCCGGGTTGGGCAGCGCCCTCGCCGCCGGTGTGGTGGCCCGGGCCGGCGACACCGCCGGCCTTCCGAACCGCGTGGCCGCTGCCGAACTGCTGCGCCGGACGCTCGCGGCTGATGCCGCTGGGCCGGGCCTTGCCCCGACCATTCCGAGCATCCGGACGGGGGTTTGACGAACATGTGACCCGTAGTGTGGAATCTACTTCCGTAATGTGGCAGACAAGGGTGAGGGGTGGAGTGGCGATGACTCGGCCACGGATCGCAGCGGTGGACTGTTTCGTCCTCAAACTCCCGAACCCCGAGCGGTATCTCGGCCCCACCGACGAATCCTCCGACCCGGACCCTCCCGGGTACGCGGTGCGCCCCCCGTGGCGCAGCCTCTACTCGCCCCGCTTCGAGACGCTGCTGGTCCGGCTCACCACCGAGTCGGGTGTCAGCGGCTGGGGCGAGGCCCTCGCGCCGGTCGCCCCGGAGGTCCCCGCGGAGGTGGTGCGCCGGCTCCTGGCGCCGACGCTCGTCGGGGCCGACCCGCGACGGGTGCGACCGCTCAGCGCGCGGCTGCGCGATCTGATGCGGGAGCGGGGACACCTCGGCGGGCACCAGGGCGACGCGCTCGCCGCCGTCGACATCGCGCTCTGGGACCTGACGGGGCGGCTGGCCGGGCTGCCCGTGCACGAGCTGCTCGGCGGCGCGTTCCGCGAGCACGTCCCGACGTACGTCTCCGGGCTGCCCAAGCGGGACGACCCGGGCCGAGCGGCGCTGGCCGCCGAGTGGGCGGCGAAGGGCGTCGAGCGGATCAAGCTGCACCTCGGCAAGGGGGTGGCGGCCGACCTGGCCAGCGTGGCGGCGGTGCGGGCCGCCGCGCCGCAGGTGCGGTTCGCGGTGGACGCGCACTGGACGTACGACCTGGCCGCCGCGATCCGGTTGGCGCGCGGACTGACCGCCATCGGCGGGGTCGAGTTCCTGGAGGCGCCCCTGGCGCCGGAGGACCTGGCCGGCCACGCCGACCTCGCCCGCCGCACGGACCTGCCGGTCGCCGTCGGCGAGGCGATGCGTCACCGGTACGAGTTCCTGCCCTGGCTGCGGGGGCGGGCCGTCGGCCTGGTCCAGCCGGACGTCGCCCGCACCGGCATCACCGAGGCGATGGCGATCGCCGAGCTGGCCGCGGCGCACCACGTACCGACCGCGCCGCACCACTCGGTGGGGCTCGGTGTCGCTCTCGCCGCCGGCCTGCACGTCAGCGCCGCCGCGGAGAACCTCAGCTGTTTCGAGTACCAACCCACCACGACCGACGTCGGGCAGCGGATCCTCACCGCACCGCTGCCGGGCGGGCCGGACGGGTTCGCCGTACCGGCCGGACCCGGTCTCGGCGTCGAGGTGGACGTTTCCACTGTCAGCGCCCTCGCGGAGGAAAGTTGAGCACCCTCGAGCCCCGGGCCCGCGTACGCGGGCTGGTCCCCATCCTCGCCACCCCGTTCGACGACGCCGGCGCACTGGACGTGCCGGGCCTGCGCCGGCTGGTGGAGTTCCAACTCGCGGCCGGCGCGGACGGGCTCGCCGTCTTCGGCATGGCCAGCGAAGGGTTCGCGCTCACCGCTGCCGAGCGGGCCACGATCCTGACCGAGACCCGGGCGGTCGCGGGCCCGGACGTGCCGCTGGTCGCCGGGATCAACGGCACCAGCACGGCCACCGCCGTCGAACTGGCGTTGGCGGCGCGGGACGGGGGTGCGGACGCCCTGATGGTCCTGCCCCCGTACCTGGCCAAGCCCGCGGGCGGGCAACTCGTCGACTTCTATGGCGGCGTCGCCGAGGCGAGCGGGTTGCACGTGATGGTGCAGGACGCGCCGGCGGCGACCGGAGTGACGATGCCGGTCGCCCTGGTCGTGGAGCTGAGCAAGCTGCCCGGCGTCGAGTCGGTGAAGGTGGAGACCCCGCCCACCGCGCCGAAGGTGGGGGAGGTGGTGACCGCGACCGACGGCGAGTTCGACGTGCTCGGCGGCCAGAACGCCTTCTTCGTGCTCGAGGAGTACGCCCGCGGCGCCGTCGGCACGATGCCGGCCTGCGAGTTCACCGACGTGCTCGCGCCGATCCTGGCCGACTGGCGGGCCGGCCGGCAGGAGGCGGCCCACGCCGCGTTCAACAGGCTGCTGCCGCTGGTCCGCTTCGGCATGCAGCCCCGCCTGGCCTGGGCGGTGCACAAGGAGGTGCTGGTGCGCCGGGGCATCATCGAGTCCGCCTTCGTGCGCGACCCCGCCGTGCCGCTGGACGCCGGCAGCCGCGCCGCGCTCGACGCGATACTGCGGCACGCCCCGCTACCGGCCTGGCGGCCGTGAGAGGCTGATCGCCATGACGAAGATCGTTTCGGTGGACGTCTACCCCCTGGCGCTGGGCCGCCCGGACGGCGCGCCCCGCGCCTACGCCACGCGACCGCCCTGGCCCAGCGTCTACGGCAACCAGCGGGAGACCCTCGTGGTCCGGCTGACCGCCGACGACGGCACGACCGGCTGGGGGGAGGCACTCGCCCCGGTCGCCCCCGAGGTGCCCGGCGAGATCGTCCGCCGGCTCCTGGCGCCGGTGCTGCTCGGCGCGGATCCGCGTCGGGTGCGCCCGCTGCGGCACCGGCTCGGCGAGCTGATGCGCGAGCGGGGGCACCTCGGCGGCCACCAGGCCGACGCGATCGCGGCCGTGGACATCGCGTTGTGGGACCTCGCCGGCAAGCTGGCCGGCCGCCCCGTCGTCGAGCTGCTCGGTGGCGCGTTCCACGACGCGGTCCCGACGTACGTCTCCGGGCTGCCCGGCCGCACCGACGCCGACCGGGTCGCGCAGGCCCGGGACTGGGTCGGGCAGGGGGTCCGGCGGGTCAAGCTCGGTCTCGGGTACGGCGTGGACGCCGACCTGGCGACCGTGGCGGCGCTGCGCCAGGTCCACCCCGACCTGCAGGTCGCCGTGGACGTCCACGGTGTCTACGGCCTGGCCGACGCGGTCCGGCTCGGCCGTGGCCTGGCCGACCGGGACGGCTGGTTCCTGGAGATGCCACTGGCCTTCGAGGACGTCGCCGGCCACGCCGACCTGGCCGCCCGCGTCGACGTGCCGGTGGCGCTGGGGGAGAGCCTGCGGCACCGCTGGGAGTTCCAGCCGTTCGTGACGGCCCGGGCCGCGGGCCTGCTGCAACCGGACATCGGACGGACCGGGATCACCGAGGGGCTGGCGATCGCCCAGTACGCCGAGACCCACCACCTGCCGGTGGCCCCGCACCACTCGGCCGGGCTCGGGCTGGCCCTCGCCGCGGGTCTGCACGTCGCCGCCGCCTGCGTGAACCTGGTCGCCTTCGAGTGGCACCCGACCCTCTTCGACCGGGTCAACGACATCCTCACCGTGCCGATCGAGCCGACGCCGACCGCGATCCTACTGCCCACCGGCCCCGGGCTGGGGGTCTCGGTGGACGCCGAGGCGGTCGCCCGACACAGCACGTGGGGCTCGCGGTGAGGCGCGTACTGCTGGTCGGCGCGTCGACCCCGATCGGCCGGGCCATCGCGGCGCGCTTCGCCGCCGTCGGTGACCGGGTCGTCGGCTACGGCCTGGAGCCGGCGGGCGAACCGAGCCTGGTCGCCGACCTCACCGGCGACTGTTCCACCGCCGACGGGGCCGCCGCCGCCGTCGAGGCGGCGCGGGAGCGGCTGGGTGGGCTGGACGTGCTGGTCGCCGCCGCCGGGGCGATGCCCGTCGCGCCGGCCCACCGCACCAGCGACGAGCAGTGGCGGGCCGCCCTGACGGGCTGCCTGGACACGCTCTTCTTCCCGCTGCGCGCGGCGTTGCCGCTGCTGCCGGCCGGCGGGGCGGTGGTCGCCGTCTCCTCGGTGAACGCGTTCCTGGCCGCCCCCTGGGTGGCCGCCTACGCCGCGGCCAAGGGCGCGGTGGAGGCCCTGGTGCGCCAGGTCGCGCTGGACTACGGCGCCCGTGGGATCCGGGTCAACGCGGTGGCGCCGGGCATCGTCGGTGCCGAGTGGCTGCCCGACGCCGCCGGGGGTTACCCGATCGGGCGGACGCTGCGCCCCGAGGAGGTCGCCGCGGCGGTGCACTTCCTCGCCTCCGACGCCGCCAGCGGCATCACAGGGGTGGTGCTGCCGGTCGACGGCGGACTGTCGATCGCGTCGCCCGCCGCCTACGCCCGGGCCGACCTGCGGCAGCGCCTGGCCGAGTTGGCGCCGTGACCACTCCGCCCGTGCCGGTCGGCGGGCGGTACGCCCGCCTCTACCGGCTGCTCGACTGGCCGCCGAGGCTGGCCGGGCTGAACCTGCTGTGGCTGGCCGGGGTGCTCGCCGGCGGGGTGGTCGCCGGCCTGTCACCGGCCACCGTGGCGCTCTTCGCGTTGTTGCGGGACTACCAGCGGGGCGGGCATCCGCGGCTGTGGCGCGACTTCTGGCGGCACTGGCGGGCGGAGTTCGGGCGCTCGCAGGTCCGGCTGGGCCTGCCGCTGCTGACCGTGTGGGTGTTCGTGTTCTATCTGTTCGCCGTGCGGGGCACGCCGCTCGCCGGCGCGGTGGCCGTGCTCGGGCTGGTGTATCTGGTGGTGCTGGCGTACCTGCCCCCGGTGCTGGCGCACTTCGACGTGCCGGCCACCACCGCCTGGCGGCTCGCCGCCCTGACGGCGGCGCGCACTCCGCTGTGGACGCTCGGCCTGGGTGCGACGGTGGCGTTGCTGGTCCTGGCGCTGCTCGTCGCCGTACCCGTCGCCATCCCCTTCTTCCTGCCCAGCGCCCCGGCGGCGCTGGTCGCCCTGGTCGCCGCGCGAGGCTTCGCCTCGTTGCCGCCGGCCGTCGGCGGCGCCGAACCCCGGTGAGTGGGGTCCACCGTCGCCGTGTGGACGGGCTCCCGCCGTCAGACGACGGCGGAGAGCGGGGCGGCGCTGGCGTGGTAGCCGAGTCCGGTGGAGATCTGGTCGGCCTGTTCGATGACCTTCATGGCCAGTTCGTCCTGGCGCCTCGGTAGGTCCATCGCCGAGAGCGGGCCGGAGACCGACAGGGCCGCCACGGCCTTGCCCGAGCGGTCCCGGATCGGCGCGGCCAGGCAGGCCCGGCCGAAGGCAAGTTCCTCCAGTTCGGTGGCGTAGCCGCGCCGTCGTCCCTCGCCGATCGCGGCGAGCAGCCCGTCGAGGTCGGCGACGGTCTTCGGGGTGTACGCCGGATAGCGCGTCCCGATCAGGGACTCGATCTCCTCGGCGGTGAGGTCCGACAGGAGCGCCTTGCCCAGGGCGGTCGCGTGCAGCGGGGCCCGGCGGCCGACCAGGGTGAACGAGCGGGGGGCGAGCCGGCCTTCGAAGTTGCAGAGGTAGAACAGCTCGCTGCCGTGGCGCTCGGCGATGTTCGCACCGAGACCCAACTCGCCGGCGAGGTCCTGGGTGATCTGCCGGGACTGGCGGTGCACCGCCGACTGGTTGAGCGCGACGCCCGCCAGCCCCACCACCGTCGGCCCGATCCGGTAGAGCCCGCTGCGCTGGTCGTGGGTGACGAACCCGAGCGCCTCCAGCGTTCCGACCAGCCGGGAGACCGTCGACTGGCCCAGCCCGGTGAGCTGGACCAGTTCGGAGACGCGCCGCTCCGGGTGCTCCTCGGTGAACGCGCACAGCAGCGACAGCGCGCGCTCGACACTCTGCGTGCCGCCGCCGACCTCGCGGGTGGTGGAGCGTGGCATTCTGCCCATCCCTCAAAGCGTAGGAGTGTAATCCAGATTACGGATCATACATCGCGTGGCGTGCGGGCCGCCGACCGTCACGACCGGCGGCCCGCACCCTGGTCAGCAGCCGGGCGTCCGCGCCGGGACGACCGGTTCGAACCGGACGGCGTCGGCCCGGTGATGGCCGACCTGCTGCGCCGACAGGCTCACCGTGGCGGTCGCCGGGTCGAGGTGCCACGCACCCAGCACCCGCCACTGCCCGGCGTCCCTGGTCTGGTCGACCGTCCGGGCGTCGGTGCCGGCGGTGTGCGCCACCCGGTAGGTGGCCGCGGTGGTGGTGGTGGAGTTCGTCGGATACCACACGCTGACCCGGTAGGCGCCGGCCGACAGCGTGGGCCGCCAGGTGGCGACGGCGCCCGTGCCGCCGCCGGCGACGCGGGTGGTGCTGTCGGCGTACCCCTTGAGCGTGCTGGCGGTCCAGCCGCCCGTTTCGGTGTAGCCGTCCTGGCCGTTGTCGACGACGACCGCCGCCGCCGGGTCCGGCGTCCCGACGGGTACCGCCGTCCGCCCGACCGCCCCGGCCACGTGCAGGGCCACCTCGTGCAGCGCGCCGACCCTCGCGCCGGGCGGAGCCGTGATCGTGAAGTTCACCTGTTGTGCGGCGTTCGGTGCCAGCGCGACCGGGATGGACGCCGGGGTGCTGGTCCAACCCTCCGGCAGGCCGAGGGCGGCGCAGCCGCTCGCGCCTGCCATCGCGGTCGCGGTGATGGTGGCCGTGACCGTGGTGCTGCCCCCCGGTGCCGCCACCGCGTCGGCGGAGAGCCCGGTGATCCGGGGCTGCACCACGGCCGGATCCACCGGGCGGAACCGGACGGCGCTGACCCGGTGGAAGGCCGGGTCGTCGACGGTGATCCGGACGAACCCGTCCTCGCCGGCGGCGAACGGGAAGGTCCCGAGGACCCGCCAGGTGCGCGCGTCCTGCTGCTGGTCGACCCGCACCGGCGTCTCCCCGTCGCGGTGCCGCACCAGGTAGTCGGCCTCCCTGGTGGTGTCGGCGTTGGACGGGTACCAGACGGCGACCTCGTACCACCCGGCCTCGGTCAGGGCCGGCCGCCAGGTGGCGGTGCCGCCGAGCTTGCCCTCCGCGCTGAAGCGCGACGGGAGCCCCTTGTATCCGGCCAGGCCGCTGGCGAGCCACTCACCGGTCTCCGTGTACCGGGGACGGATGTCCTGCGTGGTGACGATGACGTCCTCGCTGGCGATCCGTACCTGCGCCGTGGTCGCGGCGCCGCCGTCGATCGCCGCGGTCACCTGGTACGCCCGGTCGCGTTCCGCGCTGGACGGTGAGGTGAGGGTGAAGGTGTACGCGCGTTCCCCGCGGGCGGCGACCTCGTACGGCACGCTCGCCGGCGAGATCGTCCAGCCGGCCGGCGGCGTCAGGCGCAGCGTGCCCCGGGCGGTGGCCGGGCCGACGTTGAGCACGCTGGCGGTGACCGTGGTCGCGTCACCCGGCTCGGCGAGTTCCGCCGGTGCCGCGACGAGGGCACTCACCCTGGTCGGCGGCCGGACGGTGAGCCGTCCGGCCGCGAGCGTCACCTCGCCGCCGCTCCATTTCACCGTCCCCTTGAGCGCCACGGTGCCGGCGGCGTCGGGCGGGGCGGAGAGTTCGTAGCGCCAGGTCGTCGTGGCCCCGGCCGGCACGGTGGATGGCTGCGCCCCCGTCGGCCGGGCCGACCAGCCGGCCGGCAGGTCCAGCGCGACGACCGGGTCCGGGAGGGCGGCGGAACCGTCGTTGCGGACGGTCACCGTGAGCCCCACGGTGTCGCCGGGCGTGGTGTCGGGCGAGGCGGGGGTCACCGCGCCGCAGACCGGCGCCGCGGCCGTGCAGCGGCCGGTCACCGCAGGCGGCAGGCGCAGCGTCGCCTCGTCGGTCCCCGCCGCGGCGGTGCTGATCCGATAGGTGAATGGCGTGTCGAGGTCCTCGACCGGGATCGTCCACTCGTTCGGGTAGATCCGGTCGGCCTGCTCGTGCCAGGTGGCGCCGCCGTCGGTCGACCAGTGCAGGGTCGTCGGCGCCTCGGTCGCCGCCTGCAGGTAGGCGTCGTAGCCGGTGCCGTCCGGCCGGGGGAGCAGCATCCCCCGTGCGGTCCCGATCGGGCTCGCGTCGTCGAAGTGGTAGCTGTCCGGTCCGGCGTCGGGCTGCCCGCCGCCGACCTGGTGGGCGACGTCCGGCACCGATACGTCGCGGACGACCAGCGCGGTGATGCCCCGACCGGAGACGGTGACCGGCAGGGTCGCCCCGTGCATCGTGGTGACGGTCCGGGAGCCGTTGTCCCGGATCACCTCGACCTTGTACGCCCGGTCCGGCCGCACCCCGCTGACCTTCGGGTCGAAGCGCACGACGCTGCGGGAGGTGCCCGTCGCCTCGTTGGCCAGGCTGAGGTAGAGGCTCTTGTTGCCGTGCCCGGTGACCCAGTTGAGCTGCGGGTCGGCGACGTCGACGATGCCCTTCGGCAGGTACGGCCAGACGCCGTCCTCACCGTAGAACGTGCCGGGCTGGTGGCCGTAGACGTGGGACTTGAAGTAGACGTAGTTGGTCTCGAACACGGCCGGGAAGCTGATCTTGCCGCGCGAACGGTACGTCTGCTCGGAGATCAGGTAGTCCATGGCCAGCCCGAGCTGTGCCGGGATGTGGTGGTAGTAGATGGAGGTGAGTCCGGCGGGGCCGGTCAGCGGGAAGTCCGGGCGCATCTGGGCCGCGGTGAACTCACGGTAGTAGTAGCCGGGGTAGTTGGTGAAGCGGCCGACGACGAGGTTGTGCGCCACGTCGGCGAGCAGCCGGTCGTCGGTGTGCGCGGCGAGCCGCAGCAGGAACGGCGCCCAGATCGGGTTCATCACCAGGCCGCCGCCGGGGTTCTCCCGACCCGCTGCGATCTTGTAGGTGCTGAGCTGTTCGAAGGTCATGCCGTTGGTGGAGACCATCCAGGCCGGCACCTCCTCGGCCGGCACGTCCTTCTTCGGGTAGTCGTAGGTCACGGCGGGGTTCCAGCGGTCCACCTGCGCGTCGATCCAGCCGTCGGCGTTGACGGTGATGGTGCCCTCGGGCACCGGGCGCACCATCGTCTGCGTGACGAACCGCTTCGCCTCGGTGTAGGCGGCGTTCAGGTAACGCTTGTCGCCGGTCTCCTCGTACAGTTCCAGCAACTCGATCCAGCCCTTGGAGTAGTTGAACTGGAAGCCGTTCTCGGCGACGTTCGTCGTGTACGGCGGGTCGATCTGGGCGGTGATGTAGCGGTCCGCCTCGGCCTTCGCCTCGGCCAGGTACGCCGGGTTGCCGGTGAGTCGCCACGCCGCGAGCGGGGTGCTGACCGGCGTCCGGCTGTCCTTGCGGACGCGCTCCTCGATCGACTTCAGGGCCAGTTCGTGCAGGCCGGCCACCTGGCCGCGGGTCTGCTGGTAGAGCGGCACGAGGGTGGAGGCATCCCCGGCCACGCTGCCGACGCGCCAGGCGTTGGTGTCGCCGTACACCGGGTTCTGCTTGATCGGGGTCCAGCCGATCCCGTTACGGGACACCTGGTACTCCAGTGACGGTCGCGCCCGTTTGTCGTAGAGCTCCCGGTCACCGGTCAGGTAGTAGGCGCCGAGCAGGACGCCGCTGGTGGCGGTGCGCACCGCCCGGTCGTTCTCCGTGTCCACGAAGCCCTTCGCCCGGTCCCACCAGCCCGACAGGGAACGCTGGTAGGTCTCGCTGTCGTCGGCCTCGGTGTCCCGCATGGTCAGGTCGACCAGGTTGTGCACCGTCTCGGTCAGCGAGGTGTCGTAGATGTTGCGCCGGTAGGCGGAGTAGTCGTACTCGTCGCGCGTCAACTGCGTGTACGCCTGGTACATCGTCGTGGGCCGAGCGTAGACGCCGAACGTGAACCGGTGCTGCTGCCCGGTCTCAAGTGGCGAGAGCCGGCCGACCTGCGGCGCGAAGGCGACCGGCTGGATGCCGCCGTTCTCGTTGCGCAGGCTCATCCCGAACGGTTGCCCGTCCGCGCCGGCCTCGCGCTGGTGCTCGAAGGGGATCACCTCGGCCGGTGCGTAGACCCCGCTGGTCACCTGCTGCCCGGCGACGGTGCGTTCCATCAGGCAGGCCGGGGTCATCAGCTCCCACGCGCTGAGCGCCTCCGCGCCGTAGACGACCCGGGCATGCTGACGGCTGCCGCAGAGCACCTCGTCGACGTCGCCGAAGGAGGTGACGTCGAGGGACTGGTAGCCGACGATGAAGTTGTCGGCGCGGCGGGCGGTCAGGGTCCACGACGCCTCGGGGTTGTCGCCCGCGACCGACCAGCGGACGGTCAGTTCGTACGCCCCGGGCGCCCCGGTCCGCAGCTCGACGGTGCGACTGTCGACGGTGCGGAGTCCGGTGAAGCCGACCCAGCCGGGGTTCATGGAGCTGTAGTAGTCGGTCGGGGTGCCGTTGGCTCCGCTGAGCACGAGCCACTGCTCGTCGAAGCGTCGCTCGGTGTCGGTGACGGGCAGCCAGCCGCCGGGGGTGCGGACCCGGATGTCCCGCAGGTACGTCTGCCCGCCGCGCCAGGTGGCGTGGTGGAAGATCATCCGGTGGTGGTCGCCCTCGATGGTGGCCACCTGCCGGATCCGCAGGTCGGGCTTGTCGGTCTCGCGCAACGGGGTGGCGAACGGAGCCTGGTCCTGGGTGGTCGGCGCCGCGACGGCCGCCCCGGAGGACAGCACCAGGGCCGCGAGGACGAGGAAGAGGGTGAGTAAAGAACGATGCCGCCTCGATACTGTGGGCTTCACATCCATGAAATGGATAGTTAATGCAATCAATTCCGGTGTCAAGGGTGTCTGTTGGCGGGAGTATGCATGCTCGGCCCCCTTGGAGCCCCTGCAGGAGCGCTCCTGGCCCGAGGGAGTCCGGGTGTGGTCGCGCGACGGCCGCGAGGGCGGCGACGTCCGGCGGAAGGTCGAGCGGATCCGGCACGTCGCCGCGGTGTCGGCCGGGCGGACCGCGCCCTCGTCCTGGGCAGCTCCCGGCCTTCATGCGTTGCTGACCCACATGGCGGATGCCTATTGCACAAGGTGGTGGGTGAAGCTACTGTCCTCAACACGCTCTTCACCGCGACGAAACACAGACCGAAGCCTCGCCCTCGTTGGCCGAGCGGCTCCGCCAACCGGTGATCGAACAGGAGTAGGACATGAAGCAACCAGAGCTCACCCGCCGGTCCTTGCTGCGGATCCTGGGCGTGGGTGCGGCCGCGACCGCGGCGGGCGGGCTGACCACCGCGTGCAACCTGGTCGGCAGTGGCGACGGGTCCAGCGGGGACACGGTGACGATCAAGGTCATGCTGGTGCCCGACCCCTCCGGCGCCTCCCAGTTCTATCGCGAACAGTTCGACCTGTTCGAGGAGAAGAACCCGGGTATCAAGGTCCAGGTCATCGAGAACCCGAGCGACCAGCAGATCAACGCCATCGAACTCAGCTTCCAGCAGGGCAACGCGCCGGACGTCTTCCGCGCCCAGGACCAGGGCTTCGACCGCATCTTCGAACGCGGCTGGATCGCGCCGCTCGACCAGTACGTCACCGACGAGTTCAAGGCCCGGTTCCCCGAGGGCAGCCTCGACCCCGCCACGTCCGGACTGCACCGCGACGGCAAGCTCTACACGCTGCCGCTGGTCTGGGGAAAGTGGTCCGTGGTGCGGTTCCTCCTGGTGAACAACACCGCCGCGAAGACGGGCGGGGTCACCGCCGCCCCGAAGACGTGGGAGGAGTTGGAGCAGGCCGCCGCCGCGATCACCCGCGCCGGCGGGGGCAGGACGTTCGGCTTCGCGGGCCCGTGGAGCAAGAGCGTCCTGGCCCGCATGCTCCAGCACACCGCCGGACCGGCCTCGATCGACAACGGCATCGACCTGCGCACCGGCCGGGCGGCCGTCACCCACCCGTCGCTCGCCGCGGCGGTCGACCTGCTCAGGCGGATGCACGCCGCGAAGAGCATGACCCCGGGCTGGGAGACCTGGACGGACGCGGGCAAGGTGCACACCGCGTTCGCCAAGGGCGAGCTGGCGATGTTCCTCGCCTCTCCGTTCCAGATCAACGAGGTCCGCAAGCTGAACCCGCAGCTCGACATGACCATCGCGGCCGTGCCCGTGCCGGCGGCCGGGCGTGGCGGCTACTCGGGACAGACGGCGAGCTTCAGCCCGCTGTGGTCCATGTCGGCCCAGTCCAAGCACCCCGAGCAGGCGTGGAAGGTGATGGACTTCCTCGCCTCCAAGGAGTTCCACCGGGCGTACTACGAGAAGTTCGGCACCCTGACCGCCCTGGAGAGCGCCTGGCAGGACAAGGCGGCGAACAACGCGGACCAGAAGGCGATCATGGACGTCGCCGCGCAGACCGTGCGGCTCATCCCCAACCCGATCCTCGCCAGCAAGGGCGGCGCGCAGCTGATGGCGGCCATCCGCGGCAAGCAGGATCTCCAGTGGTCCGAGATCGCCCTGCCGGCCATCCTGCGCAACCAGCCCTTCGGTCCGGCCGCCGCGAACCTCAACGGCAAGCTCGACGCCTTCATCGACGAGCAGATCAAGACCCTGTCGGGCAAGGGAGTGCAGGCCTCGCGCGCCGACCTCACCTTCCCGGGTTGGGACCCGCTGCAGCCGTTCACCCCGAGCCAGAAGTGACCAGCACCCCCACCGTCGCCCCGGGTGGCGCCGCCGAACCGGCGGCGGCGCCACCCCGGCGCGCTCCCGCCGCCGCCCGGCGCCGCCGCCCCGGCAAGCTGCGCCGACACGCCTGGCAGTACGTCTTCCTCGCCCCGATGCTGCTGCTCTTCGTGGCCTTCACACTCTGGCCGATGGTCGCGAGCTGGTGGTACTCGTTCTTCGACTGGGACGGGGTGGGCCCGGCCACCGAGTGGGTCGGCTTCGCCAACTTCACCGAGGTGCTCGGCAACGAGCGTTTCTGGCACGCCTTCCGCAACTCGTTCCTCTTCTCCCTGGCCGCGATCTGCGTCGAGATGCCGCTGGCGCTGCTCGTGGCGATCCTGCTCAACAGCCGCCGGCTGCGCGGGCGAAACCTCTACCGGTTGTTCCTGTTCCTGCCGGTGGTGACCACCACGGCGGTGGTCGGCATCGTCTTCGCGGTCCTGCTGGACCCGGCCGGCGGGTTCGTCAACGAGGTGCTGCGCTCCGCCGGGATCGTCGACTCGCCGGTGACCTTCCTGTCCGAGTCGTCGGCCCTGCCGACGGTCATGGCGGTCGACGTGTGGAAGGGCTTCGGCATCACCCTCGTCTACTGGCTCGCCGCGCTGCAGACCGTCCCCGAGGACCTGTACGAGGCGGCGAAGGTCGACGGCGCGAACGGGCGCCAGACGCTGCGGCACGTCACCCTCCCGGTGATCGCCCCGATCGGCGTGGTGATCCTGCTGCTCACCTTCCAGAAGAGCATGAACCCGTTCGACCTGGTACAGGCGATGACGCAGGCCGGCCCCAACTACGCCACCGACGTGGTCGCCACCTACATCTACCGGTACGCCTTCAACCCCGAACTCAACGCGCCCCGCTACGGCTTCGCCTGCGCCGCCGGCGTGGTCTTCGGGGTCATCACGCTGGTGATGACGGCGCTGCAGGCACCGCTGCTGCGCCGGCAGTACCTGAAGGGGAGCCGCTGATGCGTCGGATGCACCTCTGGCACCTGCTGCTGGTGCCGCTCTGCCTGATCTGGATCTACCCCTTCGTCTGGATGGTCTCCACGGCCTTCAAGTCGGAGCGGGAGGTCTTCCTCGGCGGGCTCTCGGTGCTGCCGAAGGAGTGGAGTTTCGACAACTTCAGCCGGGCATGGGACACGGCGCACTTCGGCACCTACCTGTCCAACACGGTCGTCTTCTCCCTCACGACCGTGGCCATCGTCCTGCTGGTCTCCGCCACCTCCGGCTACGCCCTCGGCCGCGGCGACCTGCCCGGCAAGAAGGTGATCGTCGGGCTGCTCATCGCCACCATGTTCATCCCGCACGGCTACACGATCATTCCGATCTTCAAGCTGGTCGACGGGCTCGGGCTGAGCAACGGGCTGCTCGGCGCGGTGCTGGCCACCGCCGGGCCGGCGCACGTCGTACCCATCCTGCTGTTCATGGGGTACTTCGCCAGCATGCCGCAGGAGTTGGAGGACGCGGCCCGGATCGACGGCGCCGGCTACCCGCGCATCTTCTTCCGGATCATGTTGCCGCTGGCCAAGCCGGTGATCGGCACCGTGGCGCTGTTCAACTTCATGGCGGCGTGGAACGCCTTCTTCATCCCGCTGGTGTTCACCCTGGGCCGGCCGGAGCTGCGCACGCTCGGCGTCGGCATGTACAGCTTCTTCGGCCAGGAGGCCACCGACTGGGGTGGACTGGCCGCCGCGGCGACCATCAGCCTGCTGCCGATCATCGCGATCTTCCTGTTCCTGCAGCGTACGTTCGTGGAGGGGATCGCCGGTGCCGTCAAGTCCTGACACCCTGCTCGCACACCCGGTGTCCGCCGAGCGCTACGAACTCGGCGAGGGGCCGCGGCTGGATCCGCGCACCGGTGAACTGCTCTGGGTGGACATCCGCGCCGGTCGGCTGTGGCGGGGGCGGTTCGGCGGCGACCGGATCGAGGTGCTGGCCGGGTACGACGTCGGGGCGGCGACCGGGGCCGTGGCGCCGCTCGCCGCCGCCGGCAAGGGCTGGGTCGTGGCGGCCGGGCGGGGGTTCCGGCACGTCGCGGCCGACGGCACGGTGCGCCCGCTCGGTGGTGACGTCGCCGCGCCGCGCACCCAGATGAACGACGGCGGCTGCGACCCGTACGGCCGGTTCCTCGCCGGCAGCCAGATCCTGGGCGGCGCGGACCCCTGGTCCGGCGCGCTCTACCGGCTGGAGCCGGACGGCTCGGTGGCGACGGTGCTGGACGGCATAGGCTGCGCGAACGGGCTCGGGTTCGACCCGGCAGGGGAGACGCTGTACCACGTGGACAGCCGGCGTCGGCGACTCACCGGCTACCGCTACGACCCGGCAACCGGCGAGGCCGGCGACCCGCGGATCCTCGTCGACTGCGACGACGCCACCCCCGACGGGCTCTGCGTCGACGCCGAGGGCTGCCTCTGGGTGGCCATGTGGGACGGCTGGTGCGTCCGCCGCTTCGCCCCGGACGGCACCCCGCTGGCCCGGGTGCGGCTGCCGGTGCCCCGGCCGACCGCCGTCTGCCTGGTCGCCGGCACCCTCGTGGTGACCACGGCCTGGCTCGGGCTGGACGAGGCGACCCGGCGGGCAGCGCCGGACAGCGGCCGGATCTTCGCCGTCGAGGTCGGGATCGACGGGCCGCCGACGAACGCCTGGGGGACGAAGTGAAGATCACCCACCTGGAGCTGCTGACCGTGCCGCAGGACACGAGCGCCATGCTGCTGGTGGTCGTGCACACCGACTCCGGCGAGTACGGCGTCGGCGAGGTCGGCATGCGCTCCCGCTGGCGGGCCGTCCGCGGCGCGGTCGAGGACTTCGCCGAACAACTGGAGGGCGCCGATCCGAGCCGGATCGAACACCTCTGGCAGTTCCTCTCCCGGTCGGGGTTCTTCCCGGCGACCGGCGTGCTCGCCTCCGTGCTCGCCGCGATCGACGTGGCGCTGTGGGACCTGCGGGGCAAGACGCTCGGCGTCCCGCTCTACCAACTGCTCGGCGGCGCCTCCCGGGACCACGTCGAATGCTATGTGCACGTCCGCGTCGGCGAGGCCAGGGACCCGGCCGCGACGGTGGCCGAGGCCGAGCGGCTCGTGGCGGCCGGATGGCGCCACCTGCGGGTGCCGGCGAACAGCCCGGACGCCAGCGGCGAGTACGACCAGCGGAGCGCCCTGCGGCACACCGTCGCCACCATGGAACGGCTCCGCGCCGCGCTGGGCGACGACGTCGAGCTGCTGCTCGACGTACACACCCGGTTGGAGCCCCCGCAGGCCGTGACGCTGTGCCGGGAGTTGGAGCCGTTGCGGCCGTACTTCGTCGAGGACCCGCTGCGCAGCGAACACCTCGACGGCTACCGGATGCTGCGCCAACGCAGCGCGGTCCCGCTCGCGGCGGGTGAACAGCTCGGCACGAAGTGGGAGTTCCGGCCGCTGATCGAGGGTGAGCTGATCGACCACGCCCGCGTCGACGTGGCCAACACCGGGCTCACGGAGGCCCGCAAGATCGCGGCGATGGCCGAGGTCCACCACATCAACCTGGCCACCCACAACCCGCTCGGCCCGGTCACCGCCGCCGCCTCCGCCCACCTGAACCTGGTCCTGCCCAACGTCTCCGTCCAGGAGCAACCGTGGCCCGAGTTCCCGCCCTCGCCGGTGCTGACCGCCGGTCCCGTGCTGGCTGCCGGCCGGATCACGCCGGCGGAGCGGCCCGGCCTCGGCATCGAGCTCGACCTCGCCGCCGCCCGCCGGCTCGACCACCGCGGTCCGGCCCCGCTGCCGGTCTACCACCGCCGCGACGGCTCCTTCGCGAACTGGTGACCGGAATGCGGGTACTGGTGACCGGCGCGGCCGGCGGGGTGGCCGGGCTGCTCGTGCCCGAACTCGCCGGGGAACACGAGCTGCGGCTGACCGACCTGCGCGCCCCGCAGCCGGTCGGGCCGGCGGAGGTGGTGCCCGGCGACCTCGCCGACCGGGGGTTCGCCGAGCGGCTCTGCGCCGGGGTGGACGCGGTCGTGCACCTCGCCGGGAACCCGCGGCCGGGCGAGGACTGGGACCGGCTGCACGGCCCCAACGTCGAGGTGCCGACCCGGGTCCTGGCGGCGGCGGCGGAGGCGGGCGTACGCCGGGTGGTGCTCGCCAGCTCCGTCCACGTCCTCGGCGGCTACCACCCACCGGCCGCCCGGCCCGCGCCCGGTCCGATACGCGACTCGTGGCCACCCCACCCGTGCTGCCGCTACGGCGCCACCAAGGTCTTCGGCGAGGCCGCCGCCCGGGTGTACGCGGACTCGGGTGCCCTCTCCGTGGTCTGTCTGCGCCTCGGCGGCTGCCGTCCCGTGCCGCCGACGCAGGGCTGGTTCGACACCTGGCTCGGCCCGGCGGACCTGGGTCAGGCGGTACGCCGCGCGCTGCGGGCCG
The DNA here is from genome assembly GCF_043204765.1 of Micromonospora sp. NPDC047730. Taxonomy (NCBI): domain Bacteria; kingdom Bacillati; phylum Actinomycetota; class Actinomycetes; order Micromonosporales; family Micromonosporaceae; genus Micromonospora; species Micromonospora sp. NPDC047730. The sequence goes on along the minus strand of NZ_JBIDCU010000006.1, from coordinate 262,320 downwards.
ACGTCGGCTTCGGGGCGTACACGATCACCTCGGCGAACACCCGGGCGGTCTTCGACCTCGACGCGGCCCGGCGCGACCTGGGTTACGCGCCGGTCCTGGACTCGGAGGCGTACCGGGACAGCGCGCCCGACGGCCCGTCGACCCTGTGCCGGGGCGGGCAGGGCTGAGCCCCCCGCGGGTCAGCCCACCCGGTCGAGGAACTGCCGCGATCGCCGCACCACCAGCGCCGTCGCCTCCGCGTCGTACGACGGCAGCGAGCTGTCGGCGAACAGGTGCTGGTCGCCCGGGTAGACGCACAGCTCGCCCAGGTCGGCTCCGACCGTCGCGACCAGTTCGCGTGCGGCGTCGATGTCGCCCTCCAGCGCGAAGAACGGGTCCTTGCCCATGCCGTGGATCTGCACCGGGACCCCGGTGGGCCACGGCCCGACGGCCCACTCGCCGGTGACCGGAAGGCAGGCTTCGTAGAGCAGCGCGCCGCGCGCGCCGGGCCGGGTCTGGGCCATCCGCTGGGCCGTGGCGGCACCGAGGGAGAAGCCGGCATAGACCAGCGTCCCGGGGAGGTCGGCCACGGCTCGGTCGGCGCGCTCGTCGAGCACCTCACCCCCGATGCGCCGGGTCAGCGCGAGCCCGTCCTCGAGGGTCGCCGGTCGTTCGCCGTCGAACAGGTCCGGCGTGTGCACCGTGTGGCCGCCGGCGCGCAACTGCTCGGCGAACGCGCGCATCCCGTCGGTGAGCCCCTGCACGTGGTGGAACAGCACGACTTCGGCCATCTCTACACTCCTGACATCGGACGGCGAGGATCAAACGATCCACAATTTTAGAACGGTCGAGAAATGTCGGTCAATGAGCGGATCCCGGACTACGACCTCGACGAGATGCTCGTGGTCACCGCGCCCGAGCAGCTGCGTGCGCTGGCCGACCCGCTGCGCGACACCCTCCTGGAGCTGCTCCTCGAGCGCGCCGCCACGGTCACCGAGATGGCCCGGGCGGTCGACCGCCCCAAGAGCAGCGTCGCCTACCACGTGAACCTGCTCGTCGACGTCGGTCTCCTGCGCGTGGTCCGCACCCGCCGCGTGCGGGCGATCGAGGAGCGGTACTACGGCCGGGTCGCCCGTACGTTCTACGTCGGCGCGCTCAGCCGCAGTGAGGACAAGCAGGTCGTGGCCGCCATCAACGGGCTCGCGCAGGCGACCGCCGAGTCGGCTGCCGCCCACGCGGCCGACGACCTGCGGTGCACACTCGTGCACGCCCGTATTCCCGTCGAGGAGGTACGCAACTTCTGGGCGCAGGTCCAGGAACTCGCCCGCCGGTTCGCCCAGATCCCCCGGTCCGGCGACCAGGTGTACGGCTTCGTCGCCGGCCTCTACCCCACCGACGCTCCCACCCTCCCCGACGCCGATCCATCGGATGCTGTCAATCGTGCCGTGCCGGCCGATCCGTCCGATGTACCCTGACCGGCAGGCCCTCCGGTCGGACGTCACACCCTTCTGACCTGCCCCGGGTGACCTGCACTTCCCCTCGACCGGCGCGCCGGACTAGGCCGTCGACGTGCGGCACAGGACCGGACAGGCCAACCCACCCGGCATGCATGTCGCCGCAGTGGTTGCGGAGAGCGGGAGGCGCGGGTGTTCGACATGCGTCGGCGTGAGCCAGGCCGACGGCGGCGCGGCGCACGGTACGACTGATGGCAGGCTGCGCAGAACCGACGGAACGGGCGTGCCGATGACCGCCGGCAACCCGCGCGACCTCCTGAGGGATCACGCCGAGCCCCAGCGCGCCACCTACGTCGAGCTCTTCTTCGACGTGATCTTCGTCTTCGCGCTGACCCGGCTGTCCCACACCCTGTTCAGCGACCTCACCTGGCTCGGCGCGCTGCACACCGGGATCCTGCTCGCCGCGTTCTGGTGGGTCTGGGTCTTCACCGCCTGGACCACCAACCGCCTCAACCCCGCCCAGCCCGCGATCCAGCTCGTGATCATCCCGATCATGCTCGGCACCCTGATCATGGCGGGCGCGGCGCCCGAGGCGTTCGCCGAGAACGGCATGATCTTCGCCGCCGCCTACGTCCTCATCCAGGTCGGCCGCGCCCTGTTCGTCACGGTCGCGATGCACGGCCAGGAGGTGACGATCGGCTCCCTGCAGCAGTTCATCTGGTCCTGCATCTCCGGAGTGCTGTGGATCGCGGGCGCGCTCACCGACGGCAACACCCGGGTGGTCATCTGGCTCGTCGCCGCCGTCCTCGGGTACGTCATGAGTCGGCTGGACTTCCGGCTGCCCAAGCTCGGTCCGGCCCGGATCACCACGCAGGCGGTCTCCGCGGAGCATCTCGCCGAGCGCTACCAGCAGATCATGATCGTCGCGTTCGGTGAGTCGATCCTGGCGGCGGGCGGACAGTTCGCCGGGCTCGGCTTCGAGCGGGACCGGGTGATCGCGTTCATCCTGACGTTCGCCATCACCACGCTGCTGTGGCGGATCTACTTCTACCGGGCCGGGGTGCTGCTCCCGGCCGTGATCGCGGCGAGCACCACGCCGGCGGTGTTCAGCCGGTCCGCCTCGTACGCCCACCTGCTCATGGCCGGCGGCATCGTGCTCAGCTCGGTCGGCGACGAAATCATCATCACCCACCCGTTCGCCGGGCCCAACCTCGCCTGGTCCGCCGTCATCCTCTGCGGACCGGCGATCTACCTGGCCGGCCGGGCCCGACTCGACTACCTGTCCTTCAGCCGGGTCGCCCTGTCCCGGGTGATCGGACTGCTCCTGCTGGTCGCGCTGGCGCCCGTGGTCGCGTTCCTTCCGCCGATCCTGATCGCCGTGGTAGCCGTCGTCATCCTCGCCGGGATCGCCGCGACGGACGCCGTCTCCTGGCGGGTCCGCCCCAGCGAACCGACCCCGCCACCGCCGCCCCGCGGGCGGGATCCACGCCCTTAGCGCCCCGCCGCGCCGGTCGTCGGCGCGCCAGCCGACGGTGGTCACGGGGCGGTAGCGATGTATGTGCACCCTCCGATCGGCTGTGGCGGCGACCTGACATGTCCAGTGTTCGCCAGGCGCAGCCGTAGCGCGGTCGCCCCGCCTTCACGAAGCTTTGCCCCACCGGTACGGACCTCAGGTACCGGCAGAAGGAGGGGCCAGGTCAATGCGAACCAGAAGATCGACGCTGCTCGGCGTCGCGCTCGCCGCGACACTCGTCGCGACCGTCGGCGCAGGCGCGCACGGCAAGCCGCCGGCGCCTGCCGGCGAGGTAACCGCCGCCGTACCTCCGTCGTCGAAGGCGGCACGGGTCACCCTCGTCACCGGTGACGTGGTCACGGTGACGACGCAGGGCGGCAAGCCGGCGATCACCGTCACCCCGCACGACGACCCGGTCGGCAACTTCCGCACCTACTCGGTCGGCACCGACGTCTACGTCGTACCGTTGGCGGTCGAGCCGCTCATCGCGTCCGGCCAGGTGGACAGGCGCCTGTTCAACGTCACGGGCCTGATCGCGCAGGGCTACGACGACGCGCACGCCACGTCGATCCCGCTGATCGTGCGGTACCCCGCCGGGACGGCCAAGGCAGCCGTACGGTCGGCCCCCGCCGGCAGCCGGATGAAGCGGAGCCTGCCCAGCGTCCGGGGCGCCGCCATCGCCGCTGACAAGAAGCAGGCCGCCACCTTCTGGGAGGCGGTCGACGACGACACCGCCAAGGCCCGTACCCCCAGGGCCCGGCTCGCCGGGGGCATCGAGCGGCTCTGGCTGGACGGCAAGGTGCACGCCCTGCTCGACGAGAGCGTGCCGCAGATCGGCGCGCCGGCCGCGTGGGCCGCCGGATACGACGGCACCGGCGTGAAGGTCGCCGTGCTGGACACCGGCGCGGACCTGAACCACCCGGACCTGGCTGGCAAGATCGCTGAGAGCCAGAGCTTCGTGCCGGGTGAGTCCGTCCAGGACGGGCACGGACACGGCACCCACGTCGCCGCCACGATCGCCGGCACGGGCGCGGCCTCCGGCGGCAGATACAAGGGCGTCGCGCCCGGCGCGCAACTCCTCGTCGGCAAGGTGCTCAGCGACGCGGGCGGCGGCGAGGAGTCGTGGATCATCGCCGGGATGGACTGGGCGGCCCACTCGGGTGCGAAGGTCGTCTCGATGAGCCTGGGCGGCACGGCCGGCGACGGAGCCGACCCGATGGCCGAGGCGGTCGACCAGCTGACGGCCGAGACGGGCGTGCTGTTCACCATCGCGTCCGGGAACTCCGGGCCCGGGGCGACGACTGTCGGCTCGCCCGGCATCGCCGCGTCGGCGCTGACCGTCGGCGCCGTGGACCGCACCGACGCGGTCACCTCCTTCTCCAGCCGTGGCCCGCTCGCCAGCGGCGCCCTCAAGCCGGAGATCACCGCCCCCGGCTCGAACATCGTCGCCGCCCGGGCGGCCGGCACCAGCATGGGCACCCCTGCGGGCGACCACTACACCGCCGCCAGCGGCACCTCCATGGCCACCCCGCACGTGGCGGGTGCGGCCGCGATCCTGGCCCAGCAGCACCCGGACTGGACTCCGGCGCGGCTGAAGGGCCAGCTGGTCAGCACGGCGAAGACCACGGCGGACACCTCGGTGTACGCCCAGGGCGCCGGCCGCACCGACGTGAGCCGCGCCGTGCGGCAGACCGTGTCCGGGCCCGGCGTGGTCGACTTCGGCCTGCAGGCGTGGGAATCGACCGCCCCGGTCGCCAAGCAGATCACCTACGTCAACGACGGCGACCAGCCGGTCACCCTCGCGCTGACGACCAAGGGCGTCGGGCAGTTGCCGGCCGGAGCGCTGACCTTGGGCGCCGACACGGTGACCGTGCCGGCCCGCGGCACGGCCGACGTGACGGTCACCGCCAACAGCGGCGTGGTGCCGGTCGGGACGTACGGCGCGCACGTCACTGCCGCCTCCGCCGACGGCGGGACGGTCGTGACGACGGCGGTCGGCTTCGTCCGGGACCCGGAGCGCTTCAACGTGAGCGTGAAGCTGACGGACCTGGACGGCAAGGCGCCGGCGTCCACCTACAGCAGCATCTGGGTCTTCGATCTCGACAATCCCGGGCCCGTCGACATCCACTTCATCCTCGGCGCCGAGGGCACCCTGGAGCTGAGGCTGCCCCGCGGCGAGTACGCCTTCGCGTCGGGGACCTACCGGTTCACCCCCGACTACCAGCAGGTCCGGGACCACGTCTACGGCGCGGAATCGGGCGTGCTCGTCGACTCCGACCGCACCATCACCTTTGACGGAAGCAAGTCGAGCCAGGTCGGCATCCAGACGCCCAAGCCGAGCCAGCCGCAGCGGGTCCGGTTGGGGATGTCGCTGCTGAAGGACGACAAGTCGCGCATGTACGGGCTCCAGACCGAATTCAACGGCCACACGAAGCTGCACGCCATCCCGTCGCAGCTCAAGGACGAAAACCTCGAGCACCGGCTGGCCTGGACGCTGACCGCACCGTCGTTGGAGGCGCAGCTGGTCGGTCCCGGAGCCTTCCCGATCACGCCGGAGTACGTCGGCGGCTGGGTCGGCTCCGCCCGCTTCGACGGCACACAGGTCCTGCGCGTGGTGGACGCCGGCATCGGACGACCGCAGGACTACGCGGGCAAGTCCGTCAAGGGCACGTTGGCGCTGGTACGGCGCAGCGACGACGTCACCCCGTCGCAGCAGATCGCGAACGCGGCGGCGGCCGGCGCTGGCATGATCATCATCTACAACGACGTCCCCGCCCAGTGGGGTACCGACGTCTACCGGACGGCGCCGACCGCCATCCCGGCCATGACCCTCTCCGGCGAGCAGGGCGCTCGACTGGCCGGTCTCGCCCGCCGAGGCGACGTCATGATCCAGCTCAAGGGGACGGCGGTGAGCCCGTACTCCTACGAGCTGCTCAAGTACCAGCACGGCATCTCGGCCGACCAGCGCTACCAGGTCAGCGCCGAGGAACTTGCCACGGTCGACACGTCCTTCCACGCCTCGACGCCCGGCACCGAAGCCGGATACGCGCGGCTCCTCACCTCGCCGCTGCAGCCCTTCATCGTCATGACCTTCATCCGGACGACCATGCCGAGGTCCCTCACCGAATACGTCACCGCCGGCCGGCCGACGTGGGAGATCATGGCACCGGCCGGCGTGTGGGAGTCGATCCCCGGCTTCCAGCAGACGCTCCCGTCGGTGTTCGAGCCCAGGCAGCGGCTGACCCGGGCATGGAACAAGCCGGTCGTCCGGTCCGCCATACCCGCCGACCACCCGGAGGGAGCCGCCCGGATCGGCGACGTGGGCGTCGTGCTGAACACCGGCCTCCTGGACGCGGCGACCGGCCAGTTGTGGACGGTCCCCAACAACACCGACAAGGTACTGACCGCCGTGTACCGCGACGGCCAGTTGCTCGGGTCCGCTCCGGCCGCGGCGGTGGCCTTCCCGATGACGCCGGAGCGTGCCGAGTACCGCGTGGTGACAGACGTACGGCGGGACCAGCCGTGGTGGACGACCTCCACCAGGGTGAAGACCGCCTGGACGTTCCACTCCCAGCGGGACGGCGACCGGGCGCTTCTGCCGGTGCTGTCGGTCGGTTACGACGTCGACGTCGATCTCGACAACAGCGTGCAGGCGCAGTCGACGACCGACATCAGCCTCGACTTCTGGTACCCGAAGGGCCTGGCCGGCCCGCGGATCCGTGAGGCGAAGCTGTGGGCCTCCTACGACGACGGCGCCACCTGGCAGCAGGTGACCGTCACCGCCGCGGGCGGCGCCACCGTCAAGGGCACCGTCAAGAGCCCGGCGCTGGCCGACACCAACGGTTTCGTCTCCCTGCGGGTGCAGGCCACCGACGCTGACGGCAACACCGTCGAGCAGACCGTGACCCGCGCCTACAAGCTGCGGCGATAACCTCGCGTCCCCCACGGTCGCCCCCGCCCCCGCCCGCGCCGCGGGCGGGGGCGACCCGCCTTCCTGGTGCGTCAGGGTGAGATGAGCCCCGACCGGGCGGCGTACCAGGCCAGCTGCATGCGGCTGTCGGTCCCGGCCAGCTTCATCAGCCGCTGGATCCGGCGCTGCACCGTGCGTTCGCTGGTCCCGAGCCGGCTGGCCACCGTCTTGTCCGGCATCCCGGAGAGCAGGTACGTCAGCAGCGCGACGTCGACGTCGTCCCACGCGGGAGACCCCTCGGCGAGACCCGTGGCGGTGAGCCGCAACGGCGTGGCCGCCTGCCAGACCCGCTCGAAGAGCGCCACCAGCAGGTGCACCAGTGCCTGACCCCGCACAAGGAGGAATCCGGGATGGACGCTCGTCTGGTCGGGCAGCATCGGCAGCAGCACCGTCTCCCGGTCCACGATGATCATCTTGCTGGGCAGCTCGGCAGCGATCCTGATCTCGTACCCGCTCTTGAGGAACCTGCCGATCTCGGCGGGGGTACGCGGATCGTCGAGGGCGGCGCGCTCGTACACGTAACGGTAGGCGGGCACGTCGGTGGAGACATCGAGGTCGCCGTCCAGCACGTACGGAGGCCGGAAGAACGCCATGATCTCCCGTTTGGCGCCCCGCTCCATGTTGTCGATCCAGGTGGCGAGCTCCTCCGGGGTGGTGAGCGCCTCCACCTCACCCACCGTGGAGGTCGCCCCGGTCCGGTACACCTGCACCAGTTCCCCCAGCCGGCCCTGGACCTGTTGCAGTGCGGCCTGACGCTGGACGATGAGGGTGCCGAGCCCGACGTCGGGCGGTACGACGGTGTGCAGGCCGCCGCCGTCACCGGTGACCAGGCCGAGCGCGACCAGTCGCGCCATCGCGGCTGTCACCGCCGGCGCCGCCATCTGCACCGCCTCCGTGAGATCCGCGACGGTCGCCCGGCGGCGGCGCAGCAGCTCCACGTAGACCGCTTCGTCCTGCTCGCCGATCCCGAGCCCACGCAGCATTCTCATCCCACTTCCCGCCCCCGCCCTCCGGGCGCCGGCCACGTAAGGACCGGCCAGCCAGTATTGCCCTGACCCCGCCGGGCCGTCCAGACCCTTCGTCCGCCACCCCCGCCCAGCGTGCCGCCGGGGGAAGGAGGCGGATCGGGTTGTCATGCGGGCGTGACGGTTCGCCCTGCGGCGGGACGGTCGGCGCTGTCCGGCATGGTGATGTGCCGGGGGAGCCGTGCGGCATCACCGGCCCTGGCTTCCGCGCCCGCCGGGCCGATGGACGAGCGCGTCCAGGGACGGTAGGAGCGCCGGCCCGCTCGCACGAGAGACCCGGCGCTCCTACCTGACGTCCTGGTCGGCCTCGGACCGGTCCAGGCCGGACACCGGCCGGCGGCCTCAGCCTCCGCAGCCGGTGCTGATGTCGAACTCTGTGATGATCCAGCCGCCGTCCTGCTTCTTCCAGGTCACCGCGGCGAAGTTCGGCTGGAAGTCGCCGTTCGCGTCCGTCGGGCAGTTCTCCAGCATGGCGAAGAACTGGTTGGGGTACTCGACCTTGCCGTACATCGTGGGCCCCCACTCCTTCGGCGGCGGACCCGACTGCTGGCTGGCGAAGGAGTCCACCACTCCCTCGCAGGTCGTGCCCTCGGCGTCCTTCCACCGCCTCATCTCCCTGATGAACTTGTCCGCGGCGTCGGGAGTCATCAGTGAGCACACCCGAGGCCCGTCGGCGGCGTAGATGGCCTTCATGATCGCCGCGTACGAATCTTCCGGGGACTTCGGGATGCCGGTGCCACTGTCGTCACCAGTTTCGGCCTGGCCACCGCCGCAGGCGGACAGCAGCGCGACGGCGACGAGCGGCAGCGCGACCCTTGCAACGCGAAGACGCAAGAGGGATTCTCCTTCGTGGTGCGTGATGATGTGGGGACGCAGGCATGCCCGCCGTGCGCCCGCCGACGTGAACCAAGTCCAAGATCATATTGCAATGATCTTGCGGGTTCGCCACCGCGTCCGTCGAGTGAGGATGGACGGGTTGAGCGGATTCAAGGTCGAGGTGGACGTGTTGCGATCCGTGGCGACGCGGATCGGAGGCATCAAGGGCGACATCAACGCAGCCCGTCAGCGACTCGAGTCGGGGAACGCCGATCAAGACCCGTCCGGGCACCGGCGGGGAACTGCGCCCTGTGCCCGGAGCACGAGGTGTCGTGGTTGCCGACGGGGTCAACCTGGGAACGGCGAGGGTTGCCCGGGGTCAGCGGGCGCCGGAGTTCCTGAGCAGCCGCAGTGCCAGGCTGGTCAGCTCCGGACCGGCCTTGTCGGGGCTGCCCGTGTCGAACGGCGGTTGGGGGTCGTACTCCACGACCAGTTGCAGGGCCTGTGCGATCCGGTCGCCGGCGAGCTTCGCGGCGAGATGCAGGGACATGTCGATCCCGGCGGACATGCCGGCCGCGGTGATGATCCGACCTGCCTCGACGAAGCGGCCCGGCACGAACGTCGCGCCGAACTGAGCGAGTTCGGCCTTGAGACCCCAGTACGTGGTGGCCGGCAGCCCGCGCAACAGGCCGGCCGCGCCCAGCACCAGGGATCCGGTACAGACCGAGACGGTCCACGTGGTGTGCCGGTGGAGCCGTTGGATCCATCGGATCGTCTCGGGGTCCGCCTGCACGTCGCGAACGTTTCCCCCGGGCACCAGCAGCACGTCGGCCCTGCCTACCTGGCTCAGCGTGTGGTCGACGCCGAGCGTGAGCACCCCGGTGTCCGTCCGCACCCGGCCGGCCTGCCTGCCGACGGTCATCACGTCGGCGCCCGGGATCCGGCACAGCACCTCGTACGGGCCGATCGCGTCCACCGCCGTGACCCCGTCGAAGAGCAGGATCGCGATACGCAGCTTCCGGGCCGGGTCGGTGAAGTCGGTGCGCTGCCCGGCTGAGGCCGGGGCGGCCGGGCCGGACGTGACCAGGCCGGTGCCGGCCAGGCCCACGCCCGCCCCGCCAGCGGCCGCGACCCGCAGAACCGTCCGTCGGCTGACATCTATCGTCAACATTCATGGCCTCCTCATGGCTCGACCTGGACCGATCGAATACGTCTCCGGCTGATGTCTGTGCGTGTGGCACTGGTCGGCCTGGTCACCGCTGCGGTTCCCGGTTCTGTTCGGCTGGTCCGGATCCGAGGGGATCCGGTCCGCATCAGGCGTGTCCGCTGCCGCTGCCGGCCTACGGGACGGCGCGAGAAGCCCGGTCCGGGAACCAGCCGGCCGGCGCATCGGACCTGTGGGTATGGCGGCAGATGACGGGCGTGAGGTGTTCCTCGTCGTGTACGACGGTGCGGTCCTGATGGACGTGGCGGGGCCGCTCCAGGTCCTGAGCGGCTCCGGCGGCTACCGGACGCGGCTCGTATCGCCTGACGGGCGGCCGGTGCGTACCGACGTCGGCGTGCGGATGGGGGTCGACCTGGCCCTGCCCGAGGTCCGTACTCCGGTCGACACGCTGATGGTCGCGGGCTGTCCGACGACGGCCGGCAACCGCCCACCCACCACCGTGGTCGAGCAGGTACGGCGGATCGGCCGGTCGGCACGGCGGGTGGCGTCGGTCCGTACGGGGGCGTTGGTGTTGGCCGAGGCGGGCCTGCTGGAGGGCCGGCGGGCGAGGACCCACTGGGCCGCCTGCGGCGATCTGGCGGCACGGTTTCCTAGCGTCGTGGTGCGGCCCGATGCCGTCTGTGTCCGCGACGGCCCGCACCTGACCTCGGCCGGGATGACCGCGGGCATCGACCTCGCGCTCGCCCTCGTGGCCGAGGACTTCGGCGTCGACCGGGCGCGCACGGTCGCCAGACACCTGGTCGGGTCTCTCCACCGGCCCGGTGGCCAGGCGCAACGTGACTCAGCCGGCGTCGGGCCCGCGCCGGGCGGGCCGGTCCTGCGCCGGGTGCTCGACGCGATCGAGACGCAACCGTCGGCCGAACACACCCTCGCCACCATGGCGGCCCGCGCGGCGGTCAGCGAGCGCCAGCTGACCCGACTGTTCCGCCGCGAGCTCGGCACCACCCCGGCCCGGTACGTCGAGCTGATCCGGGTGCACGCGGCCCGGGAACTCCTCGAAACCGGAGATGCCGGCGTCACCTCCGTCGCGCGTCTTTGCGGTTTCGGCTCGGCCGAGACGATGCGTCGTGCCTTCCTGAGGGTCGCCGGCGTCACCCCGACCACGTACCGCCGTCGGTTCCGTGGCCAGGAGGTGCACGGGGCCGGCGTGCGGCGACGGCAGCCGTGACACCGGGATCAGCGCGAGGCGTGGAGCATCCCGGACCGGTCGGCCCTCCGCGTGCTCGCCCGGGGCAGCAGGGTGTGGGGCGCCACCACGTCGACCGGGGCGGCGTGCGGCTCGGCGATGCGGGCGACGATCCGGGCCACGGCCTGGCGGGCGATGAACCCGGTGTCGGCGGAGACGGTGCTGAGCGCCGGCCGGGCCCAGCGACCCTCCTCGCTGCCGCCGACGCCGATGACCGCGAGATCGTCCGGGACGCGTACGCCGGCGTCGAACGCGGCGCACAGGGTGCCGATCGCCAGGGCGTCCGAGGCACAGACGACGGCGTCCGGGCGCCGGTGCTGGGACAGCAGCGTACGGGCGGCCCGGTAGCCGTCGGCGCGCTGGTGGGACGGCGCCTGGAGAAGGTGGCCGGGGAGCGGGGCGAGGCCCGCGGCGCGGAGGCCGTCGGCGTACCCCTGGATGCCCGGCGGTGTCGGAAACGGCCCGCCCGGCCCGGCGTCGATGGCGGCGATGCGCCGCCGGCCGGTGCCCAGGAGGTGGACGGTGGCGTCCCGGCTGGCCCGGGCGTGGTCGATGCCGACCCGGTCCACGTGACCGCCGGGGGCGGGCCGGCCGAGCCGGACGAGGGGCAGCCCGCCGACGCCCGGCGCGGCCGGAAGGTCGGCGAGCAGGAGGCAGCCGTCGACAGGTAGCGGAGGGTTCGCGATGGCGGCGCGTGCGGGGTCGGAGTCGACCGGGTTGACGACGACGCGGTAGCCGCGCCCTGCCGCGGCGCGGACGACCGCCCGCGCGAGCCCGCCGATCCCGGGCAGATCCGCCGCCGGCACGATCAGGGCGAGCATTCCGGTCCGCCCGGTCCGCAGGGTCCGGGCGGAGCGGTTCGGACGGTAGTCGAGTGCCTCGACGGCCGCCTCGACGCGGCGGCGCATCCCGGCGCTGACGTGCGGGTAACCGTTCACCACGTTGGAGACCGTCTTCACCGACACCTGGGCCAACTGCGCCACGTCGCGGAGCGTGGTGGGCATCAGGCCTTCCCCGCCTTCGTCGCGTCCCTGCTACACCAGCAAAAACACTTTGATGGTGTACAGACGTGGTGACACCTGTCAAGGCACTACGCTGGTGTGAACCGAGGGGGTGCGATGAGCGAGGAGGACGTGATCCCGCCCGCCGCCCGTCTGGTCCGGGACTTCGTCAACACCTTCGAGCCGCAGGTCGACGAGGAGTCGCTCACCGCCCCCGACCGGCTCCGGGACTGGTTCGCGCAACGTCGGCTGCTCCGACCCGACGCCCGGTTGCGGGCGGCCGACCTCGCCGTCGCCGTGACCGTCCGCGAGGGCCTGCGCGCGGTGCTGCTCGGCCACGCCGGCCATCCCGCCGACCCCACCGCGCTGGAACGACTCGACCGGGCACTGGCCGGCGTGCCGGTGCGGATGACCTTCACCGACTGCGGACACCGCCTCGTCGCCGCCCGCGACACCGCCCTCGACCAGGCCCTGGCCGCCTTGCTGGACGCCGTCCGGCAATGCGGTGCGGAGCAGAGCTGGACGAGGTTGAAGGTGTGCGCCCGCGACACCTGCCGCTGGGCGTACTACGACGCCTCCCGGAACCAGGCCCGCCGCTGGTGCTCCATGGCCGGCTGCGGCAACTACGTCAAGATGCGCCGGGCGTACGCCGCACGCACCAGACGCAAGGGGAAGTCCGCCGCGGGAACGCCCGCGCACTGAGCCGTCAGACCCGAATACCCACGCCCGGGAACGGACCGATTCCTCCGAAACCGCCCCCTTGGCGCCACGACGCGGGAAAGTCGGCGAAGAGTTGCGTGCCGAAGGGGGACTGGTGCGATCGACCCAGCGCCGGCTGGCGGCGCTCCTCGGGATCGCCGCGGTGGTCCCGCTGGCCGAGGTGCTCGTGCTCATGCCGAGCGGGTTCGTCACGGCAAAGGGGCTCGCCCCACAGATCTCGGCGGTCTGGCCGTACGACTCCTACCACGACATGCGCTGGCTGCTGGTCTACCACAACTCCTGGCTGACGTTCTGGGCCGGACTGCTGGGCGCGATCCTGCTGCGTGGGGTGCTGTCCGCGACGCTGGTCGGCCTCGCCTGGCCGGCACGCGTCCCACGGCCGCCGTACCGGGCGCTGTTGCGGCGCAACCTCGAAGTGGCGGCGTTGGGCGCGGTCCTCGTCCTGCCGTTCGCCGCGTACTCGGTCGCGGCGTCGGTGGCCTCGCTGTCCTGGTTCCTGTTCGCCTCGCTGGTCCCGATGGTGCTGCTCGCTCCCTTCCTGCAGCGGATGTCGGTGGGCCGGGGCCTGTGGCGCGGGTTGCCCTCGGCCGAGTTGGTGGCCTGGTCGCTGCTCGACTTCGTGGTGATCAGCGTGGCCGGCGGGCTGGTGGGGAGCGCTCCGCAGGCCCTGACGCCGCTCGTTGCCGCGGTCGCCGGCGCGGTCAACGGCCTGCTGTGGAACCGGACGGTGCGGGCAGCGTCCTCCAGAAACAGGTGCGGTGGCGGCGGGTGCCGGTGGTGCCGATCGTGGTGGTGCTGGCCCTGGCCATCCCGCTGACAGCGCAGGCGCTCTTCGAGCCCCGCCGGCAGGCGGCCCCCTTCACACCGCCGATCTTCGACCGGTTGCTGCCCGAGCGGGTGCCGTACGCGGTGATCCTGCTCGCCGGCCACAACTCCGCCTACGACGGCCGACCTGCGACGGATCCGAACGTGGAGCGGTTCTCCTACGTCGGCCTGGGCGCGGGCGGGCACCCGCTGCCGTACGGTCCGAGGGCCACCCATCGGTCACTGACGTCCAGCTCCCACTTGCTCGCCCTCCAGGTCGAGGCGGTACACCGGCGCACCGGACGGCCGATCGCCCTGGTCGCGCAGAGCGAGGGAGTGATGGTGGCCCGCACCTACCTGCGGGACCTGCCCGACTCTCCGGTGCGGGCGCTGGCGATGTTCAGCCCGCTGGTCCGCACCGGGCGGACGTACTATCCACCGCCGGACGCCAGCACCGGCTGGGGGCTGGCCACCGGGTGGGTGCTGCGGGCGCTGTTCCATGTGACGACCATCGGCAGCGCGGCACCCAGCACGCCGGACGAGCCGTTCATCCGCTCGCTGCTCGACGAGGCGCCCTTCTACCGGTACCAGACGTTGTGTCCCGTCCAGGGCGTACGAGTGATCGCCTTCCTGCCGACGGTGACCGCTGCCGAGGCCCCACCGGGTCAGTTGATCCATATCCCGGTCGTCGAGGTGTCGGCCTTCCACGGCAAGATCATCGACCGGGCGGACGCCACCGACGACCTGACCGACTTCCTCGCCGGCGAGGACGTCAACCGCCGCCGCCGCGAGTTCGGTCTGCTCCAGCGGCTGGGGGCCGCCTGGCACGCACCCGCCCTCGCCATCGAGTTGAATCCGGTGTGGCGGCCCACCGCGCCACCCGGCAGCCCCTTCACGCCGAGCCGGTTCTGCGGCCCGGTCAGATGAACGTGACCGTCAGGGGTCGGCGGCCGAGCGTACGCTCGCTGCGTTGACGAGGCGCCGGCACCCGTGGTCCCGTGCCGGCGACGCGCAAGGAGCAGGTGAGTTGAACGCCACGTGGCGGGGGTGGGTGGGGCTGGCGCCGGGCCGGATCTACTACCGCGGCGAGATCGGTGCGGCCGGGACGCATTCGCACCACGCGGTGCAACTGCTCGTCGCCCGCGACACCGTCCTGGTGCTCCGGGGCGCCGACGGCATCGACCATTCCTGCCGTGCGGCGCTGATTCCGGCGAACACCGCGCACGCCGTCGTCCAGGGTGCGGCGGACGGCCTGCTCGCGTTGATCGACCCGGTGTCCAGTCTCGGCCGGCTGCTCGACCGCGGCGAATCGGGGTCCGCCTCGGCCGCGCGGTGGCGGCTGGATCCGCATCCATCACCCCCGGCCGGCGACGTCTCGTCGGCGGAGGCGATCGACGCCGTGATCCGGTCCGTGGTGAGGGGCGAGATCCCGACCGCGCGCCCGCGACACGCCGCCGTGGCCGAGGCGGTGGATCTTGTTCCTACCCTGCTGCCCGGCAGGGTGGGGCTCGGCGAGGTGGCGCGAGCCGTGCACCTGTCGGAGAGCAGGCTGTCGCACCTGTTCCGGCAGGAGCTGGGGCTGCCGTTCCGTGCCTACGTGCGGTGGGAACGGCTGCGCGCGGCCCTGCTGCTGTTGTCGTCGGGCGGGTCCCTGACGCAGGCCGCGCACGAGGCCGGCTTCGCCGACTCCTCCCACCTGACCAGGGTGTTCCGGAGCATGTTCGGGTTGGCGCCGTCCGAGCTGCTGCGCGGGGTGCGGTGGGAGGGTCAGCAGGTTCGTCCAAGCCCTGGACGCGGCGCCGGGGAATCGTGGATGTCGTGACAGAAATTCTCATCATCGGTGCGGGCCAGGCCGGTCTCGCCGCGGGGTACGAGTTGCGCCGCGCCGGATTCGACGTCCTTCTGCTGGACGCGGGCACGCGGGTCGGGGACGCGTGGCGAAACCGTTGGGACTCGCTGCGGCTGTTCACCCCGGCGCGGCACAGCGCCCTGCCCGGGCTGCCCTTTCCCGCTCCGCCCGGCCACTATCCCAGCAAGGACGAGGTGGCGGACTACCTGGCGGCCTATGCCGAACACCACGCCCTGCCCGTCGAGCACGGCGCGGCCGTACGGCTGCTGCGTCGGACCTCCGAGGGTGCCTTCGAGGCCGTCACGGCCAACGGCGTCCGCACGGCGCGTGCCGTGGTCGTGGCGACCGGCCCCTTCCAGGTCCCCCATGTCCCGGCGCTGAGCGATGGCCTGGCCGCGGAGCTGGTCCAGTTGCACAGCGTCCAGTACCAGCGCCCCGCCGACCTTCCCGATGGCGCCGTCCTGGTGGTGGGGGGCGGCAACTCCGGCATGCAGATCGCCGCCGAGCTGGCGGCATCGCGGTCCGTCACGTTGTCGCTCGGGACGCGGCAGCCGGCCCTTCCGCAGCGCCCCTTCGGCGTCGACATCTTCACCTGGCTGGACGTCCTCGGGGCGGTACGGGCCCCCGCCGAGGGCTGGCTGGGACGGCGGATCCGGGCGCGGGACCCCCTGATCGGGATCGGTCCGCGCGCCCTGCGCCGACGGGGTGTCCGGGTCGTCGGTCGCGTGACCGGCGCGCAGGGCCGAACACTGCGGACGGCCGACGGACAGGAGCTGACGCCTTCCGTCGTGGTCTGGGCGACGGGCTTCCGCGCCGACTTCGGCTGGCTGCGGGTGCCCGGCGCCGTCGACCCGGCAGACGGGCTGCCCGTCCACGTCGACGGCGTGAGCCCGGTGCCCGGCCTGTATTACGTCGGCCTGCCGTTCCAGCGCAACAGGGGATCCGCGTTGCTCGGCTGGGTCGGCCAGGACGCCGCCGTGATCAGCCGCCGGCTGCGCGCGTCCACCCGTACGACGTGGCGGGGCCCGCATTCCGAGTCACCCGGCGGCGGATCGGGTGACGGCCCCACCGCCGCGCCCGCCGAGCCAGCCGCCCGCGCCTGACCTACCTCAGCCAGCGGGCAACCGATTGACAATCGATAGGTTACGAGCGATAGTCGATGCATGTTCACCGAGCGTTACGTCGGCTTCAGCGCGACGGATCCCGGGCTGCCCCTCCTGCTGTTCCTGATGTTGGTGGGTGTCGCCGTGCTGGGGCTCCTGATGGTGGTGATGCGTGCCCTGCTGCGGCAGGCCACGACGCTGCGCACCGACATGGAAGCGGTGATCTGATGCCCATCGTCGTCCGCATCGACGTCGAACTGGCGAAACGCAAGATGAGCGTCGGTGAGTTCGCCGAGCGCGTCGGGCTCACGCCGGCGAACGTGGCCGTGCTGAAGAACGGTCGTGCCAAGGCCGTCCGTTTCAGCACCCTGGAAGCCATGTGCCGGGTGCTCGACTGCCAGCCCGGTGACCTGCTCGAGTGGGTCGAGGAATGAGACGTCACGGTGCACCGCATGCCACGCACCGAGGGCGAGGCATCCCTCAGCCCCGGCGCGCGGTGCGGATCCTTGCCAGGATGCCCACGAGTGCCGTCGCTGCGGCGGCCTGCGAGACCGCCACGGCCACCACCAGGCTCGCCGCGGAGTGTTCGTACAGTCCTCCCGCGGCAGCGCCTCCGGCCAGGGCACCAGCACCCTGCACGGCGGCGAACACCCCGTACGCCGTGGCTCGCCGCGCACCGGGCACGAGATCGGCCACGAGAGCCTTGACGGTGGAGTCCTGCACACCCACGGCGGCACCCCAGACCAGCACCCCGGCCATCGCCAGCAGTGGGCCTCCGCCGAACGTCAGAACGGGCACGGCAGCAATCAGCGCGGGAAGCACCACCAGTACCCACGGGCCGGCCCGGTCGTAGATCAGACCGGTCACCAGCGCGGCGAGCGCACCCGCGCCCATCGCCGCCGCGTACAACAGCGGCACCGTGGCGGTCGCGACGACCCCGGCGCGTACGAGGTGGAAGCCGATCAGCCCGAACGTCACCAGGCCCGCGGTGCACAGCGCCATCGCCGCCGCGAACCAGTGGAAGCGGGCCGGCAGCGACACCCGGCCCGCTGGACGGGCGGGCGGGCGCGGTGCGGCATCGCCCTGCGGCGCGGCGGCCGGCGCGGGGGCAGCCGCGCGGGCCCGCACGACGACCAGCAGCAGCATGGTGACGGCCCCGGGTACGGCAAGTGCGGCCAGTCCCGGCCACAGCGCTCCCGCGGCCAGCGCGACGACTCCGGCGACGAGCAGCGGACCCGCGAAGGCGCCGACCTGGTCCAGTGCCTTGTGCACGCCCAGTCCCCGACCCAGCCCCACGTGTGCGGCGGCGTCGGCGAGCAGGGCCGACTTGGCCGGGCTGCGAATCGCCTTGCCGAGCCGTTCGGCGATGATCAGTGCCGCGGCGACGGCCATGCCGGCGCCACCCAGCAACGGGGTGACGGCGAGCAGCGGCACGCAGAGCGCGGTCAACGCGTACCCGAGGATCGTCAACGACCAGTAGCGGCGGGTCCGGTCCGCCAGCGGCCCGGACGCCAGGCGCAGCAGCAACGCCGCGGCCTCTCCGGCCCCGGTGACCAGCCCGACCGCGACCGCCGAGGCGCCCAGCGAGGCCAGCAGCGGCCCGTACACCGACCGGGCACCCTCGTACACCATGTCCGCGGCGAGGCTGACCACCCCGAACCCGACGACAACCCGCCACGGCGACCACCCGCGCCCGGCCATGTCGGACGTGCCGTCGACCCCGCCCCGCGCCAGGCGCCGACTCAACACCCGACCCGCCACTCGACCTCCCCTCACCGGTCGCCGTCGAGAACCCCGCGCACGAGGCCGAAGCCCGCGGCCACCCGACGCGACCCACCACGGTGTGGATACCAGTTCGACCCCGGGACCGCGTCACCGGCTCTCCTCCTCGTCCGGTCGACGCGGTTCGGCCGGACGCGACAGCGGCGTGCCAGCGGCGCGACAGCGCCGATCGATACGTTCATCGGCATGAGCATTTCCAAGATCATCCGCCGCGTCGCCCTCGGCGCGGCCACCACGTCGATGGCCGTGGGCGGCCTCGTCGGCGTCGCGAGCCCGGCCTCCGCCGGCGTCCACCAACCGCCGGCGGGCTGCTTCGCCGAGATGGGCTGGTACTACGGCATCGCCCGGTGCAACTACGGCATGCCCGCGTTCCAGGTGCTCGTGCGGTGCAACGACGGCACCTACCGGACCGGGCCGTGGCTGCAGCCGGGCCCGACCTGGTCGCAGGCCAACTGCAACCACCCCCTGTGGGCCACCGACGTGTGGGTCAACCTGGCCGACTGACGGTGCCGCGCGACGCAGCGGAGGCCCGTACACCCTTTTCGGGGCCTCCGCTGCGGCAGCCACCCGCCGGGGCGCGAATCCCGGTCGAGTCACCGGCCTCCGGTCGTCAGGCGAGGCGCTCGATCGTCGCGGGGACCAGGCCGTGGCAGCGGGCCACGTCGGTGACCTGGCGCAGCACCCAGCGCAGCCCGTCGCCACCGGCCGGGTCGGACGTCACGTCGATGCTCCACGCGACACCGCCGACCCGGCGGAGCTGCCAGAGGTGGTTCGTGTCGTTGACCCGCAGCCGGCCGGTGCCGACCACGCCAGGCTCGGTCGCGTCCGTGCCCGAGGCGCCGCCGAGCCGCAGCAACGCCGACAGGCGGGCTATCGCGTCGCCGTCCGGTTCACCGGCGAAGAGCACCCGGTGAACCGCCGGGCCGGTGCCCAGCCGCAGCGGCGTACCGGCCCCCAGCGGGACGTCGTCGCCGAAGTGCCGGCGCAGCGCGGCCTCGTCCGGCAGTGCCCCGCCGCCGAGCCGGGCGTACGCCGCTTCCGCCCCGGGGCGGTTCACGGCCGTCAACCGGGAGCGCAGGCGCGGGTCCGTGCGGACTGCCCGCACGAACGCGGCCGAGCTTGACCAGCCGGCGTCCGTCGCCGTCCAGCAGGCACTGCGCAGCCGTACGGCCGACAGGTCGTCGTCCAGCACGAACTCCTCGACCAGCAGCCCCGCCCCCGTCGCGTCATCCCCGCCCGTCGCTTGCAGCAGGTAGTAGTGGAGCAGCGCGGTGTTCGCGGGCAGCGTCGGCGTTACCGGGGTCATTCTGGGACGATACTGCCCGATCAGGCCGCATGGTCGACGGGCTCGTCGATTCCGTCGATTCCGCCCTGGCCGGCGGTCATCGGGGCATGGCCCGCTGGCAGCGGGCCAGTTCCGCGCGTAGGTCGCGTCGCAGCGACCGGTCCAGGTCGGGCTGGGTGAGCGCGTGGGTGAAGTCCCGGGCGGCTTCTTCCCACCGTCCGAGCCGCATCAGCGCCGTGCCTCGGTTGTAGCGGGGGACAGGTGCCGCCGACAGCGCCACCGCCCGGTCCAGGTCGGCCAGAGCGGCGGGCACGTCACCGCGTTCGAACCGGATCGCGGCACGGTTCGTCCACGCCTCGACCAGCTCCGGATCCCCGGCCAGCGCCTGGCTGAGCAGGTGGTCGGCCTCGGCGAGGCTGCCCCGCTCGGAGCGGATCAGCCCCAGGGTGCACAGCAGCGCGGGCTCCTGCGGGGCCAGCGCCAGCCCGGCCCGCGCGTCCGTCTCGGCCTGTGCGAACGCGTCGCGTCGGACGTGCAGGTTGACCAGGGCGATCCGGGCGTCGAGGTGCCCGGGGTCGATGGTCAGCACGCGCTCCAGGTCGTCACGCGCCCGTCCGGAACGGCCCCGCTCCTGGTGGAGCATGGCCCGGTTGTAGTACGCCTCCGGAAGGTGCGGTCCCAGGCGGATCGCGGTGTCGTAGTCCCTGATCGCGGCCCGTGGCCGTCCCGCCGCCCGGTGCAGGGCGGCCCGGTCCACGTAGTACTCGCAGTTGTCCGGGTCGTGGGCGATCACCGTGTCGAGGTCGGCCAGGGCCTGCGCCGGATCGCCCAGGGCGAGGTGCACCTGCGCCCGGTTGTGGCGCAGCCGGGCCAGATCCTGTGGGCGCTCGCCGGGAGCGAGCACCGCGGTCAACCGGGCCAGCCCGTCGTCGATCAGCCGCAGCGCGGAGGCGGGATCGCCTTCCCTGCTGTCCAGCAGGGCCAGGCCCTGCTCGTAGAAGACGGTGGACAGCACCCGCTGCCGCGGGTCGTCCAGCCCGGCGGCGAGGTGGAGCGCCTTCTCCAGCCAGTGCCGCGCCCGCGCCGGGTCCTGGTCGGCGGCCGGCAGGTGCCGGGCGTACAGCATGGCGGTGGCGTACGCGGCCGACATGGCGATCTTGGGGCTGTCGGTGGTGGCGCGCGCCTCGTGGTAGAGGTCGAGGGCTTCGGTGGCGCGGTCCAGCGCCGCCAGGGCGGTGGCCAGGCCGGTGGTGAACGCCCACCAGTGCCGCAGGTCGCCGTCGGGGGTCACGGCGGCGCGTCCGCGTCGGGCGGTTCGGGCCGCGTGGTGGTAGAAGCCGCGGGCCAGGCTGTCGCCCAGGGCCGTGCGCATCGCCTCCGGCGTCGGGGCGGCCGTCACCGGCGGACGGGGGCCACTGTCGTGCAGGTGGAAGCGCACGGGGGACGGCCCGAGCCGGCGGGTCAGCGTCTCCAGCAGCTCGCGGGTGGTCTCGTCGGCGCTTCCGACGTGCGTGAACCGCACCGTGACCGGGCGGCGGAGCCGGTCTGCCCAGGCCGCCACGAACTCGGCCGCGCCATAGGCCAGGTAGGCGGTGCGTCGGGCGGGATGGAACCGGATCGGCTCCTCCTCGGCGGCCGGTCGTGCCGCGCCGTCCAGCCCGGGTGCGATGGCGTGCAGCTCGCCCCTGTGGCGGGACGCCAGGCGGGGGCGGTCGGCGGCGACCCGGCCGAGGAAGGCCCCGACCCCGGCGTACGGCCCGTGGTCGCGGTGGCAGTCGTAGTCGCCCGACTCGTCGGTCACGGCCGGGCCGATCGCCGCAGGGGCGGGCGCCCGGGAGCGCCCGCCGGGTCGGCTGCTACCAGCACCACTCGATCCAGAGCCGGCGGGCACCGGACAGCAGGCGCAGCGAGCTCTTGCGGCGGACGGTCATCTTCCTCACGGGGCGCCTCCATTGTGGATCATTACGGGACGGGTCAGAGCCTAATTGAGATCCATAGAAATATGAAGACGGCTCGCGATGATTCTGGCTGCGGCAGGCTGCCGGACGGGCCCCAAGGCTCGGCCGGAGCACACCAGCCCCCGGCGGCCTGTGCGATCTCGACGAGGTCGCCCTCGGCCCAGCGGCGGAGGCGGGTCAGCCGCAGGGTGTCGATGTCCCCCGGTCACGGCGGCGAGGGCACCGGTGCGCGGAGGCTTCCGCGCACCGGTGCGGGCGCCTGGCGGACGAGCCGGCCGGGGCTGAACGCCACGGCCGGCGACGGGTGGGGTCAGCGTGAACGGGACTCGATGGCCTCGATGATCCGTGGGCGCAGTTCCGCGGCGCGGATGACGGCGTCGACGGAGCCGACCTCGACGGCGCGCTGGATGTTGTGCACGCGGTCGAACTCCGTGGCCACCTCGCCGAGCTTCTCCGCGCGGACCGACGCGCGGAGCTCGTCGAGCTCCGCGGTCAACGCGGCGCGGTCGGCGCCGGAGGCGGCCGCGACGCGGGCCTCGAGGTCCCGCACGCGCGGGTCGGCCGCGGTGCGGGCGTTGACGTCACCGGAGAACACCACCGCGGCGGCCGGGGCGCCGCCGAGCACCGAGGCGAACGAGCCCTCCAGCGCGAGGACGGTCATGTTCGGGTTCAGCGCCTTCGAGAACACCACGAACGCGCCGCCGTGGTACCGGGAGATCACGCAGAACACGATGGGCCCGCGGAAGTTCACGATGGCGCGGCCGATCTCGGCGCCGTACTCCAGTTGCAGCTTCCGCATCGACTCCGGCGAGCCGTCGAAGCCCGACAGGTTCGCCAGCACCACCAGCGGCCGGTTGCCGCTGGCCGCGTTGATCGCCCGCGCGGCCTTCTTCGACGACCGCGGGAACAGCGTGCCCGCGGTGTAGGTGTCCGGGCCGTCGGTGGGCGGGAAGCCGCGCCGCGGCACCGCCCGTGACTCGATGCCGAGCAGGCACACCGGCATGCCGCCGAGATGCACGTCCTGCACCGCCACGGTCTCCGCGTCGGCCATGCCCGCCCAGCGTTCCAGCACCGGGTGGTCCTGATCGGAGAGCGCCCGCATCACGGTCCGGATGTCGAACGGCTTCTTGCGGTCCGGGTTGGCCTCGGCCGAGAAGATCTCGCCGACGGTGGTGAAGTCGCTGCCGGCCAGGGCGTGCGGGAAGTCGGAGATGTCACGGTCGACGGGGTCGGTCGTCTTCGCCCGCCGCGGCCCCGCCTCGCCGGGCGCGACGTACGTGTGGTCGTAGTACGACATCAGCACGTCCCGCGCGGCGGTCAGGTTCGGCGCCCAGTACTGCGCCTGCCCGTTCGGCCCCATCACCCGGTCGTAGCCGCCGATGCCGAAGTTGTCCTCGGCCGACACGCCGCCGGAGAAGTCGAGCGACTGCTTGCCGGTGAGCACCATCGCCGAGTCCGGCGTCATCACCAGGATGCCCCTGGTGTGCATGAGCATCGTCGCCTCGGCGTTCCAGTACGGCTGCGCGCCGACGGTGATGCCCGCGACCACGATGTTGATCTCGCCGCCGTCCTGGGTGAACTCGACGATCCGCTTGAGCGCCGCGGCCACCCAGTCCATGTTCTCCGTGCCGGACTCCATCGAGATCCGGGCGCCGGCGGACAGCGCGTACCACTCCAGCGGCACCCGCATCCGCTCGGCCAGGTCCAGTGCGGCGATTACCCGGCGGCACTCCGGCTCCGACAGCGCGCCGAGCGACTTCGTCGGGTCGCCGAGCAGCACGACCCGGGTGACGCCCTGCGGGTGCCGCCGGGTACGCGTCCTGACCACGCCCGCGACGATCGCCGCGGTGTTGCGGCCCTTCGGCCGGTCGACCGGCACCAGCGCGTGGTCGTCGTCGAGGTCGTGCTCGACGAAGTCGCCGAGCAGGCCGGTCAGCTCGTACGGGTACACCGTGTTGCGGCTGCTCGCGCGCAGCACCTTCTGCCGGTAGCCGTCGAGCGGCTCGACCGGCTCGTCCGACGGCTGGCCGACGGTCAGCTTGGTGCCGCCGGTGGCGTCGAAGGAGACCCGCACGGCGATCTTGGTCAGCTCGCCGGTCGTCCGGTGACGCTGCCGCGCGATGAACAGGATCTCCTCCAGCCCGGCGCCAGCGGTCGTCGGCAGCACGCGCCCGGCGATCATCTCCAGCTCCGCGCGGGTGAGGTCGCTCGGCGGCCAGACGTAGACCACGATCCGGTTGGTGTTGAAGCGATTCTTCGACGGTCGCCGCGACTGCGCCCGGCGGATCGAGTCGAGGCAGGTGGCGACGACGTCCTCGGCCGTCGGCAGCGCGACCAGCCTGCCGTCGTGCTCCCGCAGCGCGGTCAGGTCACGCACCTGCGCGAACGCGACCAGGCGGTCGTCCGACGGGTTCTCCTGCGCCACGCACCGGAAGAGGTAGACCTCCTCGTCCGACGACGGCAGCCGGGTGAGGTCGAACTTGCGCAGCCGCTCCAACTGCATCCGCTGCGCGATGTACGGGTGCAGGCCCCGGATCAGCCGCTCCTCGGTCATCCCGGTGCTCGACGGCCGGAACGTGAAGTGGTGGTGCATCACCGCGCCGCTGCGGCCCGCGACGGTGGTGGTGACCCGGCGGACCCGGCTCGGCAGCGGGTGCGCGCTGACGACCTCGTGCAGCGCCGCCGCCATCGCATCCGAGTCCTCCGGCTGGTTCTCCCAGGCGAGATAGATGTCGGCGTCGACGGCGTCCTCGCCACCCGCCAGCTCCGCGAGCCCGCGCAGCGCGCTGCCCAGCGCTTCGAATCTCACCGCGGCGGAGACCACGCACGAGCCCGCGCGCTCGGCGACCACGAAGGTGCAGCCCGCGACCTCGCTGGTGCAGACGCTGGTCAGATCCTTGTTGCCGTAGTACCGGCGGGTCAACACTTCCAGCATGACCGCGTGGTCCAGGGAGTCGCGGACGAGCCGCTGGCCGAGCAGCCGCACCAGCGGTTCGGTGCTGCGCACCATCTCGCCGACGCGTTCGGCGCGGTCCGGCGCGTCCGGGTGCGCGTCCAGGTGGCGCAGGTGCTTGCGGACGTTCGCGTAGACGCGGGCGCGGTTGCGGCGCAGCAACGGCTGGCCGAACCAGGCGAACACCACGCCGCGCGCGAGGTCGGCGACCACGGGGAAGCGGACCTGCGTCGCCGCCACCAGCCGCTCCAGCGCGAGGCCGGCCGGCTCACGCAGCACCTCGTCCGGCGGCGGCTCCCGCAGCCACGCGCGCAGCAACGTCGCGACGACCGTCGCGTCGGCGGACGCGCGTTGCTGGGCGAGGAAGATGCGGAACACCGCGGCTTCGAGCTCGGGGGAGCGCTCCAGATCGGTGACGCCGTAGTGCCCGAGCGCCCGGGCGAGCTTGGCCTGGAACGCCTCCGGCAGCCCGGCCCGCTCGACGTCGAGGCTCTGGAGGTAGGTGTGGAAGTGCTCGCGGGCGCTGTGCACGTGCCCTTCGCCACCGACGTCCTCGCCCGCCGGCCGGTTGCGGCTCAGCTCGGCGAGGTCGGCGAACACGTCGACGAGTTCGAACTCCTCGGCCAGCGGCCGGTGGCCGTCCTCGGTGGCCGCCCGGCGCGCGGCCAGGTAGTCGTCGAGCGTCCGGCGATCGTCGTGCGGGTCGATGTCGAAGCCCAGCAGCAGACTGCGCAGGTCCTCCTGGCCGCGGGTGATGCGCTCCCGAGCCGGCACCTCCCCGGGCACGGCGGGCAGGTCCAGCTCGACGGACTCGGCGGCCGAGGTGTCCTCGGCGTCGTCGGCGTCGTCGGCGAGCGGCTCCAGGCGCAGCAGCGGGGCGCCGGTCTCCACCTGGCTGCCCACGGACACGGCGCATTCCCTCAGCCGCGCCCGGAACGGCGCCCGCAGCACCGTCTCCATCTTCATGCTCTCCAGCACCAGCACCGGCGCGCCCGCCTCGACCTCGGCGCCGACCTCCAGCGGCGTGGCGACGACCAGCGCCGGCGCCGGGGAGCGCACCACGCCGCCCTCGTCGCGGCTGACCCGGTGCGTCACCCCGTCCACCTCGACCAGGTGGATCGGCCCGTGCGTGCCGGTGAGCAGGCGGTACCGGGTGCCGTTGACGACGGCCTGCCCGGTGTGCCGGTCGAAGCGGTCGAGCTCGACGTCGGCGGTACGGACGTCGTCACCCGCTTCGATGCCGACGCGGAACCGGTGCGCGCCGACCCGCGCGACCCGCACGCGGTAGCCGACACCTCGCAGCTTGAGGTCCAGCGGTCGGCCACTCTTGTGCTGCACCTGCGGGCGCCCACCGAACGCGGTCGACAGCAGCCGCTGCCGCTCCGCGCGTTCCTCCTCCTCGTACGCCTCGATGGCGGCGGCCGCCAGCGCGACGGCGGAGTGCCGGTGCGAGACGAGCCTGCCCTCGCCGCGGACGCGGTCGATCCAGCCGGTGTCCGCGCTGGCGTCGATCACCTCGGGCTGGTCGAGCAGGTCGAGCACGAAGCTCTTGTTGGTCGCGCCACCCTCGATGATCACCGTGGTCTGCGCCATCGCGCGGCGCAGCCTGCCGAGCGCCTCGTCGCGGTCGCGGCCGTACGCGATGATCTTGGCGATCATCGAGTCGAAGTCGGCGGGGATGGTGTCGCCCTCGCTGACCCCGGTGTCCACCCGGATACCCGGCCCGGCGGGCAGGTCCAGCCGCGCGATCCGGCCCGGGGAGGGCGCGAAGTCGCGGTCGGGATCCTCGGCGTTCAGTCGGGCCTCGACGGCGTGCCCGCGCTCCACCGGCGGCTCGCCTTCGAGCCGTCCGCCCGAGGCCACGTGCAGCTGCGCCTTGACCAGGTCGAACCCGGTGGTCGCCTCGGTGATCGGGTGCTCGACCTGCAGGCGGGTGTTGACCTCGAGGAACGCGAACAGTCGGTCACCGGGGTGGTAGAGGAACTCGACGGTCGCGGCGCCGCGGTAGCCGACCGCGACGGCCAGCCGTTCGGCCGACGCCTTGAGCTCGGCCGCCTGCGCGGGGCTGAGCACCGGCGACGCCGACTCCTCGATGACCTTCTGGTTGCGCCGCTGCACCGAGCAGTCGCGGACACCCAGCGCCCACGCCGTGCCCTCCCCGTCCGCGATCACCTGCACCTCGACGTGCCGGGCGCCGGTGACCAGGCGCTCCAGGAACACGACGCCGCTGCCGAACGCCCGCGCGGCCTCCTGGCTGGTGCGCTCGTAGGCGTCGGCGAGTTCGGCCTCGTTCGTGATCACGCGGATGCCGCGCCCGCCGCCGCCCGCGGTCGCCTTCAGCATCAGCGGGTAACCGATCTCGGCCGCCGCCGCCAGGGCCGCGTCCAGGGTCTCGACCGCACCGCGGCTCCACGGCGCGACCGGCACGCCGACCTCCTCGGCGATCAGCTTCGCGCCGATCTTGTCGCCGAGCTTGCGCATGGCCTCCGCGCTCGGGCCGACGAAGGTGACGCCGACCTTCTCGCACAGCTCCGCGAACGCCGGGTCCTCCGCGACGAAGCCCCAGCCGACCCAGGCGGCGTCGGCCCCGGTCTCCACCAGCGCGCGCTCCAGCGCCTTCAGGTCGAGGTACGGGCGCGCGGACGCGGGACCGAGGTCGTAGGACAGGTCCGCCTCGCGGACGAAGGTGGCCGTGCGGTCGACGTCGGTGTGCAGGGCGACGGTCTCGATCCGGGTGCCGGTCTCCGCGGCCAGGTCCCGTACGGCGTGGATGAGCCGCATGGCGGCCTCTCCACGGTTGACGATGGCGACACGACTGAACACCCGACCGAGCCTTCCTGTAGACCAACGATGTACGCCCCGTGACACGGCAGCCCCCGGCAGTGTTCACCCTTCCGCCGGCGCTTGAGAACCCCTGTTTCGCTCGACATCCGGCGGCCGGCAGTGCCATGTTGCGGACAGCGCGCTACGCGCCCCCAACACCGTAGGGCAGGGGCTCGAACTCCGGCGGGGCGGCACGGCCCCACTGTGACATGACGAAGGCATCGCCCCCGGCGACGGTCCGCCCTCGCCACCGTCGTCGGGCGATCGCCCGGCCGCCACGCGTGACGCTCGTCTCGCTGGGCCGCGTCGAGTTCTCAGCTGTCAAATCAGATGCCCCCTCCGATTGTGGGCGCACTGGCATCAGGTCCGGGTATCGAGGCTGTTCACCACGTTCCCCGCCGCGCTCATGGCGATTCTGGCGGGACTTCGCCCGGGAGGCAATTCGTGCGAACGCCGCCGTTTCCGTGGACGAGATTCCGTGGCGACTCTCCGTGCTGGGCCTCCCACCACTGCGAATCTGCCAGCCGCGTTCGGTGGGCTGATGCGCAGCTCGCCGGGACGGTGCGACCTCACTTCGGCTGTTGCTGACGCGGCGGGGCGGCGACGGTGATCGCTGGGCCCTCTATTTCTTCAACGCGGGACCGGGTCATGCGAAGATCACATCTGTCCGCTACCGGATCTCGTTCCAGGAAGAGCAGCGGGAAGGGCAGTGGCGACCGGTCGACGGTCTCAAGTTCGGCGAATTGTCACCTGCCAGACCGCTCACCCCCGGTCCGGATGTCCCGTCGGCGCCCCCGGCCCCTTCAGGGCGCGGCAGGTGGGTGCAGTGCGCGACGGTGGCGTCGTCAGGGACCCGAGCGTCGGGGCCTCCGGAGGTGCGGGCCTCGGCCTGCCGGACGCGGCGGATGATGTGACCCGGCCCGTACGCGCCGAGCAGGCCCAGTACGCCGGGCCAGTCGGTCAGGCCGTACGGGCTGACGATGCGGCTGGCGCCATTGCTGAGCAGCGCGACGCCGTTCAGGTCATGAAGCGGCCGGCTGCCGGTCACCGCCTCCTCCGCCGCGTGCGGATCGTCCTTGGCGATCCAGTAGCCGCCCGGCTGGTTCCGGCGAGCGCGCAGTGCCTCGACGCAGGAGTCCCGGATGCGGTCATACTCCGGTGTTCCCCTGGGAACGCCGTCCAGGGGCGCCGAGCAGGTGCGCCTGGCGGTGACCTCACGCTCGTCGGTGATGACCTGCGGGCCACCGCGGACCTGGTCGAGGACGAGGATGGAGTCCGCGAGCAGGAGATGGTCCAGGCGGTCCCGGTGGGCGCGGACGATCACCACCGTCGCCTGCGGGCTGCTGGGGTCCGTGATGTCGCAGGTGCCGCGGTGATCGGCGGCTGTCTCGCCGATCGCGGTGGCGAGGATCGCCGCCAGGTCTCGCCCGTCGTCACGCGACAGCAGGCCGAGCAGCGCGCCGCCGAGACGGTGCGTGTACCAGGCGACACCGTGGGAACAGATCGACTCGGTTCCCGGGATGCCGGCGCCGTCCAGCAGCACAGCGGCGCCGGGAACGGCGCCGACGAAGTCCTCGTTCGGCTGGCCAGCCCTGCCGGCGCTGGTCGCCATGCTGACGCGCACCCATGGCCTCCCGCGTCAGCCAGCCGTCACCGCGAGCAGGTCGAGGACCTGGGCGGGCCGGTGGGCCACCGCCGGGACGTCCGCCGGAGCCGGGGAGGTGTCGCACCAGCGGGCGTGCACCGCCAGTGCTCCCGCCGCCTCCGCGCACGCGAGGTCCACCGTCGCGTCGCCGACGTACGCGGTCTCGGCGACGTCGACGCCCAGGCGGCGGCAGGCCAGCCACAGCCCGTCCGGCGCGGGCTTCGGCGCGGGGACCTCGTCACCACAGACCACGACCGGGAACAGCCGGTCGAGCCCCGTGCGGGCCAGCACGAGGGTCGTGCTCCGTCGTGGGGCGGCGGTGAAGATGCCGAGCCGGCAGCCGGCCCGGTCGAGGTCGTCGGCCAGGTCGAGCACGCCGGGGAACGGTCGTACGTCCGCGACCACCGCCTCGAAATGGCGGTGGAAGCACTCGAGGTCGGGGGCGGTGACGGGCCGCTGCAGGAAATGGGCCAGCACCACCGGCGTGGCTCCGATGTGCCAGGTGGCGACGACCGTGGCCGGCGAGACGTCCGGCCCGCCGAGCGCGCGGATCGTGTCGGCGTACACGGTGGGAGCGATCGTCATCGTGTCGACCAGGGTGCCGTCGAGGTCGAACACGACCGCGGCCGGGCCGACGCGGGGCGGTCGGTTCACGTACGGTTCCTGGCGGGTGCGGTTCACCGGCCGCCTCTCAGCCGTCCGTGGACCCGGGCCGCCACCTCGACCCTGTCCTGCCCGACCTCGCGGTCGCCGCTACCGACACGCACGCACACCACCACCACGCCCGCACCGTACGCGGCCAGCCGCCTCCCGTCGAGAACCAATCCCTGGCCGGTGGCCGGGCGTCGGCGCCGAGGTGCCCGTCAGCGACGGGAGAGCAGGGAGGTGACCCGCATCCGTTCGCTGTGGATCCACACGTCGGAGTACTCGATCGGCCGGCCGTCGTCGAGGTAGGTGATTTGCTCCAGGTACAGCAGCGGGAAGTGCTCCGGCACCTCCAGCGCCGCCGCGATCCGTCCGGTGGCGGCGGTCGCGCTGAAGGTACGCCGACCGGTGCTGATCTTCAGCCCGTACTCGTTCTCCAGCAGGCCGAACAGGGAGCGGTCGGCCAGGTCCACCAGGTCCAGGCCGGGAGCCAGGTCGACGCGTACGTAGTTGACCAGCCAGGCCACCGGGCCGGTGGAGGTGGAACGGAGCCGCTCCAGGCGGAGCACCGACTGGCCGGGGCGCAGGTCGAGCAGGGCGGCCACCGGTGACGGCGCGGCCATGACCTGGTGGGTGACCACCTGGGTGGTCATCGAGATCCCCTGCCGGGCGAAGTCCTCGGACAGGGTGGTCAGCTTCTGCGCGATCGAGGGCTCGATGGCGGTGGAGGTGACGAAGGTGCCACGCCCCCGGACCTGCACCAGCAGGCCGTCCCG
The DNA here is from genome assembly GCF_043204765.1 of Micromonospora sp. NPDC047730. NCBI lineage: Bacteria > Bacillati > Actinomycetota > Actinomycetes > Micromonosporales > Micromonosporaceae > Micromonospora > Micromonospora sp. NPDC047730. Next base: position 231,808 of record NZ_JBIDCU010000006.1, on the reverse strand, counting down.
GATCAGAGTGGACAGGGCCCGCCGCAGGGTGCCCCGGGAGATGCCGAGTTCGGTCGCCAGTTCGGGTTCGCTGCGCAGGCGGTAGTGCGGTGGCCACTCGGCGGACAGGATCCGGGCCCGGATCTGTTCCGACACCTGCGCGTGCAGGGGCACCGGCGCGTCACGGTCGAGGTGCTCGGACGCTCCGGACGGGCGCAACTGGTCGGACATGTCACCTTCCATGAGACTCCGCCACCCCTCGACCCCGGCCGCACCTGGCGCCGTGGTCGAGGGGCGCGGACGGTCAGTAGCTCGTGGTCTCTTCGTTGGTCGTGTCGGTGACGATAGCGACCCCGGCGCTGGTGCCGAGCAGCACCGCCCCGGCCCGCAGCAGGGACACGGCCTGATCGAAGGACTTGATCGCACCGGAGGCCTTGACCTTCACGCCCTCCGGCGCGCGGGCCACCAGGTAGGCGACGCTCTCCGGGTTCGCCACCTCGATCGCGCCGCTGCTGGCGTTCTTCAGGACAGCCGCACCGGCCTCGATGGACAGTTCGACGGCCGCCTCCCGCTCGTCCGGGGTGAGCAGCGGCAGTTCGAGCATCACCTTGATCGGTACGCCGGACGCCCGGACCACGCCGGCGATGTCCTCGCGGAACGCGTCGTACCGCCCGCTCTTGAGCCAGCCGAGCTGAACCCCGATGTCGATCTGGGTCGCACCGGCCCGGACCAGGCTCTCGGCCTCGGCGGCCTTGCCGGCGCTCGTGGTCACCCCGACGGTGGGGAAGTCCAGCGCCGAGGCGACCTCGACGCCGGTGCCGCGCAGGACCTCGGCGACCTCGGGGACCCAGGAGCCCGGCACCATCGCCGCGTTGAAGCCGTACCGGACGGCCTCCTCGGCGTGGGCCACGATCCGGTCCCGGGTCACCCCGGATTCGATCAGGGTGTGCTGGATGTAGGGGGCCAGCGCCGCGGCGGTGAGGTCGGCGTCGGTCAGGGTGGCAGTGCTCACGTTGTTCTCCAATGTCGGGTACGTCGTGGGGCGGCGGCGACGACGCCGCTACATCCGGTCCTGGTAGTAGTCGGGCACGATGACTCCGGGCTCGTCGAACCAGCGCGGCACGTCCACGCCGCAGATCAGCCCGACGTTGCCCCACGGGTTGAACGCCCCGGTCCGGACGATCGCCTTGGCCTGGTGGGCCAGTTCGCCGAGCATCTCGGCGTGCTGCCGGGTGGTCGTCGGTACGCCGGGGAAGCGCTGCCCCAGCCACTGGGCGAGGGGCTTGTTGTGGGTGGTGACGTCCTCGGCGACCACGACGCCCTCGACGATGATCTCGTCGGCGACGAGGTCGAGCACCGTGGTGAGGCTCGGCAGGTCCTCGGTGACGGCCAGGTCGATGCGGTGGGCGGTGCGCGGGATCGGAAAACCGGCGTCGACGACGAGCAGCAGATCGGTGTGGCCCAGGGTGGCCAGCACCCCGGACAGTTCGGCGTTGAGCACGCCCCTGCGTTTCATGCCTTCTCCTTCATGGTGTGCGCGCCGGTGGCCAGGGCCATCACCGACTCCTCGGTGGCCTCCGCCGCGGGAATGACGCCGACCAGGGCGCCGGCGGCCATGACGGCGATCCGGTCGCTGACGGTCAGCAGTTCGGGCAGGTCCGACGAGGAGACGACGAGCGCCACCCCCTCGTCGGCCAGGGTGCGGAACAGCCGGTAGATCTCCGCCTTGGCGCCGACGTCGACGCCACGGGTGGGCTCGTCCAGCAGCATCAGCCGGGGCTCGATGGACAGCCACCGGGCCAGCAGCGCCTTCTGCTGGTTGCCGCCGGAGAGCTGCGTGATGCCCTGGGCGGTCGTCGACGTCTTCACCCGCAGCTCCCGCGCGCGGGTGTCCGCGTCACGACGCAGGGCCCGCCGCCGCAGCAGGCCGAAGCGCTGCCGACGGCCCAGGGTCAGGATGTTGACGTTGTCGGCGACGCTCATCGTCGGCAGGATCCCCTGCTGCCGGCGTTCGCCCGGCAGGTACGCCACCCGGGCGGCGATGGCGTCCCGCGGCGACCTCGCGGTGAACGTCTCCCCGTCCAGTGACAGCTCGCCGCCGGTCACGGGGTCGGCGCCGAAGATGCCGCGCAACAGCTCGATCCGGCCGCTGTCGGGCAGGCCGGCCACGCCGACCACCTCGCCCGGGGCGACGTCCAAATCGACCCCGGTGAAACCGGCGCCGGAGACGCCGCGCAGCCGTAGGCGCGGGGTGGCCGTGGCGGCGGGCGCGGGGCTGTCGTGCCGGCTGAACTCGGCGGCGAGTTCCCGGCCGACCATCGCGGCGACCACCTGGTCGGGGGTGACCTCCGCGGTGGGCCAGTGCCCGACGTGCCGACCGTCGCGCAGCACGTGGATGTGCTGGGAGAGGGCGAACACCTCGGGCATCCGGTGCGAGACGTAGAGCATGGTCACCCCGTCGGCCCGCAGCGACCGGATCACCTCGAACAGTCGTTCCGACTCGGCGGGGGAGAGGATCGACGTCGGCTCGTCGAGGATCACCATTCGCGCCTCGCGCGCCAGGGACCGGGCGATGACCACCAACTGCTGGGAAGCGGCGTCCAGGCGGCGGATGCTGCGCCGGGGGTCGACCCGCAGACCGAGCCGGTCCAGCAGTTCCGCCGCCCGCTCGTCCATCCGGCGGCGGTGCGGGAAGGGGCGGGATCCCGGTTCGACGCCGAGCAGGATGTTCTCGGCGACGGTCCGGTCCTGGGCGAGGGCGAGCTCCTGGGGCACCAGGGCGACCCGGTGCCGGCTGAGCAGCGTGGCCGGGTCGTACCGGCGGACCTCCTCACCGTCCACCCGCACCGTACCGGTGGTGGGGGTGTCCAGCCCGGCCAGGATCTTCATGAGTGTCGACTTGCCGGCACCGTTCTCACCCATCACGGCGGTGAGACTGCCGGCGGGGACGCTGAGGCTCACGTCCTGGAGGGCACGGACGGCTCCGAAGTGCTTCGACAGACCCGTCACCTCGACGGCGGCCGTCGTCGGGGCGGCGATCGTGGCCGGGCTGGTCATCGGCTCAGCCCTCCACCGGCACGGTGGCCACGGTGTCGCGGGTGACCACGAGCGCCCCGGTGTCCACGTCCTTGATCTCGGTGCCGTTCTTCAGGAAGTCGGCGAGCAGCTTGACCGCCTGGTAGCCCTGCTCGGCGGGGCCCTGGCTGATGGTCAGGTCGACGACGCCGCCCTTGAGGTACTCGACGGTCTGCGGCTGCACGTCGAAACCGACCGCGTGGATCTTGCCCGCCTTGCCGGACTGCTGGAGCCACTTGGCGCCGGCGGTGAAGCTGCAGCAGTCGAGGGAGACGAGGGCGATCGCGTCGCTCTGCGCCGCCATCGTGGACTCGATGGTGTTGTAGGCCGCGCTGGGCTCGTTGCCGGTGTTCACCGGACCGACGATCTGCACGCCGGAGTCCTTCAGCCCCTCCTGGAAGCCGGAGAAGCGGTCGTTGGACCAGCCGGCGCCGGAGTCGACGGAGACCACGACGACCTTGCCGGTCTTCCCTTTGAGCACGCCGAGCAGTTCCTTGGCCAGGGAGCGGCCGGAGGCCACGAGGTCCTGGCCGACGAAGCCCATCTGCTTGGACTCGGGGTTGTTGGTGTTGAACGAGATGATCGGGATGCCGGCGTCGTACGCCTGGGCGATGATCGGCTTGAGGGCGTCGTTGCTGGCCGAGGAGACGGCCAGGCCGTGGATCTGCTTCTGGTTGATCAGGGTCTGCAGCTCGCTGACCTGGTCGGCGGGATTGCCGCCCGACGGCCCGATCATCTGCGCGTCGACGCCGAGTTCCTTGGCGCCGCGCTCCATGCCCTGGCGGATCGGGACGGCGAAGGCGAGCGACGGGTCGTGGTAGCTCAGCTTGATCCTGAGCGGCTCGCCCTTGTCGACGGCTTCCTTGATGTAGTCGGCGAGCTTGAAGCCGCCGCTCTCGGCGGAGGCGGTGCTGGCCGGGGTGATCGCGCCGCAGGCGGCGTTCGCCACCAGCGCCAGGCCGAGGGTCGCGGCGACCGCGATCCGACGCCCGAGGGAGAGCTTCATCAGGGGTGACTCCTTGCGGTGTGGGGGACGGGGGAGTGCGGGGTGGGTGCCGGCGAAGGTCACCGACGTCCGGAGCGTCTGCGCAGCCAGGTGTCGGCGGCCACGGCGAGGATGATCACCGTGCCGGTCGCCACCGTCTGCCAGAAGGAGGAGATGCCGCGGAGGTTGAGGATGTTCTGCAGTACGCCGATGAACGCGACGCCGATGACGGTGCCGAGCATGGTGCCGGACCCGCCGAACAGGGCCGCGCCACCGATGATCACCGCGGAGATGGCGGTGAGCTCCATCCCGGCGCCGGTGACGCCCTGCACGTAGGAGAGGAAGGACAGGCCGAGCACGCCGGCGAGACCGGCGAGGGTGCCGGAGAGCATGAAGGCGGTGACCCGCACCCGACCGGTCTTGATGCCGCAGAGCCGGGCGGCCTCGGCGCTGCCACCGACCGCGTAGGTGTTGAAGCCGTAGCGGGACCGGGAGAGCACGATCGTGCCGAGGACGGCGACGAGGGCGAAGATGACGAGCTGCATCGGCAGGACGCCGAAGAGCTTGCCCTGACCGAGCAGGTTGAACTCGGCGACCTCGGGGTCGTTGGCGGACAGGGAGATCGGCGACCCGCCGCTGAGCAGCAGCGTCACCCCCCGGAAGACACTGAGGGTGCCGAGCGTGACGATGAAGGACGGGATGCCGAACCCCACGGTCAGCAGGCCGTTGAGCAGGCCGGCGACCGTGCCGGCGGCGATCCCGGCGACGGCGGCCAGCGGCCAGGCGACGTCCGAGGTCATGAGCAGACCGCAGACCACGGCACCGAGGCCGTAGATGGAGCCGACGGACAGATCGATCTCGGCGTTGATGATGACGAAGGTGACGCCGATCGCCATGATGCCGATCTGCGCGATCTGCTGGCCGACGGTGAGGAAGTTGCTGGCCCCTACGAAGCCCGGAGCGACCAGGGTGCCCAGCGCGAAGAGCACGACCAGGGCGAGGAAGGTGCTCGACTCCCGGGCGTGCAGGAACCGTTGGAAGGGCGAGGGGTTACGGGAAGCGGCGACCGCCGTCTTCACGGGAGGCGCCGCCTGAGCGGTCATCTGGGCCATCTCTCATCTCCTCAACAGGGCCGCGACGTCGTCCGGGCGGGGCAGGGCGGGAATGACCTCGGCGATGCCGACGGTGTGGGCGCCGGCCGCGGCGGCGAACCGGACCGCCTCGGTGAGGTCGTCGCCCCGGACCAGGGCGACCGCGAGCGCACCGGTGAAGGCGTCGCCTGCGCCGGTGGTGTCGACCACGCGGGGCACGGTGACGGGCGCGACCCGGGACCGCTGCCCGTCGGAGTCCACCAGGGCGCCCTCGGCGCCGAGGGTGAGCACGAGGGTCCCGGCGTAGCGGGTCCGGAGCAGGTCCACCAGCTCGTCGCCGTTGGCTGGGTCGTCCGGGTCGCGGCCGGTGAGCACCCGCGCTTCGCTGGCGTTGGGGGTGAGCACGTCGATCCACTCCCACGCCTCGTCGGGCAGGGCCACGGCCGGGGCGGGATTGAGCAGGGTGCGGACTCCGCGTTCGTGGGCGGTACGCAGGGCCGCGACCGCGACCGGCAGGGGAATCTCCAGGCTGACCACGACCAGGTCCGCCGTGGCGATCCGGTCGGCGAACCCGTCGATGTCGGCGAGGGTCAGCTCGTCCAGGGCTCCGGGCGCGATCGCGATCCGGTTCTCGCCCTCCTCGTCGACGAGGATGATGCCGACCATGGTGGCGGCGTCGGCGGTGCGGACACCGCTCGCGTCGATTCCTTCCTCGGCCCAGAGTTGGCGCGCGGCGGCGCCGAACTGGTCCGGCCCGACGGCGGTCAGGAAGCTGACCTCCGCGCCCAGGCGGGCCGCGGCCACCGCCTGGTTAGAGCCCTTGCCCCCGTGCCCCGAGGCGAACCTGCCGCCCGAGAGGGTCTCACCCGCCACGGGCATCCGGGGCACCTGCATGGTGAGCCCGGCGCCGTAGCTGCCGACCACTGCAATCTTCATCCTGGCCTCTTGTTCATGGACAACCATGTACAACTTGGCGGCGACCATACGCACGGCGCGACAGAGGTGTCAATAGCGTCCGGGGCGTTCCCCCGAAACGATCCGGAAACGGGTCGCTGGCGGACGGCACCGGGGCCGCGCCCGGACCAACGGGTACGGCGCTGGCGCGGTGACCCGCCGGCAGCGGCAGTCGCGGTGCGCCTCGGCACCGCCCCGGGCCTCGGTGCGGAGGTCGCTGAGCTGGTGGAACGCTCCCTCCTGGACACTCCGGGACCCGCCGAGCGGGGCGGCGGGCAGCCCGATGGCCGCAGCGGCGGTGCGGCGAGCCCGGCCGGCGGGGTTGTCCGCGTCGCCGGAATGTCGTCGGAACCGGGGTCGCGGACCCGGGTCGTTGCGACACGTGCCGATTGGCCAGAGATGTCGCGGGCGGCTCTGGTCAGCAAAAATCCACTTGATCCATGTATAGCGACCGATGCCTTCGGTGCGGTACTGCTGTTCCTTGACCACGGAAACACCTAGCAAACGGAGGCGTGCCATGCTGACAACTCGTCGTGCCCTCACGGCGGCCGGCGCAGCGCTGCTGCTGGTGGCGGCTGTGCTGGTCGTCGTGGGGAACCACCGCACCGCCGAGGCCGAGCGGGCGACGCTGGCGGCAGCGGCGGCCGGCCCGGCCGCGCCGGCGCTGTTGGACGAGCGCCTCCGTGAGGTCCTGCTGCCCAAGGCCGAACACCCCGCGGGCACCGAACTCGTGGAGATGTCGTTGGCCGACGCGGGCAAGTTGTTCGAGCCCGACCCCGACGTCACCGTCTCGCCGGTGGCCTGCCTGGGCTCCCTGCAGCTGGCGATCGGCGAGCAGAGTCGGGTCGCCGGCGGCTGGATCCAGGTCGGCAGCCGGCGCGACGCCGACAAGGGCGCCACGGGCAGGTTCACCGCGACCGTCGAGGAACTGCCCGAGGGGCTGGATCTCGCCCGGCTCCGCGAGGCCGCGGGCACCTGTACGTCCGGCAGCATGACCTGGCGGTCGCTGAAGGTCGGCGCCAGGATCACACTGGCCGAGGTGCCCGTGCCGGCGCTGGACGGAGCCGCGACGTACGGGCTGCAGTCGACCATCACGTTCACCGGCCTGACGCAGCAGCAGTTCGACCAGCTCGTCGCGGACAGCTGCTCGATCGAGGCGGCGTCGGCCGTCGTGGCGGTCGGCTGGACCTGCGACGAGGGCGCGGGAACCGTCACGGCGGTCAACCAGCCCGCCGGGGACTTCACCGTGCGGCAGTACCAGCTCTACGTGGCCCGCGGAAGTCACTACCTGGAGATCTGCGAACCGGACCTGGCCACGGCGATCTCGATGTCGGAGACGCTGTACGGCCGGTTGCGCTCGGTCGTCAAGTGACGGTGGTCGAGGCCGGGGCCGACCGGGCCGATGGGCAGAAGGGCGTCGAGCAGGTCCGGGACGGTCATGGCTGGTCCGCCAGTCGGAGTACGGCGTTGGCGAGGACGTCGGTGCCGTTGCCGCAGGCTGTCGGGTTGGAGTACTCGCGGGGCGTATGGCTGATGCCGCCGTTCTCACCGGCGACGAACACCATGGCGGTGGGGCAGATCGCGGAGATCTCCTGGGCGTCGTGGCCGGCGCCGGACATGGTGCGCACGTACGGCAGACCGAGGTCGTCGGCGGTGGCGGCGAGCACCTCCTGGATGCCGGGGTGGAACGGGACGACGGCGGTCCTGGCCATCCGTTCCCAACCGACCTGGACGCCGTGGTGGGCGGCGAGCGTGTCGACGTAGCCGGCGAGGTGCTGCTCGGCGGAGGTCATCTGGTCGTTGTCGGGGTTGCGCAGGTCGATGGTCAGGGTGGCCTGGTGCGGGATGACGTTGGTCTGGCCTTCGCCGATGTCGAAGTTCCCGATGGTGGCGCGAAGCTGTCCGAAGTCGCCGCTGTCGCACATCCGTCGGGCCTCGACCACGACATGGGCTGCGACCAGGCCGGCATCGTGCCGGGACCCGATGGGGGTGGTGCCGGCGTGGGCGGCCTCACCGCGGATGGTGAGCCGCTGCCAGGAGATGGCCTGAACGCCTTCGACGATGCCGATGTCGACGCCGGCGTCGGCGAGGACGGGGCCTTGCTCGATGTGGCACTCGAGGTAGGCGTACGGGATGGCGCGCCGTTCGTGGGCGTCGCCGTCGAACCCGATGCGAACGAGTTCTTCCTTGACGGTCCTGCCGTCCCCGTCGGTGAGCTTGTGGGCGTGGTCGAGCGGGATGCGTCCGGCCGTCACGGCCGAGCCGAGCATGTCGGTGCCGAACCGGACGCCTTCCTCCTCGGTGAAGAATCCGACCTCGATGTCGCGCAGGGTCGAGATGCCGGCGTCGTCGAGGGTGCGCATCACCTCGATGCCGCCAAGCACACCGAGGGTGCCGTCAAAGGCTCCGCCGGTGGCGACGGTGTCGATGTGGGAGCCCATCAGCACGCACGGCAGGGACCGGTCGCGGCCCGGGCGGGTGGCGTAGACGTTGCCGATGCGGTCGACCCGCACCTCGAGCCCGGCCTCGAGCATCCACTGCACGCATCGGCGGCGGGCTTCGGCGTCAGCGTCGGTCAGCGCCAGACGCCGCACTCCGCGCAGCCCGGTCGCCTCGTCGTGGTAGGCGCCGATCTCCTTCAGTTGCATCAGGGAGGCCCAGAGCCGGTCGCGGTTGATCCGGACGGTACGGGTCATCGAACGGGTCCTTCCGTACTGAGCAGGACGACTACGGCGTCGTGGCCGAGGTCGAGGGCGGCACGCCGCTGGGGGTCGGTGAGGACGGCCCGGACGCCGGCCAGGGTGGCCGCGCCGCTCGGGCCGGAGGAGACACCGAGCCGACCGAGGTCGTCGACGGCGCGGAGCGCCTCGTCGTCGGTGACGGCCACGGCTGCGTCGCAGCCCGCACGCAGCACCGGCCAGGCGGAGCGGGACATGGTGCCGCAGTTCAGGCCGGCCATCGACGTCGCCGCGGTCGGCACCGTCACGGGTCGGCCTGCGGTCAGGCTGGCCAGCACGCATGCCGCGGCGTCGGGTTCGACCGAGAGCACGCTCGGATGCGTGGTGCCCGGGCGTCGGTAGTGCCACACGACCGCCTCAGCCAGCGACCCGACCCCGACCGGGACCGCCACCAGGTCCGGTGGCCCCTCGAGCTGGGCGTCGACCTCCTCCAGCAGCGTCTGGTAGCCCTCCACGATCCAGGCAGGCACCTGCTCGTAGCCGTCCCAGGCGGTGTCCTGGACCAGTGCCCGGTCGGGATGCTCGTCGGCGAACTCGGCTGCCCGACGCACCGCGGCGTCGTAGTCTCCGCCCACCCACACGACCTTCGCGCCCTCCCCGGTGATGCGGGCGGCGGTTTCCGGCAGCATCACCTCCGGCACGAACACGGTCGCCTCGACACCGAAGTGAGCCGCCATGCGGGCGACGGCACGACCGTGGTTGCCATCGGTCGCGGTCACCAGCGTGGCGCCGGGGCGTTGCTGAAGCACCTGGCGGCAGGCCCAGGAGGCACCGAGCACCTTGAACGCCGGGAGCCCGAGTCGCGACGACTCGTCCTTCACCAGTACCCGCCCGACCCCAAGCTCGCTGGCCAGGTCGGGCACCGGAACCAGCGGCGTGGGCGTGTACCCCGGCAACGACCGGTGGAACGCGTACGCGTCACCCGGCGCGAACGAGCTGGTCCAGTCACGAGCGGCCGGCGACCGGTACCACGACATCATGCGGACCATCGTCCCCACCACAACTCATCAGGTCCAGCGCGGAAACCAGCAAGATAATGTGAAGCAAACCTGATGCTTTGGAGGCTCGATGCTTGATCTTCGACGCCTACGACTGCTGCGCGAGCTCGCCCGTCGAGGCACCATCACCGCGGTCGCGGAGGCGCTGTCCTACAGCCCGTCCGCGGTCTCCCAGCAGCTCGCCGCGCTGGAGAAGGAGACCGGGGTGCGCCTCCTCGAGCCAGCCGGCCGCCGGGTCCGGCTGACCGCCCAGGCCGACCTCCTCGTCGCCCACACCGAGCTGCTGCTGGAGGAGATGGAACGCACCCAGGCCGCACTCGCCCAGTCCCTGAACGAGACCGTCGGCACGCTGCGGGTCGCCGCCTTCCAGACCGCGGTCCTCAGGCTCGTGCCGTACGCCCTCACCCAGCTCGCGCAGCAACACCCGAGGCTGCGAGTCGAGGTGACCGAGCTCGAGCCCGAGGTCGCTCACCCCGCCCTCGTGGCCGGCGAGTTCGACATCGTCCTCGGCGAGGAGTACCCCGGCCACCCCCTGCCGCGGGCCCGGGAGACCGAGCGGCGCGACCTGCTCACCGACGAACTTCGGCTCATCACGCCAGCCGTGTGGAGCGAGCGGTCGTCGTTGTCCGAACTGGCGTCGCGTCCGTTCGTGATGGAGCCCGTCGGCAGCACCGCCCGGGAATGGGCGACGGCGGCATGCCGACAGGCGGGGTTCGAGCCCGACGTCCGCTATACCTCCACCGACCTGCAGATCCACCTGCGACTCGTCGAGAACGGCCTCGCCGCCGCCCTGCTTCCCGACCTGTCAGGTGCGGGTGACCGGCACAACGTGGTCTCGCACCCGCTCCACGACCGTCCCAGAAGGCAGATCTTCACCACCGTACGGCGGGGAGCAACGCGCCATCCCAAGGTCCAGGCGTTCACGTCCGCCCTCAAGGCCCAGCAGGCTCCCGCCGCCCGGCCGGAGCCGGACCGGACCTGAGGCGCGTCCCGTAGATCTCCAGGATGTCCGACTGATCGACCTCAGCGGCCGACATCGAACGAAGCGACTCTGTCGAAGAGCCAGGTCACATCGGCGCCGCTCGTGACCTCGACGGGCTCGGAGACGCGGCAGAAGACCCGCCCTCCCGCGGCCACGCCATCGAGACGCATCGAATTGTTGCTCACCCGCAGCCAGGTGCCCTCGCGCATGGCGAGTACCGGGACGTCGTTCTCCTCGAGGAACTGTGTGAGCCGCTCCTCCCGGGTCTCACCCTGGTGCGTCGAGGCCGGGTCCGGGTCGAGGTAGTGGGGGTTGATCTGGAAGGGTACGAGGCCGAAGGTCTCGAAGGACGGCGGTTGGACGATGGGCATGTCGTTCGTCGTACGCAGGCTCGGCGTCGCGACATTGGTGCCGGCACTCGACCCGATGTAGGGCATTCCCTCGGACACCCGGGTGCGCACGACGCTGATCAGGTCGAGCTCGTGGATCGCCTTGACGAGCCGGAAGGTGTTACCGCCGCCGACGAAGACCGCCTCGGCGTCGGCGACGATGTCGCGTGGCGTGCCCTCGTGTGCTCCTCGGACGGTGATGCCGAGTGGCTCCATGGCCCGACGGACCGTGTCGGTGTAGCCGTCGTGGTCCGCCAGTGCGAAGGGGACGAACACGATGGAGCGCCGGCCGTCGAGTGCCTGGAGGATCGCGTCGCGCGCATGCTCCAGGTAGGCCCGTCCCGGCGCCGTCGAGTTGGACAGGAGCAGGAGGTTCTGGTGGCCCTGGGTCATGGTGTCTCCTCGATGCGGCCGGTCTGGCTCGCCGGCGCGGCGTTCAGTGGGATCGGACCGTCGTGGTCTGCCGGGCTGCGGCGGCCGAGTTCGCCCGGTTGTCGAGCAGGGCGCACAGTTGCTCCGCGGCGGCCTGTAGTGCGGGCAGGTGGTCCCGGATGTCGTCCGGGCGCGCCGGATGCTTGCTCTCGCCGAGGCTGAGCGAGCCGACGGGCCGCCCTCTGAGCATGATGGGAACGGCGAGCGCCCTGGTGGCGTAGTCGTATTCGCCCTCTGAGTAGGCGTAGCCCTGCGCGACGGTCTCGACGAAGAGCCGTTCGAGCTGGTGCTCGTCGATCTTCGTCAGCTCCGTGAACGTGGCGAAGACCCGACCGGAGATGAGGGCGCGCCGTTCGTTGCTGTCGAGGAAGGCGAAGTAGCCGCGAGAGGTGGCTCCCGCGTTGGCCGGGTACAGCTCGCCGACGAGCGGATGACTGCGCAGCGGTTCCCCGCCGTTGACGGCGGCGACGCAGCGGACGTGGAGCCCGTCCGGGACGGCGAAGATGGCGGTGCGATCGGTCTGGAAGGCGAGCGGCTCGAGCACCCGCTGGGCCAGGGCGGCCAGCCCTCCCGTGCGCTCCCAGACGGCGGCCATCCGCCACATCGTCGGTCCGAGGCTGTAGCGCCGGGTCACCGGATCGGCGTTGAGGAAGCCGCGCGCGGCGAGCGCGGCGAGGAGTCGCTGTGCGGTCGACTTGTCGATGGCGAAGGCTTCGGCAAGCTCCAGGACGCCCCAGTCGCGACGCCGCTCGGTGAACGACAGAAGGACCTCCAGGGCGCGGTCCACGGTCTGGAGCGGCGAGCGGGGGCGAGCGTCTGACATGGGTCCTCCGGGATGGGTGGGACGTGTGAGAACCTACCGCACCCCGATCCAGTTCGAGACGCCCTCTCATATACAGAGAAGGTATTGCGCATGGGTGCGGGGCGGACGAATCCTGGGTGGCGCCAAGACCAGGTCAGACCCAACAAAGCGCAGATTGGAGGTGGCCGTGAACCACGTGGTGCGACGAGTCCTCGCGATGATCCCGGCGCTCCTCGGCGTCGTGCTCTGCATCTTCCTTCTCACGCGAGTCCTGCCCGGTGACCCGGCCCGGACTCTCGCCGGGGAGCAGGCCGACCCGGCGACCGTCGAGAAGATCCGTGCCGAGATGGGCCTCGACCAGCCACTGGTCGCCCAGTTCGTCTCCTACGTGCGCGGCCTCTTCGCCGGAGACTTCGGGTTCGCCTGGCACACCGGGCAGCCCGTCCTCACGGACTTCGCCTCCCGGCTGCCGGCGACGGTCGAGCTCGCCATCGTGGCGATCCTCATCTCGCTGCTCGTCGGGGTCCCGATCGGTGTCATCAGCGCGACGCGCCGCGACCGGCCCGTCGACCACGCCAGCCGCATCTTTTCGCTGGTCGGAGCCTCGATGCCGCTTTTCTGGCTCGCCCTCATCGTGATCTTCGTCTTCTACAACCGGCTCGGGTGGGAGCCGGCCCCGCTGGGCCGCATCGCCCAGGACGTGAACCCACCGACGTCGATCACGGGGCTCTACGTCCTCGACTCGCTTCTGACCGGTGACCTCGTCGCGCTCAAGTCGTCGCTGGCCCACATCATCTGGCCAGCCCTGTGCCTCGCCACCGGGAGCACGGCGATCATCGCCCGGATGACGCGGTCCGAGATGCTCGAGGTGATCAACCAGGACTACGTGCGCACCGCTCGCTCCAAGGGCCTGCCGCCGGCCAAGGTCATCCTCAAGCACGCGCTGAAGAACGCCGCCCCCGTCATCGTGACCGTCGTCGGCCTCCAGTTCGGCCAGCTCCTCGGCGGCGCGGTCATCACCGAGACGGTCTTCAGCTGGCCGGGCATCGGCGCCTATGTCGTGCAGTCCGTGCTCGCCACCGACTATGCGCCGGTCCAGGCCTTCACCCTGCTCGCCGCGGTCATCTACCTGACGGTCAACCTCTGCGTCGATCTGTTCAACGGCCGCCTGGACCCGAGGATCGAGAATGCCTGACACCACCGTGTCTGCGACCGCGCGGGGCCACCGGGTCGCGTCGTCCGACCGGGCGACCGCCAGGCCCACCACCGCCTGGCGCCTCCTGGTCCGCAACCGCCTGGCGATGGTCGGTCTCGTCTTCATCGCGATCTGGACCATCGGTGCTCTGGTGGCCGACCTGCTGCCGTACTCGCCCACCGAGACCGGAGCCGGAGGGCTTCTCGAACCCCCCTCTGGCGCGCACCTCTTCGGCACGGACAACTTCGGCCGCGACATCCTCGCCCGGGTGCTCGCCGGCGGGCGGATCTCCCTCTGGACCGGGCTCATCGCCGTCGGGATCTCGCTGCTCGTCGGTGTTCCGATCGGCGCCATCTCCGGCTTCGTCGGCGGCGCGGTGAGCGCGGTGCTCATGCGGGTGATGGATGTGCTCCTCGCCTTCCCGTCGCTCGTGCTGGCCATGGCGATCGCCGCCGCCCTCGGCCCGGGCCTGGCGAGCGCGATGGTCGCCGTGGGCGTCGTCGGCATCCCCGAGTTCGCCCGCATCGTCTACAGCCAGACCCGCTCGCTGCGGGAGCGTGACTTCGTCGAGGCCGGGCGCGCCATCGGCCTGCGGGACCGGACGATCCTCATCCGGCACATCGTCCCGAACACCGTTGCCCCGATCCTCGTCCGAGCGACCCTCGGGATGGGCTACGCGATCCTCACGGCCGCCTCGCTCAGCTTCATCGGCCTCGGCGCGCAGCCGCCGACGCCGGAATGGGGCGTCATGATCTCGGACGGCCGTGGCTACATCATCAGCGGCGAGTGGTGGATGACCGTCTTCCCCGGCATCGCCATCGCCACCTCGATTCTCGGCTTCAACCTGATCGGCGACGGCCTTCGCGACGTCCTCGACCCGCGCCTGCGGACGAGCCGATGACCCGGTGCGGACCTGCCACGGACGCCAGCCCATCCGCCCACCCCAACCCCCACCCTGACCTGAAGGAGAACAGCGTGAAGCGCAGCGCCACCCTGGCCGCCGCGGTCGCCGTCATCTTCGTCGCAGCCGGCTGTGGAGCCAACGCCAACCAGGGCGGCTCCTCGCAGGCCGATGGGACCGCCAAGGACACCCTCGTCGCCGCCTACTCCGAAGGCGGCAAGACCCTCAACCCCGCCGAGGCCAACGACGTCACCTCCGACACGTTCGTCGTGGCGGCCTACGACCAACTGGTCACGTACGACCGCACGACGGTCGACGGCAAGCCGACCGCGAAGACGGACACGATCGTGCCGATGCTGGCCGAGTCGTGGAAGGTGAGTACCGACTCGAAGAGCTACACCTTCACCATGCGGCAGGGCGTGAAGTTCGAGGACGGCTCGGCGCTCGACTCCGACGACGTCGTCAAGACGTTCGACTTCATCAAGAAGTCGAGTTCGGCGAGCTTCCTGTACGGCATGGCCGGCATCGACACCGTGACGGCGATCGACTCGCAGACGGTGAAGATCGACCTCAAGGCGCCGAACCACCTCTTCCTCCAGATCCTGCCGATGTACTCGTTCTCGATCATCAACATCGACAAGGTCAACGCCGAGGGCGGCGGCAAGTGGCTCGACACGCACACCGCGGGCTCCGGCCCCTACCGGCTGACGAAGTGGGACCCGGCGACCGAGGCCGTGCTCGAACGTAACGACACCTACTGGGGTGAGAAGCCGGCCCTGCGCAAGATCAACACCAAGTTCATCGGCGAGGCGAGCAACCGCGTGCAGCTCCTCACCAAGGGCGAGGTCGACATCGCGCTCGAGGTGCCGGCGAAGGACGTCGGCACGCTGTCGAAGCAGTCCGGCGTCGCCATCGACTCCCGGGCCAGCAACAAGGTCCTCTTCTTCGGGATGAACAACGCCATCAAGCCGTTCGACAACCCGAAGGTCCGGCAGGCCGTCTCGTACGCGATTCCGTACGACAAGCTCATCAGCGACGTCATGAAGGGCCAGGCGTCGCCCATGCGCTCGTCCGTGGCCAGCTCGACCCCGGGCTTCACCGACGCCGGCTATGTCTACTCGTACGACCTGAACAAGGCCAAGGCGCTCCTCGCGGAGGCCGGCTACCCCAACGGCTTCAGCTTCGACTTCACCCTCGGCAGCGGCTTCGAGGACTGGTCGGACGACGCCGTGCTCATCCAGGCCGAGCTGGCGAAGATCGGCGTGACGATGAACATCAACAAGATGGCGCGCCCGCAGTTCCTCGAGGCGCTCGCCACGAAGAAGGTGCAGGCCTACATCAGCCGCTGGACCTCCTTCGTCAATGACCCGGGCTACCACCTCGGCCTCCTGTTGACGAGCGACGGCACGAGCAACTACGTCAACTTCAACAGTCCCGAGGTCGACAACCTCTGGAAGCAGGCCTCGACCGAGACGGACCAGAACGTCCGGAACGATCTGTACGGCAAGGCGCAGGAGATCATCAACACCCAGGCGCCGTGGGCGTACCTCTACGAGTACAACATCGTCGTCGCGCAGCGCGCGGGCGTGCAGGGGTACACGTCGTACCCCGACGGGATCATCCGTTTCTTCCAGCTGAGCAACAAGGGCTGACGCCGATAGGAGAGGCGTGCCGCCGGGCCCACCGCCATCCCGACGCGCCCGGCGGCCGCCTCCTCCACACCACCGCGAATCCGACTTCCCGCAGGCGAACACGACACCTGGAGCCCGACTTGACCACGACATCCCCCGCCTGGGAGACCCGGGTCCTCGACGAGATCGAGCGCACCCAGGACGAACTGCTGACGCTCGCCGGAGACCTCATCCGGATCCCGAGCGAGAACCCTCCGGGGGACTGCACGGACGTCGGCAACTTCATCGCCGACCACCTGCGCGCCCAGGGCCTCGACCCCGAGATCCACGACGCCGGCGATGGTCGCCTCAGCATCGTCGTCCACCGTGCCGCGAGCAACGCCGCGGTGGACGACGACCCCACGACGGCGCGCCACCTGGTGCTCGCCGGTCACACCGACGTCGTCCCCGTCGGTGACCTGAACCGTTGGACGTTTCCCCCCTTCGCGGGCGACATCGTCGACGGCTACCTCCGCGGTCGCGGGGCGAGCGACATGAAGGCCGGCCTCGCCGGCGTCATCCACACGCTCGTCGTCCTGCACCGCCTCGGTGTCCCGCTCGCCGGGAAGCTGTCGCTCGCGGCGGTCCCCGACGAGGAGCAGGGCGGCTCGCGCGGGGCGGACTGGCTCCTCGACCAGGGGGTCCTCGACGGCGCGACCGGCGCGATCATCGCCGAGCCCGCCGAACGCACGCACCCGACGATCGGCCAGAAGGGCAGCAACTGGTTCCGGATGACGATCGACGGCAAGCCGGGGCACGGCAGCCTCCAGCCGCTGCACGGCGTCAGCGCGAACCTGCTCGCGGCCAGGGCCGTCATCGCCCTGCAGCAGCTCTGGGACATGAAGCCGTCGCCGCCCGAGGACGTGGTCGACCTCATCGAGCGGTCCAAGACGTTCGCCGAGGAACGCGAGGGCTACGGTCCGGGCATCGGCGCCGTCTTCGAGCACGTCACCGTCAACATCGGCACGATCCACGGTGGCACCTCCTCCAACGTCGTCGCGGACCGGTGCGTCGTCGACGTCGACACCCGCGTGCCGATCGGGTTGTCGCGGGCCGAGGTCCTCGCCCGGGTCGACGAGCTGCTCGCCGAGGCGGGCATCGAGGCGACGATCGAGCCGACCGGCTTCCGCAGTGAGCCGAACTGGACGCTGCCGAGCGACCCCATCGTCGCCGAACTCGTCGCGGCCCTACGCGAACTGACCGGGGACCCCACCGCGGAGGGTGTGCTCCAGTGGGCGTCCTCCGACGCCCGCACCTTCCGCAGCCACGGCATCCCCGTGCTCCAGTACGGGCCGGCGGAGCTGGCCACCATCCACGGCTTCGACGAGAGGGCACCCGTCGCCGACGTCGTCCTCGCCGCGAAGACCTACGCCCTGACCACCCTCCGGTACCTCGGCGTCGCCGAGACCGCCGTCGAAAGCGAATGATCATGCTGTCCCACGTCCTCACGGCCCTCGACCTCCTCGACCGCCCCGACGCGTCCGGCAAGCTCGTCGCCGAGCACCTGCGCACCCTCGGCGACGACGCCTGCTCGATCACCGTCGAGACCGTGGCGGGCGAGCTCGGTTCGACCGACTTCATCCAGGTCATCGTCCCGGGCAGCCGCGGCAAGACCGTCGGCGGCGACGCCCCGACGCTCGGTGTCGTCGGGCGCCTCGGCGGCCTCGGCGCCCGCCCGGAACTCATCGGCTACGTGTCCGACGGTGATGGGGCCACCGCCGCCGTCGCCACGGCCGCCAAGCTCCTCGCGATGCACGCCCGCGGCGACATCCTGCCCGGCGACGTCGTCATCTCGACGCACATCTGCCCCGACGCGCCGACCCGCCCGCACGACCCCGTGCCCTTCATGGACTCGCCCGTCGACATCACCGCGATGAACGAGCACGAGGTCACGTCGGAGATGGACGCCGTCCTGTCCATCGACACCACGAAGGGCAACCGCCTCATCAACCACCGGGGCATCGCCATCTCCCCGACGGTCCGCGCCGGCTACATCCTCCCCGCCAGCACCGACCTCGTCAGCGTCCTGGAGACCGTGTCGGGGGAGCCGGCCGTCGTCTTTCCGCTGTCGACGCAGGACATCACGCCGTACGGCAACGGCCTGCACCACCTCAACTCGATCCTCCAGCCGGCCGTCGCGACGGCCGCGCCCGTCGTCGGTGTCGCCATCACCACGGTCACGCCCGTCGCCGGCTGCGCGACCGGCGCGAGCCACGAGGTCGACATCGCACTGGCCGCGCGCTTCGCCGTCGAGGTCGCCAAGGGCTTCACCGCGGGTGCGGTGTCCTTCCACGACGAGGCTCAGGCGGCGCTCCTCGAGAGCCTCTACGGCCCGGCCACCCACCTGCAGACGAGCGGGAAGAGCCCCGCGCACGCCTGAGCGGGCACGCGGGACCGAGCCCAGCGGCATACGGAACAAGGAGCACGGACATGGCTGAGACCCTGCTGTCGATCGAGAACCTCTCGATCCGGATCGACACGTCGCGCGGCCCGATCCACCCGGTCCGGAGCCTCGACCTGACCATCGCGCGAGGCGAGATGGTCGGGCTGGTCGGCGAGTCGGGCTCGGGCAAGAGCGTCACCGCCATGTCGATCACGGGACTGCTGCCGGCGCGGCAGGCGCACGTCACCGGCGGGCACATCCGCTTCGACGGGCGCGACCTCGCCGCGCTGTCGGACCGGCAGATGCGCAGGATCCGCGGCAAGGAGATCGCGACGATCTTCCAGGAGCCGATGACCGCGCTCAACCCGGTCTTCACGATCCGTGACCAGCTCACCGAACCGTTGCGCCAGCACCTGCGCCTCGGCAGACGGCAGGCGGCGGACCGAGCGGGCCAACTGCTCGACATGGTGGGCATCCGCAACACCGCACGCGTCCTCGCCGGGTACCCGCACGAGTTGTCCGGTGGAATGCGCCAGCGAGTCATGATCGCCATGGCCATGGCGTGTGAGCCGAAGCTGCTCATCGCCGACGAGCCGACGACCGCGCTCGACGTCACGACCCAGTTGCAGATCCTCGACCTCATCATGGACCTGCAGGAGCAGCACGGAACGGCGGTCCTGCTCATCACGCACGACCTCGGCGTCGTCGCCCAGACCTGCCAGCGGGTCGCCGTGATGTACGGCGGTGAACTGCAGGAGACGGCGCCGACGGAGCAGCTTTTCGCCGCGCCGCAGGCCGACTACACGAAGCGGCTGCTCAGCTTCATCCCCTCCGCCAACGAGCACGTCATCGAGGCGGTCGAGGCGCTCGCCGAAAACAGCGCGGCGCCCGACGGCTCGGGGCCGGTTCGCGTCGAGGCGGGCACGGACGCTCCCTCGGCATCCGACGACGAGGCGCCGGTGCTGCTCGAGGTCACCGACCTGACGAAGACCTTCACCGGGCGACGCCGCCGTCTGGGACGTCCGGCCGATACCGTCAAAGCCGTCGACGGCGTGTCCTTCCGGGTCCGCCGTGGCCGCACGCTCGCCATCGTGGGCGAGTCCGGTTCGGGCAAGTCGACGACCGGTCGGGCCCTGCTGCGCCTGCACGAGCCGACGTCGGGCGCGGTGACCTTCAACGGGGTCGACCTCCTCGCGGCGAGTGACGACGAGTTGCGTCGGCTCCGCTCCGAGATGCAGATCGTCTTCCAGGACACGTACGCCTCGCTCGACCCGCGGTGGACGATCCACCGGGCCCTCGCCGAGCCGCTGCGGTTGCACACGGACCTCGACGACGCGGCGATCCGCGCCCGCATCGTCGACGTCCTCGAGACGGTCGGCCTGCGGGAGGAGGACATCGACCGCTTCCCGCACGAGTTCTCGGGGGGTCAGCGCCAGCGGATCGGCATCGCACGGGCCCTCATCCTCAACCCGAGCCTCGTCGTCTGCGACGAGCCCGTGTCGGCACTCGACGTGTCGGTACAGGCCCAGGTGCTCGACCTCATGAAGCAGTTGCAGCGGGACCTCGGGCTCACGTACGTCTTCATCTCGCACGATCTGTCCGTCGTCGAGATGATGGCCGACGAGATCGTCGTCATGAGCCAGGGCCGCGTCGTCGAGCAGGGCAGTGTCGAGCAGATCTTCACGGCGCCGCAGCACCCCTACACCAAGGCGCTCCTCGCTGCGATCCCGATCGCCGACCCCACCGCCCGGGTCGACCGGGCCGTGCGGCGCCGCATCGTCGAGCGTGGCGTCGCGGCGGCCGACCTGCCCGAGAAGGAGGTGGCGTGATGCACGAACCGGCTGCGGGCGGGGCGCGCAGCGTAAGGCCGACGCTCGGTCTCGTCACGATCGGCCAGGCCCCCCGCGTCGACCTGATCCCCGATGTCGAGGCTGCCCTCTCCGGCGTCGACTGGGTCGAACACGGGGCGTTGGACCTCCTCGACGCGGACGGCATCGCCCGGCTCGAACCACGCGGCGGGGAGCGTACCCTTGTTTCCCGGCTGCGGGACGGTTCGCGCGTCCGCCTCGGCGCGACGAGCATCGCCCCGGCGCTTGACGGCGCTCTCCGACGTTGCGTAGCCGATCACTGCGGGGCCGTCCTCGTGCTGTGTACCGGCCGCGTCGAGCACGGTCCGGCGTCGGTGCCGGTGCTCCACGCGGAGGACCTCGCCCACGACCTCATGGTGCGCCTCGTCGGTGAGGGGCGGTTGGGTGTCCTGTGCCCCGTGCCGGAGCAGTTGACGGACATCCGGCAGCGGTGGGAGGGGCGCCTGGGCCGCCCGGTCGTCGCGGCAGCCGTGGACCCCTACACGGCGGGCCTCGACGAGGTGGCGGCCGCCGGACGAAGGGTCACCGCGGGCGGAGCCGACGTGGTCTTTCTCGACTGCATCGGCTACACGGGGGAGCAGCGGGAAGTGCTCGCCGCCGAGGGCATCCGAGCCGAGACCGCCCGCCACCTCGCGGTGACGGGCGCGGTGGGTCTCCTGTCCTCCGCCTCGTACGCCGACCAGGAGCGCTCACCGGGTTGGTGACCCGACAGAGGCGGCCTCCGGTCCGGAAGTCGTCGCGGGCCCGAACGCGAGCAGACCCGTCAGATCCGTGAACGATCGAGATCAGTCCACAGTCGGCTTTCGGCCCACGCCGCCGAGGATCCAGACCTCCTCCGGGCTGATGTCGGTTTCGGTGTCGGGCCGCCATTCGGAAACGAACACCAGGCCGGGGTCGATGAGGTCTACGCCGTCAAAGAAGCGTTCGATTTGACTGCGCGTGCGGTGTGTGGACGGATATTTGGTGTTCTTGTAGACCGCTGCGGCGCCACCAGCGTTGTCCGGCCTGGCGTCGGCGGTGGCGTGATTGATGACAAGGTAGCTACCCGGGGCCATGGCGTCGCGGAGGTGGGCGACGATCGCGTACGGGTCGGCTTCGTCGTCGATGAAGTGAAGGACGGCGGCCAGCAGGATTGCCATCGGCTGGTCGAAGTCGATCTGCGCCCGGGTGTCGGGGTGGTTGAGGATGACGTCCGGGTCGCGCAGGTCCGCCGTGATCACGCTCGTGGTCTTGGCTTCGGTGGTCTTCAAGGCGCGCGAGCGGGCCAGCACCTTCGGATCGTTGTCGACGTAGACCACGCGGGCGTCCGGCGCCTCAGCTTGGGCGATCTCGTGGACGTTGCCCTGGGTGGGCAGGCCACTGCCGATGTCGAGGAATTGGCGGATGCCCGCGTCGCGGGCCAGGAAACGCACTGCACGTTGGATGAACCCACGGTTCTCCCGTGCCATGAGAATCACCTCGGGAGCCGCTGCGAGCACCTCGTTCGCGGCTCGGCGATCGGCTGCGGAATTGTCCTTGCCGCCCAGGTAGTAGTCGTACATGCCCGCAGCAGTGGGGACCGAGGGGTCGATGCCGCCCGACTGGACCGAGCTGTCCGTGGTCACCTGTCTCCGAATCCTTCCTCGGGAGCGTCCACATGGTCGTCTAGATCCGACGTGAACTGGCAGCCCAGCAGGACGTCGCGTCCCGACGTGCGTCATCGCGGCGCACGCGCGCCCCTGAGCCCTCTCGGGCTGCATGGCTGACCATCGGGACCGTCCGGCACCCTGGCCCGCGAGCACAACAACATGGGTTGGCCTCGGATTATTCACGTTGACCAGGGTCAGGGGAAGAGTCGGGCCGAAACCGTTGCGGCCGTTGTTCGAGACGATCAGGGGCCGCCCCACGAACCTCCTGCTCAGAGCCTTACCGCCCGACTACGCGATTCGCCCTGGCCCCGCGCCAGAGGGGCACGCGGGGCCTCTCCGGCCGTCAGTTAGTGCGAGAAGGTGAAGGAGGGCGAGTAGATCGTGCCGTAGGTCCGGAACACGTTGTGCTCGCCCGTCTTGATCGTCTTCGAGCCGAGGAAGACCGTCGCGCCGCTGCCGTGGGCATACACGTAGACAGGCTCAGTGCTGCCGGCGGCGAGCGTGATGCTCCAACACTTGCCCGGCCCTACCAGATTGCTGGTGAACCCGCCACGATAGGGGAACTCCAGGGTCGACGAGTAGGTCGTTGACTTGTTGCAGAGTCCGGTCCGGTTGGTGCTCGCTGCGCTTGCCGGTGTCGCGGCGGTGGCCAACCCTGCCAGGACCAGGGCGCCGATCAAGACCGGCCGCCACACCTTGCGCATGCGAGTCAAAGCTGTCATCTGGGCTCCTAGGACCTGGTAGTGGGACATTGCCATGAATCAGTTGCGCCTGGACGCGCCTAACGCGTGCGTCTATGGAGGCACGGATGCAGCCGGGTGGTTGGTTCACGGAACCTCTATGAGGTTCCCCTTCGGACGCGGAGCGCCGGTGCTCGCGGCGATCTTCGAGCACCACGGTCCGCGCACTGTCGGCCGATCCGCTGCAGTTCGGATGCAGCCGGTGCCCCCGCTATCGATCAATCGGCCTGGCGCCGGGTGCCGCTGGCCTCCGGCCCGCCTCGACAGCGCCTCGTAGGCCCACCGGAGCCGCTGACCACCGCGAACGCTTCCACCAGACCAGCGACAAGCCGCAGCAACGCAGCCCCGTCTGCCGGCAGCCAGGGGTTGTTGCCCCGCTGACGCCTTGTGAACCGACCACTCCGAGGTCGACGGTCGCTACAGCGCAGGTCCAAGGACGACTCGTCGCACCGCGTCCACAACCAACTGCGGCTGGTGGTAATGAACGTAGTGGTCGGTCGTGTCGGCGACCACGTGCTGTCCTCGGCTGGACAGCGCGGCCAGTTGGGCGTGACGCTCGAGCACCTCGCGCGACTGGCCGGCTGCGGAGATCACCACCACCGGGCGGTCCTGCCAGGCTCCGGGCCGTACCGTTGACTGCACCAGACGGGCGCTGTCCACAGAGGCCTCGGCTTCGCTGGCGGCGGCTGCCATGCTGGTGCTCCGATACACGACCGCCGCGTTCTCACGCACCGCCCGTGGAGCGCCGGTGCTCGCGGCGATCCCCGGGGCCAGCCGCACCGCACCGATCCGCGCGGCGAACTGGAAGGCTGCCATCTGCGCGCGAATGACCGGGGCGCTCGCCTTCAACGTCCCGGTCTGGCGCTCGTCGGTGACGTCCACCAGCACCAGACCCGCGGTCTCGCCTGGCCAACGGTCAGCGAACAGACGTACCACGAACCCACCCAGCGAATGACCGACCAGGACGTAGGGCCCGTGTTCGCCCGCCTTGTCCAGGAGGGTGTGTAGCTCTTCGGCCAGCCGCCCGGCGTCGCGCCGACCGGGCCCCGGATCGCTCCACGCGTAGCCGCCGCGGTCATAGCTGCATGCCCGGATCCGCACGGTCGCCGAGGGGTCGGTCAGCATCTGTTGCACCGTCGCCCACGTCGTGGACGACTCGCCGAGCCCTGCTTCGAACACCACGGTCGGCGCGCTGTCGGCCGATCCGCTGCAGTTCAGATGCAGCCGGTGCCCCCCGATATCGATCGACCGGCCTGGCTCCGGATACCGCTGACCGTCGGCCCGCCTCGACAGCGTCTCGTAGACCCAACCGGAGCCGCTGACCACCGCGAACACGACTACCAGACCAGCGACAATCCGTAGCAACGCTCGCCGCCAACGCGTCCGGACAGGTCGGCGAGGCTCCGCCACGCCATCAGGGCTTTCTCCCACAGCCACGACGGTAGGCAGCCGCCACCCCCGCGGCATCGTCCTGCGGTCGCGTTGGCCGTACGACTCGCGTCGCCACCGGTCCCAGTCCTCTCCACCTCCTGGCGGATGCGTTGTTTCCGACCGCTACGGGATCGCCCCTACGGCCGAAACGCCGGTCGGCTGCGGGAGTTGGTGCAGCGGCTGATCAGGGCCCGGCAGGGGAGCCGGGCGACCCGGCTCGCTGGGTTTCCCCGCACGCGGCCACGACCTGCGCCGCCGGTGGGAACCCGGTCCTGACCGCCATCCGCGTCCCACGCCTGACCACCGGCCGCCCGCGGACCCGTCCGGACCGGGTCTTGGCCGACAAGGCGTACACGTCGAAGGCGAACCGGGTTTACCTGCGCCGACGCGGGATCGCCGCGACGATCCCGAGCAAGGCCGACCAGGACGCGAACCGGCGGGCCAAGGGATCCAGGGGGCGGTCGCCCACCGGCATTCGACGCGCACGTCTACCAGCAGCGACACGCTGTGGAGTGCGGCATCAACCGGCTCAAACGCAACCGGGCCGTCGCCACCCGCTTCGACAAACTCGCCGCCCGCTACGAAGCCGCCATCCACCTCGCCGCCATCAACGAATGGCTGTAGCCGACTTCGACAGACCCTAGTCGCGCTTGGGCCAGATGAGGCCCTGATCGGTCCAGATGACACCCTTGTTGCGGCAGAGGCAGAAGGGGTGGCCAATGGGGTCGGCGTAGACGCGGAAGCCGTAGCCGTCGGGGCCGACGCAGTCCCGCTGCAGGGTCGCGCCGAGGGCCAGGATGCGGCGCTGTTCGGCCTCGATGTCGTCGACTTCGAAGTCGAGGTGGAACTGCTTGGGGTGCTCGCTGTCGGGCCACTGCGGGGCGCGGTAGTCCTCCACCTGGATGAAGGCCAGTTCGATCTCGCCGAACTGGATACCGGCCCAGTTCTCGTTACTGCCTTCCTTGACCGGGAGCCCCGTCACCTCGGAGTAGAAGGCTGCCAGCTTCATCGTGTCCGGGCAATCGATGATGAAGTCGGTTAGTCGTAGCATCCCGCGATCTTGTCACAAGATCAAATGAGCCGGACTTTGAGACAGGCCCTGGTAGTGCTTTGTCAGGTTCTGTGGCGTTTGTTGCGGTGTAACGGCTTTCACGGGTTGGTGGCAGGTGGCACAGATCATGAAGGATCTCGTGTTCGAGACGCGCGATCTTGATGAGTCCACCGTCGAGCGGGCCACGGACACCGCCCAGTTCTTCGTCAAGGACGGCGCCATGAAGGCGGTCCATGGTCGCACCGTGGCGATCACATGTCCATTTACCGAGCGGAGTGTTCCGCTTGCCGGAACAAACCACATCGAGGGCCGGTTCCCCGCCTACCCCGGAGGAGGTGCCGGGCGCGGCGGTGGGCTACCTGGCGGGCTTGGTGAAGGTCGAGCCGGAGGCGTTCGCCAGGAAAAATCCGGGAGGCGGTGTCGGATCGGGGCGGTGGTGTTCGTAGCAGGGGTGAGGACGCCCACGAGGGGCGGCGCCAAGGTAAGGAGCCGCGATCATGAAGCTGACGACCATGACTCAGGTCACCATCGATGGAGTGATGCAGGGAAACGGCGCCGCGTCGGATGACCGCAGGAACGGATTCGAGCGCGGCGGATGGGCCCGGGGGAAGGGTGACGACGAGACCAGGACGTTCATCACGCAGACCTACCAGCGCGCCGACGCGTTCCTGTTCGGCCGGCGGACCTACGAGTTGTTCGCCGGCTCCTGGGGATCAATCGACCAGATGCGCGCACATCCCATCGGTGTGGCCTTGAACGAGGCTCCCAAGTACGTTGCCTCGACCACGCTCACCCCGCCGCGTTGGGAGGACACGACCGTTCTCCGCGGTGACCTCGCGGCGGCCGTCAGTGAGCTGAGGGCCAAGCCCGGGGGTGAGCTGCAGGTGCACGGCAGTGGCGCCCTGACCCGGTGGCTGCTGGAGAACGATCTGGTCGACGAGATGACTCTGATCGTGATCCCGGTGATCCTCGGCCAGGGCGCGAGACTGTTCCCGGAGACCGGTCCGGATCTCGCGCTCGACCTGGTCGAGTCGCGGGTCGACTCGAAGGGCGTGACGATCCAGGTCTACCGGCCGGCCGGGCGCCCGCGGTATGCAACGGCCTGAAGTCCCTGACCACCGAACCACGCTGTCTCGACACCACAGGAGATGATCTTCAGATGCGGTACCTGGTTTCCGTGATCGATGACAGGAGCAATCCCGGCAGCACGGACAGGCAGCCTGCCATCAGCGCGTTCAACGAACGACTGATCGCCGAGGGCTACTGGGTTTTCGCTGGCGGACTCGCGGACACCGACGCGGCCACGGTCATCGACAACCGGGGCGAGGAGGCGGTGTTCAGCGACGGGCCTTTCGTGGAGTCGAAGGAGTACCTCGCCGGCGTCTGGGTGTGGGAGGCCCCCGACCTGGATGTGGCGCTCAGGCTCGCCACCGAGGCGTCGAAGGTCTGCGATCGGAAGATCGAGGTGCGGCCGTTCCTGTGAACAGGGTCGACGCCCGGGCGGCGGTCACCGAGGCCCACCACGAGGAGTGGGCGCGGGTGGTCGCCGCCCTGACCAGGCGCTTCGGTGACCTCCACATCGCCGAGGAGGCAGCGGCCGAGGCGTTCACGACCGCCGTCGAGCGGTGGCCGGCCGACGGCGTGCCCCCCAACCCCGGCGCCTGGCTGACCACCACCGCCAACCGCAAGGCCATCGACCGGATCCGGCGCGAGAACAAGCGCGACGACAAGCACAAGGAGGCTCAGATGCTGCACGACGACAGCCCACCCGAGCCTCTCGGCGCCATCGACGACGACCGGCTCCGGCTGATCTTCACCTGCTGTCACCCGGCGCTGGCGATGGAAGCCCGCGTGGCGCTGACGCTGCGCATGGTCGGCGGTCTGACCGTGTCCGAGATCTCCCGCGCCTTCCTGGTGGCCGAGAGTGCCATGGGGCAGCGGATCACCCGCGCGAAGGCCAAGATCAAGGCGGCTCGCATCCCCTATCGCGTGCCGTCCGCCGACGACCTGCCGGCCCGTGTCTCCGGCGTACTCGCCGTCCTGTTCCTCGTCTTCAACGAGGGCTACCTGGCCAGCGGCCCCGACACCGACCCCGTACGACACGACCTGACCGCCGAGGCGATCCGGCTCGCCCGCCTGATCCGCGCCCTCCTGCCGGACGACGGTGAGGTGGCCGGGCTGCTGGCGCTGATGCTGCTCACCGAGGCCCGCCGCCCCGCCCGGATCTCGGCCGGCGGCGAACTGGTCGCCCTCGACGAGCAGGACCGTGGGGCCTGGGACGCGGAACTGATCGCCGAGGGCCACTGGCTGGTGCGCGAGCGCCTCGCCGCTGCCGCCGCCGGGGTGGCTCCGGGTCGCTACCAGATCCTCGCCGCGATCAACGCCGTGCACACCTCCGCCCGCGACATATGCGACACCGACTGGTCGCAGGTCCTCGCCCTCTACGACCAGCTCGTCCGCCTCGACCCCTCGCCGATCATCGCCCTCAACCGGGCCGTCGCGGTCGCCGAGCTCGACGGCCCGGAGGTGGCACTGGCCATCGTTGACCGCCTCGCCGAGGCGTTGGTCGGATATCACGCCTACCACGCCACCCGCGCCGACCTGCTGCGCCGGCTCGGCCGAAGTCAGCAGTCACGCGCGGCCTACGACAAAGCCATCGACCTGGCGGGCAACACCGCCGAGACCGCCTACCTGACCCGCCGCCGCGACCAACTGCGGTAGCGCCACGGATCCCGATCGAAACCCCGCACACAGCGGCGTGGCGTCCGACTCGATGCAAGACCACCGACGGCTGAACCCGCGGGGCCGATGGCGCTACCGAGCGGGATGGCGCCGACCGCGCGGGACCTGACCCCCCACCTGAGCTGTTCGCTGGTGGGCGAGGGGAAGCGCGATGGTGAATGTCGTCCCGACGCCGACCTCACTCGCGACCGTGATGGTGCCCTGGTGATCGGTGACGATCTGCCGGGTGATGGCGAGGCCGAGGCCACTGCCCCCGGTACGGCGACCCCGTGCGGCGTCGGCCCGCCAGAACCGGTCGAACACATGCGGCAGCGCGTCCGCTGCGATTCCCGAGCCGGTGTCGACGACCTGGACGACCGCCTGCGTGTCGGTGCGGCTCGCGACCAGCCGGACGCTGCCGTCGGCAGCGGTCGCCCGTAGTGCGTTGGTGACGAGATTGCCCACCACCTGGCGGAGCCGGTCGGGATCGGCGTGTACCGCAACCGGCTCGGCCGCCACGCACAACGACACCCCGGCTGACTCCGCCCGGGCGTGGTGGGCGGTGCCGCAGGTCTCCAGGAGTTCGGCCAGATCCACCGTGACCCGGTGGTACGCCAGGTTGCCGGCCTCAGCGAGGGCCAGGTCCTGCAGGTCGTCGACGATGCGCTGTTGCAGCACCGCCTCTTCGAGCAGCGAGGCGTAGAGCTCCTGGTCCGGCGCGATCACGCCGTCGGAGAGCGCCTCGAGATAGCCGCGCAGGTTGGCCAGCGGGGTGCGCAGTTCGTGTGCGACGTCGGCGACCAGCCGGCGTTGCCGCTCCTCCCCGCGCTGCAGGGAGTCGGCCATCCGGTTGAACGACAGGGCCAACTCCGCCAGCTCGTCGTTGCCCCGCACCGGAACCCGTCCGGTGAGGTCGCCCCGGCCGAGCTGCTGGGCGGCCACGGTGAGCGTGTCGATGGGTCGCAGCACCCGCCGGCTCAGCAGCACGGTGCCGATGATCGCGACCGCCGCCACGCCCGCCGCCGCGGCGAGCAGCGGACCGGCCGCCAGCGCGGACGCCGGATCGCCACGAGTGCCGAGGTAGACCCGGGCGGGTACCGGCGCGACGTCACTGATCTGGTTGGTGAAGACCTGGGCCAGGCAGGAATCCAGTGGTTCCACCGCCGTCAGGGCGCCACAGCCCTGCACCCGGTCGGCGTCGGCCCCCCGCTCACGGCCCGGCCGGGCCGCGACGTCGCGACAGACGCCGGCGATCTCGTCGACGCTTCGGCGATCGCGCACGTCGGCCCCGCTCAGGTTGACCTCGAAACGAGGAACTCCCGTGCTGGCGGGCGAAACGGCAACGGGAACGGATGCCCGCGTCAGGCAGGCCGCGAACAGCACGCCGGTGCGGTAGGCGGCGATCTCGTCGACCACGCCTTTCTGCCGGCCGACCGGGTCCACCGGCAATGCGGCCAGATTCAGCACCGGCCGCGGATCGACGAACCCGACCATCGTGCCGAGCGGCCGGGCGGTGCGATTCTCCTGGGTGTCCGTGTCCACGATCACCTGGCCCGTATCGGCGACCAGGTGGATCCGCTGACCGGTCTCGGCGCGCAGGTCCTGCACCAGGCCGGGCACGCCCTCCCAGGTGCCGTGCCCGCTGCCGTACGCCTCGAGTCGGTCGACGACCTGGTCGAGCTGTGCCCGGTCGACGGTGGCCGACTCGTTGATCTGTTGCGAGGCCTGCCGCAGGGTCAGCCACGCGGTCGCCGCCGTCGCGCTCACCGCGACGAGGATCACCAGCCAGAGCACCCGTAGCCGAAAACTCACCGGCTGGCTCCGGGCGTCCCCTCGGGCGTCGGCGTCGCCGCCGGTCCCGGCTCCGGTTCGGCGAGCCGGTAGCCGCGGCCGTAGACGGTCTGCACGTACCGCGGCTCGGCAACGTCGGCCTCGATCTTGCGGCGGAGGTTCATCACGTGCGCGTCGACGGTGCGTTCGAGCACGAAATGATCGAATCCGAAGGCACGGTCGATGATCTGCGCCCGGGTGAACACCCGCCCGGGCTCGCCGGCGAGCACCTCGAGGATGCCGAACTCCTTGGCCGTCAGGGCGACCGGCCGGCCGCCGACGCGTACCTCGAACCGGCCGGCGTCCACCTCGAGCTCGCCGACGCGCAGCACCGCCCGGTTGTCGGCGCTCACCACCCGGGCCCGGCGCAGCAGCGCCCGTACCCGGGCGGCCAGCTCCCGCGGGCTGTACGGCTTGGTGAGGTAGTCGTCGGCACCGAGATCGAGGCCCAGCAGGACGTCGTCCTCGGTGGTACGGGCGGTCAGCAGCAGGATCGGAATCTCCGATTCGGCGCGCAGGATCCGGCACACGTCGAGGCCGTCGACGACCGGCATCATCACGTCGAGGACCACCAGGTCCGGCCGGCGGGACCGGCACCGGTCCAGCGCGGCCCGCCCGTCGCCGACCAGCAGCACGCTGTGCCCCTCGCGTTCGAGATAGACCCGTACCAGGTTGGCCTGCTTGGGGTCGTCCTCGGCGACCAGGATCCGCGCGCTCATGTTTCCCCATTCTGGCTGGTGGTGGCGGGGGTCAAGTAAAACCGAAACCTGTGAAGAACTGATGCGGACGGCTCCGGAGAGCGGCGAGCGGGATGTCCCCACAGCTGGCCCACGGTTTCTTCAAGGGTTCTTCACCACAGGCTGCCTACCGTGCCGGTCATGTCAGTCAGGATCCGGACATGATCTTGGAACCGGCGCACCCGGGCCGCCGCGAGGAGCAACAGCGGCGGGCGGTCCGGCGGCGGATCCGGGAGACGCGCGCGGTGCGCCGGGCCGCCGCTGTCGGCGGGCACGGGGCCGCCGAACCGCCGGACGAGCCGCCCGTCGAACCCAGGGCTGCCGGGGCGACGCCGGGTACGCGCGGTCGGCGCGCGGGGACCGGTGTGATCAGTGAGAGTGCCGAGCTGGCCGAGGCCGTGATAGATCTCGCGGCGATCGCCCAGAACATTCGGACGATCGCGGCGATCGCGCGTACCGGGTTGATGGCCGTGGTGAAGGCCGACGCGTTCGGGCACGGCGCGGTGCCGGTGGCACGGGCTGCGCTGGGGGCCGGCGCCGACTGGCTGGGCGTGACCTCGGCGACGGAGGCGGTGGCACTGCGATCGGCGGGCATCGACGCGCCCGTCCTGAGCTGGCTGCACCGCCCGGACGAGGACTTCACCCGCCTGATCGCCGCGGACGTCGACATCGCGGTGTCGACCCTGACCCATCTGCGCGCGATCGCCAACGCGGCCAGGGGTCTCGGTGTGCCCGCCGCGGTCCAGCTCAAGGCGGACGTCGGTCTGTCCCGCAACGGCGCCAGCGGCGACGAATGGCCCGATCTGGTCGCCTGGGCCCGCAGGCACGAGGTGGAGGGCAGCATCCGGGTACACGGGGTGTGGTCCCACTTGACCAACGCCGACGTGCCCGGATGCCCGAGCATCGCGCGGCAGCTGTCAACGTTCCAGGAGGCACTGCGGATCGCGCTTGACGCCGGGCTTGATCCGGAAGTGGTGCATCTGGCCAATTCGGCGGCGGCACTGGCCGCCCCGGAGACCCGGTTCGATCTCTGTCGGATCGGCCTGGCCATGTATGGCGTCGACCCCTTTGGCGCGGCCGGCCCCCGCCGTTTCGGCCTGCGACCCGCCATGACCCTGCGGTCAAGGGTGATCAACCTGAAGCGCGTGCCCGCCGGGACCGGCGTCTCGTACGGGCCCGACCACCTGACCAGTCGGCCGACCACGCTCGCTCTGCTGCCGCTCGGGTACGCCGACGGCCTGTCGCGCGCCGCCGAGGGCCGCGCGTGGGTCTGGCTCGCCGGTCGACGGTGCCCGATCGTCGGCCGCATCGCCATGGATCAGTGCGTCGTCGATGTCGGCGATCTGCCGGTGGCGCTCGGCGATCCCGTGGTCGTCTTCGGCCCCGGCGCCGAGCCCGGCTCGCCCGACCCGGCCGAGCCGACGGCCGCCGAGTGGGCGCAGTGGGCCGGCACCAACCCGCACGAAGTCCTGACCGGAATCGGCGCGCGAGTGGCGCGCGTACACCTACACGCGGAAGCGGCAACGTCATGACCGTTCGTTTGGCGGTGCTGTTCGGTGGGCGCAGCGGGGAGCACGACGTCTCCCGGCGCTCGGCGGAAAGCATCCTGGCCCATCTCGACCGCGACACGTACGACGTGACCGAGGTGCTGATCGAGCGGGACGGCCAGTGGCGGGTGAACGGCGACCGGGCCACGTTCGCGCAGGCGCTGCGGACCCTCGGCGACCAGGACGTGGTGTTCCCGGCGCTGCACGGCCCGTACGGTGAGGACGGCACCATCCAGTCGATGCTGGAGTGGCTCGGCGTCGCGTATGTCGGAAACGGTGTCTTCGCCAGCGCCGCGGGGATGGACAAGCCGGTCACGAAGAAACTCCTCGCCGCCGACGGCCTGCGCGTGGCCGCCGGGGTGACGCTGCGCCCCGACGAGGAGCTGTCGTCGCGGGATCAGCAGCGACTGGGACTGCCCGCCTTCGTCAAACCGGCCCGGGCCGGCTCCAGCCTGGGCGTCTCCAAGGTCGAACGATGGGCGCAACTGCCCGCCGCCCTGCGGCTCGCGCGCGAGAGCGACGCGAAGGTTGTCGTCGAACGCGCCGTGCGCGGGCGCGAGATCGACGTCGGCGTCCTTCAGCACCCCGACGGTCGCGTCGAGGCCGGGCCGCCGCTGGAGATACGGGTGGCCAACGCCTCCTTCTTCGACTACGACGCCAAGTACGACGGCGGTGCCGTCTTCCACATTCCGGCCCGGCTCGACCCCGGCACCACCCGACTACTGCAGGACCGGGCCGTGCGGGCGTTCCACGCGCTCGGATGCCGCGGGCTGCTCCGCGTCGACTTCTTCCTCCCGGATCCGGACGCCGACCACGGCACGGGGTGGACCGGAGACCACCGGGAGCCGGTGATCAACGAGGTCAACACCTTCCCCGGATTCACCGCCGCCTCCCAGTACCCGCAGATCTGGCAGCGGGCCGGCGTCGGCTACTCGGCACTGCTCGACATCCTCATCCAGGGCGCACTGCACCGACGCGACACCGCCTCCCCCTGCCCGAGTTCCTGCTGATGGCCGTCTACGCCGCGGAACGTCTCCGTGGTCTCCGCATGATCGTCGCGGGCGGGGGAACGGGCGGGCACACCTACCCGGCGCTGACCACGATCCGTGCGCTCCGCGACCGGCTAGCGGCAGCCGGCACCGAACCGGACGTCCGCTGGGTGGGCGTCGCCCACGGGCTGGAGGCCAGAATCGCCCGGCAGGAGGGCATCCCCTTCACGGCGATCACCACCGGCAAACTGCGCCGCTCCCCGAACCTGCGCGAGTGGGGCCGCAACGTCGCCGACGCCTTCCGCGTGCCGCTCGGTATCTTCCAGGCCATCATGATCGTGGTGCGCACCCGGCCCGAGGTGGTCTTCTCCACCGGCGGATACGTCTCCGTCCCGATCGGGATCGCCGCCTGGCTGACCCGCCGCCCGCTGGTCATGCACGAGCAGATCCTCACGCTCGGGCTGGCGAACCGGATCCTCGCCCGCCTCGCTGATCGAGTCCTGCTGAGCCACGAATCCTCCATCGACCACCTGCCCGCCGGAGCGAGAACCCGCGCGGTGGTCACCGGCAACCCGATCCGGCCCGAGATCCTCACGGGTAACCGCAACCGGGCGCTCGCCGCATTCCACCTGGACCCCCGCCTGCCGCTGGTGTACGTCACCGGCGGCGCCCAAGGCGCCGTCCAGGTCAACAACCTGATCGCCGACAGCCTCCCCGGACTCCTGCCGAGATGTCAGGTGCTGCACCAGTGCGGCGACTACTCCCTCGACCGGATGCGGCAGGTCGCGGCCGCCCTTCCGGAACACCTGCGCAGCAGGTACCGGGTCGTCGACTACGTCCACGGCGAGCTGCCGGACGTCCTGAGCGCCGCGGACATCGTCGTCGCGCGCAGCGGCGCCGGCACCGTCGCCGAACTCACCGCCCTGGGCAAGGCATGCGTCCTCGTCCCGCTCATCCCCACCGGCGGCGACGAACAGCGGCGGACCGCACAACACCTCGCCGACGCCGGTGCCTCCCGCATGCTCGCCGGCCCCGAGGCCTCCGCCAACCGCCTCTACGAGGAGATCATGGTGCTGCTCGACCACCCGGAACGACGCCAGAAGCTGGCCAACGCCGCCCGTCAACACGGCCGCCCCCACGCGGCCACAGCCGTGGCCAGCGCAATCATCGACGCCGCCGGCCGGTGCCGGCCATGATCCTGCTGTCTGATCGGCGAATCTCGGCCATCCCGCTAGGCGACAACGGGGAAGCCCTGGTCGACGTGCGCCAGGTTGCGGAACTTCGGGTTGACGATCGCCTGGCCGACGAGGCCGGGGCCTACGCGCACCTCCGTGAGGCAACGGTCCAGCGCTTGCTCGCCGCCCAGCAGACCCTGCCCCGAGGACTGCGGCTGCTGATCATCGAGGGGTACCGGCCGCTCAGCCTGCAGACGACCTACTTCGAGAGCTACAAGGACGAACTGCGCCGCAGGTACCCGGAGTGGGACTCGGCGCGCCGGCACGTGGAGGCCAGCAAGTACATCTCGCCGCCCGAGGTGGCTCCGCACAGCACCGGCGGGACGGTCGACCTCACCCTCTGCACGGCCGACGGGATCGAACTGGACCTGGGCACGATCGTCAACGCCAGCCCGGTGGACAGCGCCAACGCCTGCTTCACCGGATCACCCCACATCGCCCCGCAGGCCCGCACCAACCGCGACATCCTCGCCCGGGCGCTCTCGTCCGCCGGCATGGTCAACTACCCGACCGAATGGTGGCACTGGTCGTTCGGCGACCGCTACTGGGCGCTGAGCACCGGGGCCACCCGGACCCGGTACGGGCCGGTAGACCTCCCGTGAAGCGGCTGTGCGATTGCGGGCGGGCGTTGTGGGCGAATGCGGTGGCGCGGGCGCGGGTGCTGGCTGCCCAGCGGAAGTGTCACGACCATCCTGTTCCCACAGCGTCTGGGTAAGGTCGTCCGCATGGCTGACGCTGTCGTGATTCCCGGCGCGAGGTTCGGACCCGACAACGTATGGGACGGTGATGTCGCCCGCCGGTTGTCGCCCCACGTGTTGGAGGTGGAGGGCGCGGATCACGGTATGTACGTACCCGGCCCGCTCACCGAGTCGATCGCAGTGCTCAGTCGAGTCGTGGTCGCCGTGGAGGAGTTCCTCGACGCGATTGGCTGGCCGAGCTAGGCACCTGGCCCCGGAGGTTTCGTCCGCCCATTCATCCAGCGCTGGCAGAGCCTGCTACAGCGATGAGGGCGGCGCTTCCGAATGGCTCCCACGCGCCACCGTACGTCTGTCAGCGGGGGCGGTCCTAGCGTTCATTGCTTGCACTGCAACGGCGGCGACGAGTAGCGCCCCGGCCGTGAGACACAGCAGCCGTACTGCGGTCGCCCATGGCAGATTCTCGGCTGACAGAAGCGGGGTCAGGGCGTACCCGATGATTGCGGCGGCGCCCGCTGTGGACCAGAACACCGTCGGGCGGGTGGGGACCGGCGGTGGGTTGCCGTGCCAGGCGCGAAGGAGCCGGCGGCGGCCGACCACGACGGCGACGGCGAGCGTGACCAGCGCGCCTACGAGGCTGCTGGGAATGTCGGACACGGTCCACCAGGCGACGTCGCTGACCTGGTCGCGACGGTGGCGCGGACGAGCCACGCGCCGAGCAGCGCCACTGGCAGACACCACCACACCAGTGCGGTGAGGGTGTGGCTCTGCCACTCCGGACCGACCCCGAGGAACGCGTACTTGATGTCGGGTGCGACCGCCCCCGGTAGTCAGCGCGACACCGTCGAACCATCGGGGTCGCCAGAGCTTGAGCGGGAGTACCACGCCTGGGTGCGACGGAAAGGCGAGCGGCATCGGCGCATCTTCCCACCTGGGGCCAAGGATCTGTGGCAGAGGACACGATGCCGGCTTGTCGCCCCAACTGCGTGATCATGTACTCTGACCTGCGTGAACACTGCGCCGTCGTTGGACCGGACCCCGCTCGCGGTCCGTGTCGTCGCCGCGCGCCGTATCTGCTGTTGTTGACGGTCTGACACCCCGCCCCGCGCCCGTGGCTGCCACGTCACGCTGCCCGCGCGCCGTCATCAACGTCTGATCTTCCCCTCATTTTGTGAACCTCAATCACCGCGTCCCGCGCTCGCGCGGCGCAGGTTCCGTCTGCCTGGAGTACGGACATGACCACTCACCGCAGGCCCTCGGTCGGCCTACCCTTCGCACGCCGGTTGCGCCCGCTCGGCGCGCTCGCGGCCACCACCATCGTCGCGGTGCTGCTCGCCGCCTGCGGCTCGTCGACGAGCCCCGGGTCGACGGGCGCCGCCGACCCCGACGCGACGATCACGGTCGGTTCGCTGAACGAGCCGACGACGCTCAATACGATCAAGGGCGGCAACACCGGCCACGCCCAGGTGCTGCTGCGCAACGTCGTCGAGGGGCTCACCGTGCTCACCGACGAGGGCAAGGTCGAGCCGCTGCTGGCCAAGTCGTGGGACGTGTCACCGGACGGCACGGCATACACGTTCCACCTGCAGCCCGGCGTGACCTTTTCCGACGGCACCCCGCTGAAGGCCAGCGACGTGGTGGTCGCGCTCAAGCGGGTGACGTCCGACGAGTCGACCAGCGCCCGCAAGAAGAACCTCTCGATCATGAAGACGATCGAGGCGCCGGACGACGGCACCGTCAAGGTCACCCTGTCGACGCGGTCGCAATCGTTCCTCTTCTACCTCACCAGCACCGGCGCGGCTGTCACCAAGCCCGGCGCCGGCAACCCGGAGACGACGGTGATCGGCACCGGCCCGTACGCCCTGACCTCCTGGAAGCAGGGTGACTCCATCACGCTGACCCGCAACGACGCGTACTGGGGCACGAAGGCCAGCAACAAGCAGGTGGTGTACCGGTTCTTCAAGGACGCCACCGCCGAGAACAACGCGCTGCTCGCCGGCCAACTCGACCTGGTGACCCAGGTGTCCTCGCCGGATGTGCTCCCCCAGTTCGACAACCAGCCGCAGTTCTCCATCGTGGAGGGCACGTCGACGACGAAGGAGTTGTTCAACTTCAACGACGCCATCGCCCCGTTCAACAACCCCGACGTGCGGCACGCCATCCGGCAGGCCATCGACCGCAAGGCGCTGCTGACGGCGGTGTGGGCCGACCGGGGCCAGGTCATCGGCTCGATGGTGCCGCCCACGGACCCCTGGTACGAGGACCTGACCAGCATCGACGACCACAACGTGGCCGGCGCCAAGCAGCTGCTGGCCAAGGCCGGGTACGCGAACGGTCTGTCCTTCACCGTCGACTACGTACCGTCGGACGCGGTCAACATCATCGCGCAGGGGCTGAAGAGCCAGCTCGCCCAGGCCGGTATCACCATCACGCTGAACCCGGTCGACGACGCGACCTGGACCGACAGGGTCTACAAGAACCACAACTTCCAGGCCACCATCATGACCCACGTCAACCAGCGCGACCTGGTCTGGTACGGCGACCCGACGTTCTACTGGCAGTACGACAACCCGCAGGTGCAGAAGTGGGTCAAGGACTCCGAGACCGCCGCGACGCCCGACGAGCAGACCGCCCTGCTGAAGAAGGTGGCACGGCAGATCTCCGAGGACGCGGCGAGTGCCTGGCTGTTCCTCGACCCGGCCATCAAGGTCGCCAGCACCTCGGTCAGCGGCTACCAGAAGAACAACACCACGGACAGCTTCTATGTCGCGCCGATCACCAAACGCTAGGCAATAGGCATGCTCAACTACCTCATCCGTCGGGTCGCCTGGCTGATCGGTTCGCTTTTCGTCGCGGGCTCGGCGGTGTTCTTCCTGCTCCGGGTCCTACCGGGTGACCCGGCCGTCACGCTGCTGGCGGTCGGGTCCTCCCCGGACCAGATCGACGCGATCCGGCACCAGCTCGGCACCGACCGGCCTGTGCTGGCGCAGTACGGCCACTGGTTGGGCGACCTGGTGACCGGGAACCTCGGGGACAGCCTGTTCACCCGGATGCCGGTGCTCGATCAGATCGCCGGCCGGCTCCCGGTCACCGTACCGCTGGCGCTGAGCGCGTTCGTGCTGTCGATCATCGTGGCCGTACCGATCGGGGTGTTCGCGGCGGTACGGCGGCGGGGCCTGCTCGGGGTGGCGGTGTCGACGCTGGCGCAGTTGGGGATCGCGCTGCCCATCTTCTGGGTCGGGATCGTGGTGGTCTGGCTGGTCGCGGTGCAGTGGCGGGCGCTGCCGCCGGGCGGGTTTCCCCGCACCGGCTGGCAGGACCCGCAAGCCGCGGTCCAGTCGCTGGTCCTGCCGGTGGCGACGCTGGCGATCGCGCAGGGGTCGGTGCTGGTGCGCTACGTACGCTCGGCGACGCTCGACGTGCTGAGCCAGGAGTACGTGCGCACCGCCCGCTCCCTCGGCTACAGCCTGCCGCAGGCGCTGTGGCGGCACGGACCACGCAACGGTGCCGCAACCGTGGTCCAGATCCTGGGCCTCCTGCTGGCCAGCTCACTGCTGGGCACCGTGGTCATCGAGAGCGTCTTCGCCCTGCCCGGCCTGGGCTCGCTGCTGTTGACCGGCGTGAAGGCCCGCGATCTGCCGATCGTGCAGGGCACGGTCTTTCTCATGACGGCGACCGTGCTGGTGATGGGGCTCGTCGTGGACGTCGTGCAGCGGCTGGTCGACCCGAGACTGAGAGCACGGGCATGAGCACACCTCTGGTCGAGACGATCGAAACGACCGATGCGCTCGACACCCCCGTCCGGCGCCGCCGAGGCTGGCGCTCGCCGTCGTTCGTGGTCGGCGCGGCGCTGCTGCTGGCGGTTCTCGCCCTGGCGCTGGTGTCGCTGGTCTGGTCCCCGTACGGGCTGGACCACACCGACCCGGCGGCCCGGCTGGCCGGCCCGTCCGCACGGCACTGGGCGGGCACCGATCGCCTGGGCCGCGACCAGTTCACCCAGCTGATGCTCGGCGCGCGTACCGCGGCGTGGATCGGGCTGGCCTCGGTCGCGGTGGCGTTCGTCATCGGCGTCCCGTTGGGCCTGCTCGCGGCGATCGCCGGCCGGTTCGTCGAGAACGCCGTCATCGGAGTGATCGACATCGTGATCGCCTTCCCGACCCTGCTGCTGGCGATGCTGCTGGTCACCGTGTACGGCGCGTCGACCGGAGTCGCGATCAGCGCGATCGGGATCGGCGTCTCCGCCGAGGTGGCCCGGTTGACCCGGATCTCGGCGAGCCGGGTGCTCACCCAGGACTACGTACTCGCGGCGCGTACCTGTGGCACCGGGCCACTGATGGTCCTGGTCCGGCACGTCCTGCCCAACATCTGGCACACCCTGCTGGTGCAGGCCGCCCTCGCCTTCGGCGTCGCGGTCATCGCCGAGGCGTCGCTGTCGTACCTGGGGCTCGGCACTCCGCCGCCCGCGCCGTCGTGGGGCCGCATGCTCCAGGAGGCGCAGTCGACGGTGAGCGTGGCCCCGTGGAACGTCCTGCTGCCCGGCCTCGCAGTCGCCGTCACGGTCGTCGGGGTCAACCTGCTCGGTGACGGCCTGCGGGAGGTCCTCGACCCGCAGCTACGGCAGGAAAGGCAGGCAGCGGACCGATGACCGTCCTGGAGACCACTGGGCTGACCATCACGCTCGACGGGCAGCCGCTCGTTCGCGACGTCTCGTTCGGCCTCGCCGCCCGCGACCGGGTCGGCCTCATCGGCGAATCCGGCTCAGGCAAGTCGCTGACCGCGCTGGCGCTGCTGGGACTGCTACCGCCGGGCATGCGCACGAGCGGCCGCATCCTCGTCGACGGCGAGGACCACCTCGGCGCGCCGGACCGGCGGTGGCGTCGGGTCCGCGGCCGCACCGTCAGCATCGTGTTCCAGGAGCCCCTGACCGCCCTGGACCCGCTGATGCCGGTCGGCCGCCAGATCGCTGGTCCGCTGCGGCTGCAGCAGGGCCTCAACCGCAGCGACGCCGAGCGCCGCGCGATCGAGTGGTGCGACCGGGTGCACCTGCCCGACCCGGCCCGGCTGGTACGGGCCCTGCCGCACGAACTCTCCGGCGGCCAACGGCAGCGGGTGGCCCTGGCGATGGCCCTCGCCTGCCGGCCCCGGGTGCTCATCGCCGACGAGCCGACGACGGCGCTGGACGTGACCGTGCAGGCGCAGATCCTCACCCTGCTCGACGAGCTGATCGAGGAGACCGGGGTGGGGCTGCTGTTCATCAGCCACGACCTGCCGGTCGTCGCCGGACTGGCCCGCCATCTCCTGGTCATGC
This sequence comes from Micromonospora sp. NPDC047730, assembly GCF_043204765.1. Lineage (NCBI taxonomy): Bacteria > Bacillati > Actinomycetota > Actinomycetes > Micromonosporales > Micromonosporaceae > Micromonospora > Micromonospora sp. NPDC047730. The sequence continues at coordinate 191,454 of NZ_JBIDCU010000006.1, read as the reverse complement.
GCACGGGCCGGTTGGTCGAATCCGGCCCGGTCGACGACGTGCTGCGCCGGCCCCGCTCCGGCTACGCCCGGCAGCTCGTCGCGAGCGCCGCCAGGGTGACCCGGCTGGCCCGCCCCAGCGTGCGCAGGGAGGACCGATGAGCGATCCGATTCTCACCGGGCATCAGCTCACCCGATGGTTCCCGGGCCGCACCCACCCGGCGCTCGACGGGGTGGACGTCACCGTGCGACCGGGGACCAGCCTCGGGATCGTCGGCGAGTCGGGCGCCGGGAAGTCGACCCTGCTGCGGCAGCTGCTCGGCGTGGACCGCCCCACCTCGGGCGAGATCCGCTTCGCCGGCCAGTCCCTCGACCGGGTTCGACACCGCGTGTTCCGTCGGCAGGTCCAGGTCGTCTTCCAGGACCCCCGGTCGTCGCTGAACCCCCGAATGTCGGTCGCGTCGATCGTCGCCGAGCCGCTGCGCTCGCTGCGCATCGGTACGGACCGGGCGGCCCGCGCCGAGCGCGTCGCCGAGGTGCTCACCGCGGTGGGGCTGCGCCCGGAAGACGGACGGCGCTACCCGCACGAGTTCTCCGGCGGCCAGCGCCAGCGCATCGCCATCGCGCGGGCGCTCGCACCGGCCCCGCGGATCCTGCTCGCCGACGAGCCCGTCAGCGCCCTCGACGTCTCGGTCCGGCTGCAGATCATCGACCTGCTCAAGGATCTCGTTGGCCGGCTCGGGCTCACGCTGGTGCTGGTCTCGCACGACCTGGCGATCGTCAGCCAGCTGTGCCAGGAGGTGCTGGTCATGCGCCACGGCCGCGTCGTCGAGCGCGGCCCGACCGCGGACGTGCTGACCGACCCCGCCGACGAGTACACCCGTGCCCTGCTGGCGGCCATCCCGCAACTGCCGCTCGACCTGCTGGAGGAACCGTGACCTTTGTCGATCAGTGGCGGACCTGGCACGCCGAACGTGAGGCGGCCGTTTCGGCGCCGGGTGGGGACCTCACGCTGACCGGCACTCACTGGCTGGTGGGGCGCACCCGGATCGACGGGATACCCGGCACCTGGTGGGCCGACGGAACCGACGTGCGGGTGTCCGGCGCCGAAGGCCTGCTCGTCGGCGGCGTACCGACCGCCGAGGGCCGGCTGCGCCCCGACCAGCGACTCATGGTGGGCGACGTCGAACTGAAGATCATCCGCCGCGGCGCCGACCTGGCGGTACGGACGTACGACCCGCACGCGCCGGCGGTGCACCGCTTCGCCGGCATCGACGCGTACGCCCCCGACCCCGCCTGGGTGGTGACCGCCGAGTTCACCCCGGCCGACGCCGGCCAGGCGGTGCGCACCGCGCACAGCCGCTCCGACCGGCTGGTGGACTACCCGGTCGTCGGCACGTTCACCTTCACCGTCGACGGCCGGCACGCCGAGCTGGTCGCGCTGTACACCGGCCACGAGGGTGAAGCGCACATCACGTTCCGGGACGCCACCAGCGGACGGGAGAGCTACGGCGCGGCCCGGTTTCTGTTTCTGCCCCTGCCGGCGACGGCGGGCCCGGTGACGCTGGACTTCAACCGCGTCACCCTGCCTCCGTGTGCGTTCTCCGAGGCATTCATCTGCCCGCTGCCGCCCTCGGGGAACGTGCTGCCGTTCGCCGTCCGGGCCGGCGAGAAGGCAGTCCTTGACCAGCCAGCCGGTCAGGTGCCAATCCCTTGCCGATGATCGGGAACCGGCACGCCCTGGACGATCGCGAGCGCGGGACCCTGCCGCGGTCGCTCCATGAGGAGGGAGTCGATCTGGGTCAATTCCTCAGTGCGACCGACGAACGCATGGTCGCCGGTCGGCAACTGGGCGGGAGCGGAGGCCATTCGGGGCATGGTCCGCCCTCCCTCATCGGGATTGCCGCCTCGTCCCCCTGCAGGATCCGGTCGTGCATTTCCCGCAGTTGGGGGCCCGGCTCCACGCCCAGTTCCTCTACCAGTAACCGGCGACCGTCGCGGAACACGGTGAGTGCATCGGCTGTACGTCCGCAGTACGTCAGCGCCACCATGAGGCAGGCGCGCAACTGTTCCCGGAACGGGTGTCGCTCAACCAGTATTTGCAGCTCGGGAATGACTGCGCGAGCGCGGCCCAGTCGCAGCTCCAAGCCGAGGCACTCCTCGGTCAAGGCCACCCGGCGCTCCTCGATCCGCTCCACCACGTGCGCGAGCCGGCCTTCAATATCGACCAGTGGCCGGCCCTGCCACATGGCCAGAGCATCGCGCAGCTGCGTCACTGCCTCGTCCAGCCGTCCCGCGCCAGCCAGTGTTCTCGCCTCGGCGGCACAGCGCTCCATCTGGTGAAGGTCGATGCTGTCAGCGCCGACCTGTAGTACGTATCCAGGCGGACTCGTGCCGATGAGCTCGCTACCGAGGCCGGCCGCCCGGAAATCGCGGCGCAGGCTGCAGACCCCGGCTGCAATCTGGTTCCGGGCCGTAGATGGCGCGTGCGGACCCCACACCGCGTCCACGATCCGTTCGACCGGGACGACCCGGCCTGGCTCCAGCAGCAGCGCCGCCAAGATTGCCCGCTGACGTGGACCGCCGAGACGTACCGCCCCATTGGGCAGTGCAGCAGTCACCGGCCCCAGCAGGCTGAACAGGACTCCTCTTTCAGCGGCTTCGTGCATACCAACCCCCGGTGACATCCACTAACCGCGCTCATCGGAAATGGCCGGGACCGGTCCTCCGGGTCCGTCAACGGTGAGACATCTCCGGGTGGCCACGGATCGCAGAGAACGCAGTTGTGCTCTTGTTCAGCGGTTACTCCTCGGACGACCCCTCGTGCTGAGTGACGTGCGGGGGTCGTTCCTCGTATCCGATCGTCCGGGTCCCGTTCCGGGACGGGCAACACCTTTCGGTCACGTCCGAAGGGTGCGCGGCACGACCCCAACGGGCTTCTCGGCTGTGATGAGGTCTCCCGATCTGGTACCGGCCACCGCACGCCGGCCAGGGGCCGATGCCGGCCTGACCGACGTCCGCAGCCGCGGCCCGCGGTGCCTGGTGAGGCAGTACGGACTGCCCCAAAGACCGCCGACTGCGCGTGTCGGTGAGGCCACCGCTGCGCCATGGTGACCGCGTCGACTGTCGCCGAGCGAGAAGAGCGGTCATGACCTGGCGAGAGACCTACTGGCACGACGCTGCCTCCGACCCCGCGTACTTCGCTGCCGTGGAGTTCGCCACCGTCCTGGATGGTGACTACGGCACGCGGATGTTCGGCCGATGGGTCGAGGAACGCTACCCGTACTCGCACGAGCTGGTCCGCGCCGTGGAGTACCTGCTGGTCACCAACGCCTACGCCGAGGACATCGCGGAGACGATGGAGATCCTCCACCGACGCCTGCCCCGCCCGTGGGACGATCCGGCGATGCTCACCGCCCTGGAGCGGACCGCCGCCCGGTTCCCGTACGTGCCCACGCAGGTACGCGACGACCACGACGCCATGGTGCTCGCCGACGCGCTCTCGACCGACGTCGACACGTTTCGGCTGTGGCGGGAGGAGATCCAGCAGGCCGCCGTCGCGCTGCTGCGCGACGGCGGGGTGATGGACGCCTTCCTCGACGACTGCGCGCTGCTCGCCGACGAGGCGAAGGAGCACCAGGCGGTGGAGGCCCTGGAGAAGGGCAAGGAGCGAGTCGACGACCCGCTCCACATCCCGAGCCACGACCAGGGCCAGCACGGCCACGAGGAGAGCGACGACACGGGGCACGTCCGCGGCGACGAGGGGACGGTCACCGTCGTCCGGAAGCCGGGTGTGTCGTTCAGCGAGCCCGCCGAGGTCGCGGCGAGGCGGTATCCCTGGTTGTCCTACCCCTTCCGGCTCGGGGTGGCCTTCACCCTGAACCCCGAGGCCAACTCCCACCTGCCCGAGACGTTCAGCTGGGACGAGGCGCAGGTCCACCTCGGCCGTTGGGGAGTCGACCTCGACGAACTCGTCGAGCGGATCGAGCAGGCCATGGGCAACCGCTTCGCGCGAATGTACCGGGACGAGCGGATGGTGGTCTCGGTCATCGGCGAGAGCGTGGACGTGACGGTGACCATCGACTCGGCGCTCAACGCCCACAACACCGGGATCATCGCCACCCTAGACAGCGACGGGGCGTACACGCACTACGTCCAGTTCAAGGACCTGGTGATGTTCTACGTCGACGAGAACGACATGTACACGCCGATCTACAACGTGCTGAAGACGTTCGGCGACCTGTGGGTCGGCGGCGACGCGGAGAGCTACGTGGTGCGGCACGGCAAGGGCCGCAAGGCGTACTTCACCGTCACCCCGGTCAAGGCGAGCCACCAGGCCAGCCTGGTCGCGGTGGTCCGGCGCTGCTCGGACGGCATGACGGTCAAGGTCCTGTCCTGACCCGACGCGACCGGCCGGCAACCGGGTGCGCCGGCCGGTCCGAGGGACGCGGGTGCGGCCGGCGTTGCCCGTAGGTGTAGGAAGGTCTGCACCCAGGTCTGTCCGCCCACCCGCTGCGCGACGCCGGCCCGGCCGGCTTCAATGCCCGGCATGGCCGCATTCGCCTCCCGCTCACTGCGCGCCGCGTCGGCGCTGGCCGTCATGGCAATCCTGGTGGCCAGCGCTCCGCCGGCCGGGCACGCCGCGTTCCTCGCGACACCGACCACGGGCGGCGGAGCGGAGTTCCGGATCAGCGTCGCGGACGCCGCCGCACCGGCCGCCGGCCCGCCCGACGGTGGCCTGACCGACCCGACGATCGGGTTGAGCCCCGGCGGGTCGGCGACGCTCACCCGCACAGTCACCACGGCCACCGTGCCGCCCCGCCCCGACGTGGTGCTGCTCGCCGACACCACCGGCAGCATGGGCGGGGCGCTGGAGGACGTCAAGACCAACGCCCGCCGGATCGTCGCGGACATCAGCGCCGTACAGCCGGACGCCCGGTTCGCCGTCGCCGAGTACCGCGACGGCGGCGACGAGTACGCCTTCCGGGTCAACCAGGACCTGACCGCCGACCCCACCGCCGTGCAGGAGGCGGTGAACACCTGGACCGCGGCCGGTGGCGGGGACATCCCGGAGGCGAACCTGCACGCGTTGTCCCGGGTCGCCACCGGCGCGGTCGCCCTCCGCACCGACAGCAGCCCGATCCTGGTGATCTTCGGTGACGCGCCGTCACACGATCCGAGCCTCGGCCACGACCTCGCCGGGACGGTCACCGCGCTCACCGCCCGGGGCATCCGGGTGGTGGCGGTCGACGTCACCGCGTCCCCGTTCTCCAGCCTCGACCAGACCGGGCAGTTCACCGAGATCACCGCTCGCACCGACGGGGTGTTGCTCAGGGCGGCCTCCGCCGGTGAGGTCTCCACCGCGATCCTTGCCGGCATCCGGGCGATCCCGGCCACCGTCGCCGCCCGCGTCTCCGACTGCGACCCGCAGCTCAGCGCCGACGTCACGCCCGGCGAGCGGACCGTCGACAGCGGCGGCAGCGTCGACGTCACGCTCACGGTCCGGGTCGACCCGAAGGCCCGCAACGGCGAGTACGCCTGCCGGTTCACGGTCACCGTGGACGGGATCGTCCACGGCACGGCGGAGCGGCTGGCGGTGACCGTGACCGGGGCCGCCCCCGACGTGCCGGTGCTGCACTCCGACACGACCCTGCTCGACCTCGGTGAGGCGTCCCTCGGGGTGGCCGCCCCGACCCGCCGGGTGCTCCTGAGCAACGCCGGGGACTACCCGCTCAGCGTCACCGCCACGCTCGGCCCGCAGCCGTACCCGGCGGCCTTCACGGTCAGCGGGAACGGGTGCGGCCCGGTGCTCGCCGTCGGCGGTTCCTGCGCGCTGGACGTCGCGGCGACCCCGCGCGTCATCGGGGCGGCCAGCACGGTGCTCACCCTGGCCAGTTCCACCGACACCGGGGGACGGGCGGCGCAGTCACTGACCCTGCGCGTCTTCGGCCGCAGCCCGATCCTGACGTTCAACCCGGGGGTCGGCCGGCCCGGTCAGGTGGTGACCGGCATCGGCCGGGACTTCCCGCCGGGCGCGACGGTCTCGCTGGCCTGGGCTGACGGCACCGGGGCGGTGACCGTGGCGGCGGACGCCTCCGGCCGGTTCGCCGTACCGATGGTGGTCTTCGCCGACGGGCCGGCCGGTCCCCGCACGGCGGTCGCGGCGGTGCCGACGGCCGGGACGGTGACCAGCGGGACGTTCCTCGTGCAGTCCCCGACAGCGCAGCCGGGCGTCTTCACCCGGCGTCGCTGACCCCCGGCGCGATCAGCCGACGAGCACCTGACCGGTGGCGACGACGGTGCCGTTCGGCGCGGGCGCGGGATCGTTGCAGGTGTTGACCTTGTCGCCGTGCCGGGCGACGGGCTTGCCGTTGACCAGCACCAGCGGGCTGCCGGCGAGGACGGTGCCCTGGTTGGTCGGCGGGACCTGGAACGGCCCGCCGGTGGGCACGTGCGGGGGCGCGTTCACCGCCCCGCTGCCCACCACGGCGGCCGGTTTCCCCTCGATCAGTACGTCGGTGCTGCACCCGGTGGTGATCGTGCCGGTGAAGGGCATCGGGGTCGGGGTCGGCACCGGCCCCACCGGCGAGGGGAGCATGACGATGTGCGTGTCGGTGCCGACCACCTTGTCGCCGAGCTTCGCCGCGGGTACGCCCACGTCGCCGCTCCTTCCTTACTTCCGGGACCGGGAACGGTCGGACGGTCAGATCAGACCCTCGCGGATGGCGTGCGCGACCGCCTGGGTCCGGTTGCGGACGCCGAGCTGGACGGTGATCTCGTGCACGATGTTCTTGATGCTGCGTTCCGAGTAGGACAGGTCCCGGGCGATCGTCGCGGTGTCCGCCCCGGCGGCGATCATCCGCAGCACGGCGAGCTGCCGTGGCGACAGGGGCAGGATGGTCAGACCCCGGGGGGCCAGCACCTGGCGCTGGGCGCGTCCCACCCGGGTCAGCAGGGAGCTGAGCAGGTCGGTGGGGAGCCGCGCCTCACCTCGGGCGGCGGCCCGCACCACCTCGCGGAGCAGCGGCGCGGTGCTCTCCGCGCGTCGTACCATGCTCAGCCCGCCTGCCTCGATGGCCTGGAGCCCCGCCGTGTCGTCGAGCTGTCCCACCACCAGCACCGGGCGGGGTGCCGGTCCGGGCGCGGCGGCCAGCGCGTCGAGCTGGGCCAGCAGCCAGTCGTCCACGGTGTCCCCGACGAGCACCAGCACGTCCGCCGTCGCGTCGTCCCCGGTCACCATCACGGGGCGGACCCCGGCCGGGTCCCCGCCGCCAAGATCGGCGCCGAGTTGGGCGATCACCCCGGCCTGGGAGATCGGGTCGCGGGCGCGGACCGCGGTGCGTACGGGAGTGACGTCGGTGGCCCCGCCGGACTTCGGCCGGGCGCTCATCGGGCGGCGCCGGGGCTGGCGGACGGGCTGGTCGCCGGCGCGACCGGCACCAGTTGGCCGGCGAAGTACGCCGCCGGGGTGCACGGTGTGTCGCCCGGGTTGGTGCACCGGACGGCCACCGTGACCGGCTGGTCGGCGGAGAACTTCAACGGCTGTACGAAGTGGTAGTCCAGGTCGCGGAAGTTGTTCAGGCCGGTCTCCAGCAGCACGGTGTCACCCCGCCGCACCTGGAGCACGCCCGCGTCGCCGTGCGGGTTCTGCAGCACGACGTCGGTCACCCAGAGCACCTTCCTCGCCGCCGGCCGGTACGTCGACAGGGCGAACTCGTTCGAGGTCGGGGAGGCGTTGGTGGCCACCCGGAAGTCGGCGGCGGTTTCCGGGTCGGCGTTCTCCAGTGTTCCGGCCGGACCGCCCCCCGGGCCGGCCGTCGGGCTCGCCGGCGCGCTCGGCTTCGGCGAGGCGGCCCCCCCGGTCACCGCCTGCTCGGCCTTCTCGGCGGTCTTCGCCGCCTCGCTGGCCTGCGTCCTGACCTCGGCGACCTCCTCGCTCAACTCCTGGTTGAGCTGTTGGGTCCGTACCTGCGCGGCCTCCTTCGCGGTGGACTGCACGGTGGGTTTGAGCACCGCGAACCAGAGCGCCGTCACCGCCACGACCACCGCGACGGCGACCAGCGCCACCCGGGGCGACCAGGCGGGCAGCACCGCCCGTTGCACCAGCAGCCCGTCGCAGGTGATCGGCTCGGTCTCGGGCCGGGTGACGGCCACCTGGAAGGGCAGGCTGCGGTCGGGGCCGAGCAGGAACCGCTTCTTCGGGCGTACCCGCAGCTTGACGAAGGTGGCGGTGCCCGGACGCAGCACCGGCGCGGCGGGCCGGGCCCGGAAGCCGAGCAGCAGGTCCGGGTCGGTGGGCAGCACCTCGACGGTGGTCTCGGTGTTGCCGGTGTTGTCCACGACGAGCTGGTGGGCCCCGGTCCGACGGGCCCGGGAGGTCCGGGGCACCAGCTCGGCGGCGAGCTCCACGAAGGGCAGGACGGTGACCCGGCCCTCCTCGACCACCGAGCCGTCCGGGTCCTCCCGGCCCCGGACCCGTACCCCGAAGTCGAGGTCGCCGGCCGGAACAGTGGCGGAGCGGGGCGGCCGGAAGGTGACCCGGGCCTCCTCCTCGGTGCCGGGCAGCAGGTTCATCGTCGGTGGCTCGACCTGGGCCCAGGAGCCGGCGTCGCCGACCACGTCGAGGGTGAAGTGGTCGACGACGGAGGCGGTGTTGCGCACCCGTACGGTGCAGCCGACCTCGTCGCCGGGCGCGACGGTCAGCTCGGTCTCGGCAAGTCCCACAGCGGCGCTCATGCCGCGCAGTCTCGCCGCGCGGCGGGCGCCGGCAGTACCGCGATCGAGGTACACCAACGGGCAGCCGTGGCTACCTGATCGGGCAACCCGCTGGCCCGGCCCGTGTCGGGTGCCCGGTGCGGACCGGGCCCACCCTGATCCGCTCGACGCTCAGCCGGGTTCGCTGATCCGTCCGGGGCGGCGGGCGGCGCGGGCCCCGGGGGTGTCGTCGTGCCGTCCGGCGCTGACGCTCACCTCGCGCGGTGCCGGCGCCAGGTCGGTCGTCGCCTCCGGCACGTACGGGACGAGCAGTTGCAGGTGCAGGCCGGTGCGGGCGGCGCCGCCGTGCGGCAGCCACGCCGACCCGGCGTCCCCCTCGCGGCGGGGGGCGCTGCGCACCACCACGGACTGGTTCGCCCGCGCCAGTGCCCCGACGAGGAAACGGACGGGCAGCGCGGTGCAACCCGCGCAGCCGACCAGCAGGTCGCCGAGGAGACGGTGTTCCCGCTCGGTGTCCGGTCCCCAGGCGGTGAGCAGGTAGCTGAACCGGTAGCGCCGCCCCGGCGGGCGGCGCCCGGTCACCTGGCCGGTGGCGTCGCGCAGGTCGTCCCAGCTGGCGGAGACGCCACTGGAGTCCTCCTCCACGTCGAGCAGGAAGGCCGAGACCCGCTCGCCGTCCAGCTGCGCGCAGCGGTCCGGCGGGTCGAAGACCACGGGCACCCCCGGCGGCAGGTAGCTGCCCAGCCAGGCCCGGACCGACAGGTCGACATCCCAGATCACCCACCCACCCTGCCGGTCGGCGGGGCGGCCCCGCGCTCGGCGGCCGGGCAGGCCGATGGGGCGGATCCGTTGCCCTTCGGGGCAGTGCGGCCTACCCCCGTGGCGGTCCGGCGGGCAACGGATCCGGCCCGGCGCCGTTGGCATGCTCGCCGCAACACACCGTCGTACAGGAGGTTCGATGCCGACGTATCTGTCGCCGGGCGTCTACGTGGAGGAGGTGTCCTCCGGGTCGAGGCCGATCGAGGCGGTCGGGACCGCCGTCGCCGCGTTCGTCGGCTTCGCCGAGAGGGGGCCGGTCAACGAGCCCACCCTGATCACCAACTGGTCGCAGTACACCCGCACCTTCGGCGGCTTCGTTGCCGGGGCGTTCCTGCCCCTGTCGGTCTACGGATACTTCCTCAACGGCGGCGGTTCCGCGTACGTCGTCCGGGTGGGTGGCTCCGACGGCGACACCGGGGCGGCGGGCGGCGACGGGGCGTACGCCACCGCGGCGGTGCCGGCCGGCGGGGACAACGGGAAGCTCTCCTTCACCGTTCGCGCCGCCCTGCCCGGCCCGGCCGGGCAGGACCTCTCGGTCGAGGTCACCGACGCCTCCGACGGCGGCGACGACACCTTCAAGCTCGTGGTGAAGCGGGCCGGCAAGCCGGTCGAGACGCTGGACAACCTGACCACCCGCCGGGGTGCCGGCAACGTGGTCACCGTCGTCCGCCAGCAGTCGAAGCTGATCCAGATCGAGGAGGCCAAGGGCACGACGCTCGCCCCGCCTCGACGCGGTGCCGAGGTCGCCCTCGCCGCTGCGGCACTGCCGGACACCACCACCGTCGACGGCGACCTGCGGGTGCGCGCCGAGGACTACGTCGGGGACGTCAGCGACCGGACCGGCTTCGCCGGCCTGGAGGCGATCGAGGACGTCACCATGCTCAGCGTGCCGGATCTGGCCGCCGCCCACCAGCGCGGGGTCATCGACGACGAGGCGTTCAGGGCCGTCCAGCTCGCGATGATCGCGCACTGCGAGCTGATGGGCGACCGGGTGGCCATCCTCGACCCGCCGCCCGGGCTGCACCCGCAGCGCCTCAAGGAGTGGCGGCAGGACGTCGCCGGCTACGACTCCAAGTACGCGACCCTCTACTGGCCCTGGATCAAGGTCATGGACCCGGCGCAGGGGCGGGCGGTGTTCATGCCGCCGAGCGGCCACGTCGCCGGTGTGTGGGCCCGCAACGACGACACCCGGGGCGTGCACAAGGCACCGGCCAACGAGATCATCCGGGGCGCGCTCGGCCTGGAGAGCGGCCTGACCAAGGGCGAGCACGACCAGCTCAACCCGATCGGGGTCAACTGCATCCGGTCCTTCCCCGGCCAGGGCATCCGGATCTGGGGCGCCCGTACGCTCTCCAGCGACGCCGAGTGGCGCTACCTCAACGTCCGGCGGCTGTTCAACTGGATCGAGAAGTCCATCCTGCTCGGCACCAACTGGGTGGTCTTCGAGCCCAACGATCCCCGGCTCTGGGACGCGGTGCGCCGGGTCATCACGATGTTCCTCCGCCGGGTGTGGCGCAGCGGCGCCCTGATGGGCGACACCTGGTCCGAGGCGTTCTTCGTCAAGTGCGACGCGGAGAACAACCCGCCGGAGAACCTCGACGCCGGGATCCTCACCGTCGACATCGGCATCGCACCGGTCAAGCCGGCCGAGTTCGTGGTGTTCCGCCTCTCCCAGCTCTCGCACGGCGCGGGCGACGACTGACCCCGAGCGACGACGTAACCAGGAAGGACGACCATGGCAGGTCAGGGTACCCAGGACCCGCGCCAGAACACCGAGATCATCAGTGCCGCCGTGTTCCGGCTGGAGGTGCCGGGCATGAACGCGGTCAACTTCGCCGAGCTGGTCGGCATCAGCAGCGAGGTGGAGAACGCCGAGTACATGGCCGCCGGTCCCACCGGGCCGATCTTCTCCCGGCACTTCGGCCGGACCAAGCCGCCGACGGTGACCCTCAAGCGGGGACTCGACCTCAACGGTGACCTCTGGCTCTGGCACCAGAAGGTGCGCAACCTGATGTACGACGCGTACCGGGACTGCGCACTGAAGCTCTACGGGCCCGGTGACGACCTCAACGGCGACGCCCGGCTGACCTACATGATGACCAACGCCTGGCCGGCGAAGGTGGAGGTCAGCGGGGTCAAGGCCGGCTCGACCGACATCGTCTACCAGACGGTCACGCTGATGTGCGACGACCTGTTCGACTTCAATGCGCGGATCTGACCTCGCCGAGCCCGCCGCCGGACCGGCGGCGGGCCTGCGGACCGAGTTCCCGTTCGTGCTGCCCCGTGGGCTGGTCGACGACCGGGGCGCGGTGCACCGGCAGGGCGTCCTGCGGCTCGCCACGGCCCGCGACGAGATCCATCCCCAGGGCGATCCCCGGGTACGGCAGAACCCGGCGTACCTCACCGTGTTGCTGCTGGCCCGGACGGTGACCCGGATCGGTGCGGTGCAGCCGGTCGACACCACGGTGATCGAGCGGCTCTTCGCCTCCGACCTGGCCTTCCTGCAGGACCTCTACCGGCGGGTCAACCAGCAGGGGCACACCGCCGCGGAGGTCACCTGCCCGCACTGCGGGGACGAGTTCGCGGTGGACCTGGCCGGCGCCTTGCCGGCGGGAGCCTGACCCAGCCGTCCCGACCACGAACCGGCCCTGATCTGACTGAGGAGGTGGGGGATGGCCTGGTCCCTCCGGCCCCGCCGGTTGTTCCAGCCGGCCGCCGAGGCGTCCGTCCCGGCGTCGGTGCCGCCCGCCGGGGGACGGTCGTCGCTGGCGGCCGCCCCGCCGGCGCGGGTGCCCGGGCCGCTGACTGCGTCGGCGTACCCCGCTCGGGAGTGGGCCGGAGCCGCCGCGCCGCTGCTGACCGTGGCACCCGTCCCGGCCATGGTCACGCTCACCCCGCCCCCGGTGGTGGCGGGTGTCCCGTCGTCCGGGCCGGCCTTCTCCGCCGGCGCCACCGCCGTCCTCCGGTCCGCCGGGCCCGTCGTCGCACCGCTGCTGACCGAGTCCACCGACCGCCGGGTGGACGCGTCCCGCACGCTGGTGCCGGTCGTCCCGGCAGCCACCCACGGGACCGGAAACGACGACCTGGACCCCGGCACCGGCCTGGGGCACCAGCTGGACCCGGCCAGCGGCTCGAAGCCCGACCTGGGCCCGGCCACCGGGCCGGCGCGCGACGGTGGCCCGGCCGGGCGGGACGAGGCGGCAACCCGGACCGCCGCCCGGTTCGCCGCTGCCGGACTGCCGATCGCGCCCGTCTGGCCACCCCCCGGTTTCGAGGACGTCCACCTCGCGGCGGAGGCCACCCGGGCGGCGGAGGCGGCCCGCACGGCCGGCACGCCGGGGGCCGTGCGACAGCGGGGCGAGACCGCACCGCGTGCCACCGATCCGCCGCCCGACAGCGAACAGTTCGGTGCCGGCTCGGCACCGGCGGACGGCCGGGTGGTCCGCCCGGTCGAGGTGGTCTCCCGTGCCCGGTCCGCCCGGCGCACACCGCCCCGTCCGGCTCGGGCGGGGGAGGACACGTCGGTCACCCCCACGCCGGAGGTAAGGCCGGTGGGCGCGGCGAGCGCCCCGGTGGACCGCCCGGCAGCAGTACCCGCGACGAACACCGCCCCGCACCCGGCTGACGACCCGCCGCCCGTGTCGCCGACCGACCCGCCCGCGCACCGCTCCGACGACCCGACCGGACTGTCCGCACACAGCCCCGCCGCCTCGGCCAGCCCGGCCCCGCACCGCCGCGACGAGCCGGTCGGGCCGGCCACGCACCGCCCCGACCGGCCGACCGCACCGGTCACGCGGCGGGTGGAGCGAAGCGGGTCGACCGCCGGACCGGACGACCCGTCGGGAGGTGGCCCGGTCGCCGCGACGCGGGGTGGGGCCGCCGTACGTCCGGCGGGTGACCAAGCTGCGCTGTCGCCGGCCCGGTTCCTGACCCGGCGTACGGACACCTCGTCAGTCGGCACCGGGGAAAGGCCGGCGCCGGTGCCACCCGTCACGACCGGGGTGCCGGCATCGGTCGTCCGCACGGAACTCCCGGCCCAACCACCCGGTCCACCGCCGGTCGGCGGTGCGGTGTCGGTCACCGGCCCTGATCCGGCGACCCCTGAGCAGGACCGCGGCGACGCACCGCTGGTCAGCCGTCCGGTGCCCACCAGCGGCGCGGTGCCCGGCGACGCGGGGGAGCCGATCGCCGGTGCCCCACAGCTTCCGGCCCCACCCGGCGTCGCGGGGTACGCCGATCCGCGTCCCACCGGGACGGAGCCGACGTCGGGCGTGTCCACCCCGGGCACGTCCACCCCGCCCCCGTGGCGCCCGGCGTCCCCGACCGGGCCCGCCATCGGTACGCCGGTGGTCGCGGACCCGTGGCCGGTGCCGGCACCCGGCACCGGACCGGCACCGGCCACGGACGACCGGATCGCGTCCGGAACAGCCGTGCCGTCCACTGCGGGCGGTCCGTTCCGTCGGTCGTCTCCGGTGGCCGGGATCGACGGGGCGCCAGCGACGCCGGAACGCAGATCGCGAAACGACCTGACCGGTGGTGCTCCGCCGGACAACGAGCCGCCCGCCCGGCCGGGGCACCCACCGGCCGTGCCGCTGGGGTACCCGGACCCGCCGTCCCGGGTGCTCCCGGCCGCACCGGCTGAGGGGCCTACCGGCGAGCCGGTGCCCGCCGTACTGGTGGACGGGTTCCGCCGCCGATACGGCGTCGACGTCTCGGACGTGCCGGTCCGGCGCGGCCCCGAGGCCACCGCCGAGGTACGGCAGGCCGGTGCCCGTGCCGCCACCCGCGACGGCGAGGTCCTGTTGCCGGCGGACGCCGGCCCGCTCGACGCGCCGCCCGCCCGGGCCCTGCTCGCCCACGAGCTGGCCCACGTCGTGCAGCAGCGCGTGCTCGGCGGGACGGCCCCGGCGGAGTCGACGGCCGCCGGACGTGACCTGGAGGCACGTGCCCTGGCCGCCGAGTACGCCTTCGGCGACGGATCCACGCCGAACGGAGTGGGCCCGCTGGCCCCGACGGTGCCGCTGGTGGCCGTCCCCGCCGGACCGGCCTCGACGTCCGCCGGGGGCACCTGGGGGGCGACGCCTGACGGCGGGCTGACCTGGCGGGCCGGTCCCGTCGGCCCGGCCCCGACGGGTCACCCGGTCCAACGGGCACCCGTGGGGGGTTCGGCCGACGCCCTGGCCGACCTGCGCGACCTGGTGCGGGCCGAGGTGAACCGGCAGGAAGGGGCCGAGCAGGCCGGGTCGCCCGAGCCCATGCCGGAGACGACCCTGGCGGCGCTACGGGCCGAGGTGGCCGCCGCGACCGCCCCGCCCGCGTTCGACCGCAGTGCCGGCCGCCTCGCCGAGGTCCGCGACGCGGTGGAGCGACTCCGTGAGGAGCTGCGTACCGCGACGGAGCGGGAGGAGGCCGCCACGGCTCGCCTCGACCGGGACACCACGTTCCTGCGGTCCTGGCTCGGTGACCGGCTGCCGGGGCGGACGGTGGACCTGGACAACGCGGACGACCTGGAGGAACTGGCCGGACGCCTCTACGGACGGCTGCGCGGCCGGCTCCGACAGGAACTGCTGGTCGACCGGGAACGCGGCGGACGACTGGCCCGGTTTCCCTGACCCGACGACGCCCGACCGTGGAACACCCGACACAGGAACACCCGGACCGGAAACGCGCGACCCACCAGCACGACGACGCAGACGACGAGGAGGTACGGAACGATGGCGGGCGGTCTCTCCACCGCGGCCCGGTTCATGGGCGGCTTCTTCGAGGTCACCGGGGTCAACCACCGGTACCTGGTGGTCATCGACGACGAGCGCTACAACCTCGGCTCCTGGTCCCGGGTCTCCGGGCTCGGCGTGACCTGGCAGGTCTGCGAGTACCGCGCCGGGGACAGCAACGACGTCCACACCTTCGTGGGCGCGCCGACCTACAGCCGGATCCGACTCAGCCGGGCGGTCTGCTTCGACTCCCAGGTGGTGCAGGAGTGGCTCTGCCAGCAGGCCCGGCGGTACCAGCCGCTCAGCGGCAGCATCCAGCTCGTCGACAGCCTCGGCATCAAGATCGTCGGCTGGGAGTTGAAGCACTTCTTCCCGGTCGGCTGGTCGGTGTCCGAACTCGACCCGAGTCGGGCCGGGGTCGCCGTGGAGACCCTGGAGTTGGCCCACACCGGCTTCCTCGACGACGACGTCTCGTTCTCGCTCTGACCCGGCCCTCCACCACCGCAGCCAGACCAAGAACGGAGCAGTGATGGCGACGATCTCCGCGGGGCAGCTCGGCGGGATGCTGGGCGACCCGAACCAGACCGCGCAGGGGCTGGCCTCCGGCGGCCTGGCGCAGTTGTTCCGCAGCGGACCCGGGGTCCGGCGGACCGACAAGCTCGGCCTCGCCATGCGGTTCCAGGTGACCATCGGCGGCGTCCAACTCGGCCTCTGGCGCTCCTGCCGGGGCCTGCGGGCCGACTTCAAGCCGGAGGTGGTCCGGGTGAGCGGGGACCACGTCGGCCAGTACCACCTGCCGGGCGAGGTCAGCTACCCGCCGATCGTGCTGGAACGGGCCGTCCACCGGGAGCACTCCGCGCGGTTGCGGCGCTGGCTGGTCGACGTCCTGGGCTCCTGGCGGGACGGCACCGGCGACGACACCCGGACCACCGCCCGGATCACCCTGCTCGACGCCGACGGCAAACCGGTCGACAGTTGGCTGCTCTACGGCGTACGCCCGTCCTCGTGGTCCGGACCGGACCTCTCCGCCGACACCAACCAGGTGGCGGTGGAGCGCCTGGAACTGGTGCACGAGGGCTTCTTCCCCGACCTCCAGGCCCGGGCGGCGACGGCCTCGCTGTCGTCGCCGGCGGACGGCACGGTCACCTTCGCCTACAACCCGACCAAGATGAACATCACCCGATCCTCCCGGGCCAGCCAGCTCGTCGGGCAGGGCAAGGGCCTGGTGATCGCCTCGGACACCGCGCTGCGGGTGTCGGCGGGGGAGGTGCTCCTGGTCGGGCCCGACGTCGCGCAGGACGTGCAGAAGCTGATCGCCTTCTCCGGGACCGAGGACCGGAACGGCACCGCCAGCGAGGCCGCCCTGCCCGATCTCACCTTCACCTGGGGCAAGCTCTCCATGACGGTCAAGCTGAGCACGCTGAACGTCAACCTCACCCGGTTCGACGGGGACGGGCAGCCGATCCGGGCCCAGGCCACCCTGGACCTGGTCGTGTTCAAGGGGGAGATCTTCCCCCGGCAGCCCGGTGCCCCCGCGCCGCCCCGCTCGGTGTGGACCGACCCGGCGCAGTGGCGGCAACGGGCCGCGGCGAGCGGCATCGACGACCCGCTCCGGGCCCAGACCCGTGGCGGGGCAGTGCCGACGCCGGGGGCGCGGCGATGAGCGGCGTCGACCGGCGCCACCTGCTCTGGGGTGCGACCGCCCTGCGCCCCCGGGTCACCACCGGCGCGGCCGGTCGGGACCTGCCGGCACCGGTCGCCGCCGGTCTCGTCCGGCTGGTGGTGGACACCCAGCAGTGGCTGCCGGACATGTTCGAGTTGACCTTCGCCGACCTGGACGGTGACGTGCTCACCCGGGCCGGTCTCCAGCTCGGCACGGCGGTGCAGGTCTTCGGCCCCACCCAGGACGGCTCGGCCGAGCACCGGCTGATCAGCGGCGAGGTGACCGCCCTGGAGGGCCGCTTCGTCGACCTCACCGCGTACGTGGTGGTGCGCGGCTACACCCACGACCACCGGTTGCACCGGGTCCGCCGGACCCGTACCTTCCTCAACCAGTCCGACTCCGACATCGCCCGCCAGGTCGCCACCGCCGCCAAGCTCACCGTCGGCACCATCGACGCCACCGGCGGCACGCTGGCCCATCTCGCCCAGGTCGACCAGACCGACTGGGAGTTCCTCACCGGCCGGGCCCGGGAACTCGGCTACGAGGTCGGCGCCGACGGCGACCGGTTCCACTTCCGGCGGGCCACCGCCGCCCGCCGGGCCGGCACCCCGCTGCCGCTGACCTTCCGGGGCAACCTGCGCCGTTTCCTGCCCCGGGTCACCGCCGGCAACCTCGCCCCCGAGGTCGAGGTGCGGGCCTGGGACCCGGTCGCGGCGACGGTGGTCGCCAGCCGTACCGCGACCACCGCCGACGGGGTGAACCTGGGCGCGGGCCGGACCCCGGCCGCTGCCGCCGACGCCTTCGTGCCCCGCACCGCCCCGGCCCCGCGTGCCGGCAACAGCGCTGTCGGTGACGTCGGGCCGCCCCCGGGCC
The DNA here is from genome assembly GCF_043204765.1 of Micromonospora sp. NPDC047730. Classification (NCBI taxonomy): domain Bacteria; kingdom Bacillati; phylum Actinomycetota; class Actinomycetes; order Micromonosporales; family Micromonosporaceae; genus Micromonospora; species Micromonospora sp. NPDC047730. The sequence goes on along the minus strand of NZ_JBIDCU010000006.1, from coordinate 173,692 downwards.
CCCGGGCGCACGTCCTGGTCGGCCGGGGCCTGCCCGTCCCAGACCGGGCCGACGGCGCGGTCCGGGAGGTGGCGGCGAGCCTGGCGGCCGGCCTCGGTGGCTCGTTCGCCGAGGCCGAGGGGGAGACGCTCGGCGACGCTCGGCTGGTCGCCGGCCGGGCGATCCGGGTGGACGGGGTACCGGCGCCGTTCGCCGGCACCTGGACGCTCAGCGCCGCCCGGCACGTCTTCGACGAGACCACCGACGGGTACCGGACCGAGTTCACCGTCGGCGGCACCCAGGACCGGTCGCTGCTCGGCCTCACCGGCACCGACGACACCGGCGGCGGAACCGGGTCGGGTCGGATCGACGGGGTGGTCTGCGGGGTGGTCAGCAACGTCCGGGACCCGCGGAACCTGGGCCGGGTGAAGCTCGCCCTGCCCTGGCTGTCGCCGGACCACGAGACCGACTGGGCGCCGGTCGGACAGCTCTTCGCCGGTCCGGTCGCCGGGGCGTTCTTCGTACCCGAGCCGGGCGACCAGGTGCTGGTGGCCTTCGAGTTCGGCGACGTACGCCGCCCGTACGTGCTGGGCAGCCTGCCCAGCCGGCACACCGGGTACGGCCTGGACGGCGCACAGACCTCGTCGACGAAACCGGGCACCAGCGGCGTCAAGTCGGTCGGCCAGACCGGCTCGGTGATCCGGCGCGGGCTGCTCTCGCCGTCCGGCAACCGCCTGGTCTTCCACGACGAGGTACCGCCCGGCGGCAAGGGCCGGCCCACCGCAGCGAACGTGGTCCTCGGCACCAAGGGCGACAAGCTCGCCCTCGCCATGGACCAGGTGACCGGGGAGGTGACCCTGCGCTGCGCCCCCGACCGGCCCGGGAAGCTGGTCATCGAGTGCACCGGGCAGACCGCCGTGGAGATCAAGGCCGGACCCGGCGGCAGCATGACCCTCGACGGCGGCACCAGCCTGAAGCTCAAGGCCAAGACGGTCGACATCGACGGTACGCAGATCAACATCAGCGGCACCGCGGCGACCGCCATCAAGGGCAAACCCATCCAGCTCAACTGAGGAGTGCCATGCAGGCCGACGTCATCGGCACCGGGTGTGCCTTTCCCCTGCGCGTCCAGCCCCACGGCGGGCTCGCCACGGTCAGCGGGGCCGCCCTGCTCGAGCAGGCGATGCACGTGATCCTGGCGACCTACCCGGGCGAACGCCCGATGCGGCCGGAGTTCGGCTCCCGGCTGCGGGACTTCGTCTTCGAGCCGGCCACCGCCGCGACCCGCCGCGCGGTCGCGGTGGAGATCCGTACCGCGCTGGAACGGTGGGAACCCCGGGCCGAGATCGACGAGGTCGCCGTCACCGACGACCCGGCCGGCGGCGACGGGCTGCTGCACATCGACATCCGCTACCGGGTCCGCGGCACCGAGGATCCGCACAGCCTCCAGCTCGACCTGCGGACGTTGCCCGGTGGCGAGGCCCCGGCCGGGGCGGAGGTGCCGAACTGATGGCGCTGCCGGTCCCCGCCCTCGACGACCGTACCTACGACGACCTGGTCGCCGACGCGCGTCGGCTGATCGCCGACCGCTGCCCGGAGTGGACCGACCTGCACCCGGCCGACCCCGGCGTGACCCTGATCGAGACCTTCGCGTCCCTGACCGACCAGCTCATCTACCGGCTCAACCGGGTGCCCGACCGGCTCTACGTGAAGTTCCTGGAGCTGATCGGGGTGCGCCTGGTGCCGCCCACCGCAGCCCGGACGTCGTTGACGTTCTGGCTCTCCACGCCGGCCCGGGCCATCCAGGTCGTCCCGGCGGGCACCCGGGCGGTCACCGTCGCCGACGGCGACGACCCGCTGGTCTTCACCACCCTGGCCGACCTCACCGTGCCGCCCTGCGCCCTGACCCGGTTACGCGTCCGCACCGCCGACGGGACCACCGACCAGACCGCCGCCCTGGAACTCGGCGGCCCGGTGGCCGCGTTCTCCGCCGTACCCCGGCCGGGCGACGAACTGCTGGTCGGCCTGGACCGGCCGGTCGGTGGCTGCGCGGTGCGGCTGGAGTTCGAGGGCCGGGTGGACGGCGTCGGGGTCAACCCGCAGCATCCGCCGCTGCGCTGGGAGGCGTGGGTCGCCGACGGCTGGCGGGAGTGCGAGGTCAGCCTGGACGAGACCGGCGCGCTCAACCGGCCCGGGGCGCTCCTGCTGCACGTACCCGAGGGACACCAGGCCACCCTGGTCGACGGCGTCCTCGCCGGCTGGCTGCGCGCCCGGGTGGTGGAGCCCGAGGAGGGCCAGCCGGCCTACCGCGCCACCCCGGTGATCCTCGGCCTGGCCGCCAACACCGTGGGCGGCACCACCGAGGCGGTGCACGCCGACCTGGTCGACGACGAGGAACTCGGCGACTCGGAGGGGGTGCCCGGCCAACGTTTCCCGCTGTCCCGCCGACCGGTGCTGACCAACCTCGGCGACCCGGTGCTCGAGGTCAGCTCCGACGACGGCTGGCAGCCATGGACCCCGGTTCGCCACTTCGCCGCCAGCGGCCCGGACGACCGGCACTTCCTGCTCGACGGGGTGGCCGGGGAGGTCGTGCTCGGCCCGGCGGTCCGGCAGCCCGACGGCACGCTGCGCCGCCACGGTGCCGTGCCGCCCCGGGGCAGTCGGCTGCGGCTGCGCCGCTACGCGGTCGGCGGTGGCAGCCGGGGCAACGTCGCCGCCAGCGCGGTCCGCGCGCTACGCACCAGCGTCCCGTACGTCGCCGGAGTGGAGAACCGCCACCCGGCCAGCGGCGGCGTGGACGGCGAGACCCTGGACGAGGCCCGCCGCCGGGGCCCGCTGACGCTGCGCAGCCGGGACCGCGCGGTCACCGCCGAGGACCACGAGGTGCTCGCCCGCGAGGCGGCCCCCGAACTGGCCCGGGTGCGCTGCGTACCGAGCGACGGCGGCGGCCCGCCGGTGGCCCGGATCCTGGTGGTGCCGGCGGCCCCGACCGACCGGGGCCGGCTGCGGCTGGAGGACCTGATCCCGGCCGAGGCCAGTCTGACCCGGGTGGCCGAGCGGCTGGACGCCACCCGGCTGATCGGTACCCGGGCGGTCGTCGAGCCGCCCCGCTACCGGGGGGTGACCGTGGTGGCCCGGGTGGTCGCCCGGCCCCGGGTCCGCGTCGACCGGGTCCGCGAGGACGGCCTGGCCGCCCTGTACGGCTTCCTCAGCCCGCTGGCCGGCGGCGGCCCGGACGGGCTGGGCTGGCCCTTCGGCCGCCCGGTGCAGGCCGGGGAACTCTTCGCCGTGCTGCAACGGGTCCGGGGCGTGGAGCTGGTGGAGGACCTGAGGCTGTTCACCGCCAACCCGGTGACCGGGGAACGGGGTGCCGAGGCGGGCCGGGTCGACCTGGAGCCGGACAGCCTCGTCTTCTCCTTCGACCACCAGCTCCGAGTGGAGGAGCACTGATGCGCGGCCTGGTCGACGTGCGGATGCCGTACCCGGTCGCCGGGTTCCTACCCGCCCTGTTGCAGGAGGACGACCTGCTGGTCCGCTGGACAGCGGCCCTGGACCAGGTGGTCGCCCCGGGGGTCTCCACCCTGGACTGCCTCGACGCGTACCTCGATCCGTGGCTGACGCCGCCGGACTTCCTGCTCTGGCTCGGCGAGTGGGTCGGTGCGCACCTGGACGAGAACTGGCCGGTCGAACGGCAGCGCGCAATGGTCGCCAACGCGGCCGCGGCGCACCGGCTACGGGGCACCGCGCGCGGGCTCCGAATGCTGCTGGAGCTGGCCACCGACGGCGAGGTGGAGGTCGTGGACTCGGCCGAGGTCTCCTGGTCGACCCACCCGCGATCGCACACCGGGCCGGTCCCGCCGGCCCGGCTGCACGTCCGCGTCCGGGCGGCCGAACCCGACCGGGTCGCCCGGTACGCCCTGGAGGAGTTGATCCGCGCGGCCGTGCCGGCCCACGTCGCGACGACCCTGGAGGTGCTCGGCCGTGACCGTCTGTCGTGAGTGCGGCAACCACAACGGTGACGCGGACACCTTCTGCGGTTCCTGCGGGAGCTTTCTCGAGTGGACCGGCGAGAAGACCACGCCGAAGGTCACCGTGGAGCCCGATCCCGAGCCGGAGCCGGAGCAGCGCCTGCGTCCGACCCTGCTGCAACGCATCGCCGGCGTGATCGCGCCGGCCCCGGGCGGTTCCCCGGTCGACCAGGGCGTGGTCCGGGTCTCGGACGGCTCCGCCCGGGGACCGGGGGCCCGTCCCGGGCTGGGCGGTCCCCCGGGGTCGCCGGGTGGACCCGGCGGGACCCGACCGGGCCCACCCAGCACCGGCCGCCCGGGTGCGCCGCCCGGTCTCCGTCCCGGCCCGCCCGGGGTGTCCCGTCCCGGTCCGCCGGGAGGGGGCGGACCCGCAACGCCCCCGGGCGTGCGTCCCGGCCCGCCCGGCACCGGCCCGGCGGTTTCACGTCGCCCCGGACCCGGCACCGTCGGCCCGAGGGCGGTGCCGTCGGGGATCCCGGCACCGGGAACCGGTGGCCCAGCGACCCCGGCTGTCCGTCCCGGTCCGCCGGGGACCGGCGGCGCGGACGTTCCGGGCGCTCGTCCGGGCCCTTCCGGCGCCGGTGGTGGTGCGGTCCCGGGGCTTCGTTCCGCACCGGCTGGCCCGCCGGGCGTGGGCGCGAGGCCGCCGGGTACGGGTGGGCCGCCGCGCCGCCTGCCCCCACCGCCACCGGGGGTGGCCAACGCACGGTTGCCCCGACCGGTCGAGCGCCCCGCCGGCACCCGGCCCGGCGTGCCCGACGGACCACCGTCCGGCCCGGCGCGGCCTGCCTCCGGCGAACCCGGGAGCGCTGGAGGGTCCGGGACCGCTGCCGGGCGTGCCGGGCTGTCCCGGCCGGCCGGATCGGACCCGGAGCACGAACCGGTCGACGCGGTCGAGGTGGCCGCCGTCGCGTCGGCCGTGCCAGAACCGACTGACGGGGCGGACCGGGCCGACGATCCGGACGAGGAGCCCGTCCCGGCGCCGCGTCCCCGGCGCGCGCTCGCCGCGCCGCACACCAGCCCACTGGTGGCGACCGAGGAGGACCCGGCCAGCCAGGCCGGGCGGACGACCACCGGCCGGACGTCCGGGCGGCCCCGTGCCGGTGGTTTGGTCGGCTCCGAACCGGAGGAGGTGACGCCCCAGCCGGTCCGGCCCCGGACGGCCACGACCGGCCGACGCGCTCCCACCCGCCGGCTGGAACCGGGTGACCTGATCTGCGGCGAGTGCGGTGAGGGCAACCCGCCGACCCGCCGGTTCTGCAGCCGCTGCGGCGACTCGCTGCGTACCGCCGAGGTGGTCCGCCGCCGGTGGTGGCAACGGCTACTGCCCCGGCGCGGCCCGAAGGTCGCAGCGGCGGGCACCCGTCCCGGCACCCCGGGCGGCGGCTCGGGCGGCGGTGGCGTCGTCGGTGTGCTCCATCGCGTCTACCAGCGGGCGAACGCGGTCGCCGCGGTGCTGCTCTTCGCGCTCGGTGTCGCGTACCTGATCCATCCGCCGCTGCGGGAACGGGTGAACGCGGTCGTGGTGCCGCCGGTGCGCGACGCCCGCACCTGGGTCGACCGGAAGCTCAACCCCCGGTTCGTGGCGGCCCGGCCGGTGGAGGTGACCGGCAGCGCGTCGGTCGCCGAGCACGGCCCGAACCTCACCGTCGACCAGTACCGCAACACGCACTGGCAGGTCCGCTGGGACGCCGAACAGCCGCCCACGGTGACCCTGCGCTTCGGCGCCGAGGTCGACCTGGAACGGCTCATCGTCACCGCCGGGACGGCGGAGGACTACACCGCCTCGCACCGGCCGGCGAAGTTGCACCTGGTCTGGTCCACCAACCGCTCGGACACGCTGACCGTGCAGGACACCGGCGAGCCGCAGACCCTCACGCTGACCGCCGCCAAGGGAGTCACCAGCGTGCAGATCCAGGTCACCGACGTGTACCGGGCGGAGAAGGGCACCGACGTGGCCGTCAGCGAACTCGAGTTCTTCGCCCGGGAGTGACGCTCCCCGGCCGCGCGGTCCACCGCGCCACCACCCCGACCACCCCCGTCGGTCACCCGTCCGGCGGTCCACCTGAGACGGAGGTACGTCCGTGGCAGAGGCAGCCATCGTACTGAACACCACCGCCGGCCTGACCGGGTTCGTCACCGGCCAGGCACGGGGACTGACCGAAGGTCTGTTCCAGGTCACCGGCTTCAACGACGCCCGCTTCGAGAAGGAGATGCCGCTGGACATGCTGGCCTCACCGAACCCACTCGGGGACAAACAGGTCGTCATGGTGCGGGGCAGCCAGTCCGTGGACCACGTGTACTGGCTGCGCTACCTGCGCCGGGGCAAGGTCGGCGTGACCGACCGGAAACGGGTCTGCGTGGAACTGCTGGTGCGGTTCACCACCTTCGACTACGTGCCGAAGGCCGGCCAGCACCTGAAGACCCGCCACCTGGACGCGCTCGCCGACTACCCGATGTGGGGCATCTCGGGGCTGAGCATCTCGCTGATGGCCACCGGCCGGGGCCGGAACCCGTTCAACAAGTTCAACGAGGTCGGCAGCCTCGTCTTCGACACCACGCCGATCACCAGCGGGCTGCCGCACTTCCGGATCAACTACCGGGTCCAGCACCAGGCCAAGACCGTCATGGGGGCCACGCTCGCGCTGAACCACAACGACGTCGGCGCGTTCCTGGTGCACAGCAACGGCCTGCTGGAGATCGCCCCCGGTGAGGGGCGTACCGAGAAGCACTTCCGCATCACGCCGCTCAGCGGACGGGTGCACAACCGGCCGAGCCTGATCGGCGCGGCCGACGCCCCGGCCGGCCGGGTGTCCCTGCTCGCCGCCACCCGGATCACCCGGAGCGCCTGGCAGGCCGCGCACGCGCTCGCCGCGCACGAGCACGACAGCCTGCGGGTGATCGGATTCGACCAGCTCAGCGGCCCGGACACGCTCACCGTCGACAGCGCCGCCGCCAACGGGGTGGTGGCCCGGACGGGCCAGAACGGCCGCCAGGGGGCGATGCGGCTGGAGTACATCCGCAACGGTGCCGTGCTGGGCAGCCAGGTCCGCACCAAGATCAGGGTGCTGCTGCTGCTCCGCTACACCCTGGTCCACTACTTCACCGATCCGGACCAGGCCGGCCACCGCCAGGTCGTCCAGCAGAACGGGGTCCGGTACGCCAGCTTCCAGGACGTGTCGCTCACCGTGCTGGACACCGTGGCGGGGGATCCACTCGTGGTCGGCGAGGACGGGACCAAGTACGACATCAAGGCGATCAAGAACCGCTTCCACGAGACGTCGACCCTGCGGTTCGGCGCACGGGTCGAGGAGGTCAACGGTCAGGTCGGGGCCCAGGTGAAGATCACCTGGCGGGCCCAGCACGCGGGTTCGGTCGGCAAGTCCCAGTCCCACGACGACACCGGCAACTTCCGGCTCGGCGTCGACCAGTCCGGCAATCCGGTGCTGCGCCTGCTCGACGAGGACAGCAACAAGTACTTCACCGTGACGGCCTGACAGGGGAGTCGAGATGAGCAACTACCCGGAGACCTTCGACCCCACCGGGCCGGCGAGCCTGGAGGACGCGTACCTCTACCTGAACTGGACGGCGGTGAGCGTCGGCCGGATCCTCGCCGGGCAGCCGGAGACGAGCTGGGAGCTGCTGCCCGGCCTGCTCGGCGAGAACTGGGGCGACCTGGACTGGTACCAGCACAACGAGTGGCTGGCCGACTTCTACGACACCGTCTACCAGTACGCCAGCTCCGTGCCCCCGGTCGAGATCTTCGCCGTGGACGAGCTGGGCGAACCGGCGGCGGACATGGCGCGCGTGATCGACAGGGTGGTGCAGACCTGGACCCTCGCCGCCTACCAGGACCCGGAGGCCGACGAACAGTCCGACGACGAACAGGACCAGTGGTCGGAGCAGGACCAGTGGACCGGGCAGGACCAGTGGGTCGAGCACGACCAGTGGACCACCGGGCGGGAGCAGTGGACGCCCCACGACCACGACACCGGGCTCGACCCGTCCGGCGGCCACCACCCGGCGGCGGAGTACGACCCGACCGCCGTGTTCGACCCGGAGACCGGAACCGCCGACCAGCCGGACCTCACGCGGCAGGAGCCGCTGACCCACGTCGACCCGGACGCCGCCCGGCAGGTCCTCGCCAAGGTGCTCGACGACGAGGTGGACGACCTCTCGGCCGAGGACGAACTGATCCTGGCCACCGTGCTCACCGTCGAGAGGTTCCAGTACCTGGCCCGCGAGTTCGACCTGGTCTGAGGGGGCGCTCCGGGACGCCCGGGTGGACCGCCGACCGGTTTCACCGACCCGCGTCGGCTGATCCCACCGGCCAGCCCCACCGGCTCGGCACCGCGCCGGCCGTCCCGCGTCACCCGACGCCGGGCGGCCGGCCGGCGGGCCCCCACCGGCCGAGGCCGTCGAGCCGGTCGGCCTCCCGCCGGTACGCCGTCTGCTCGGCGGCGGTGAGGCCGGCGACCGGGCCGATCCCGGCGAGCAGCCGCAGGCTGCGCAACCGGCCGAGGAGATGGCCTGTCTCCCGGTGCGTCGCCAGCGCGTCGCGGGCCGTCCGTACCGCCGCTACCGGGTCCCGGCCGCTCAGCGCCTCGGCCCTGGTGACCAGGGCGTGGCCCACCCAGACCCGGTACCCGGCGGCCCGGGCCACCTCCCACGCCTGCCCCGCCACAGCGAGCGCCTCCGTCGGATCGGTCCGTCGGTGCACCTCGGCCAGTCCGATCAGCGATTCCGCCTGTTCACCGTGGGCACCGCTGGCCCGGGCCAGCGCCAGCGCCCGCCGGTGCTCCGTCACCGCGGCGTCGCCGTCTCCCCGCCGCAGGTGCACCATGCCCAGCACGTTGCGGGCGGCGGCCTGCTGGGGCGGGTCGCCGACCAGCTCGGCCAGGGCCAGTGCGGCCTCGGCCAGTTCGGCCGCCCGAGCCAGGTCGTCCGCGTGCACGTGCAGCGCGGCCAGTCGCCGCAGGCTCTCCACCTCCGTCGGCCGGTAACCGGTCTCCCGGCTCACCTCCAGGGCCTCGCCGAGGTGGGCCAGGGCATCGTCGTACCGGCCGAGGGCGTACTCGACGTCCCCGAGGTTGCTCAGGCTGATTCCCGTGTTCATCCGCATGCCGGTACGCCGGGTCAGCGCCAGCCCCTGCCGGAAGACCTCCTCGGATTCGCGTAGCCGACCCATGTCGCGGTAGATGACCCCGAGGTTGCCGAGACTGGTGCTCAACCGCTCGGCTCCGCCGAGCCGTTCGTGGATCTCCACCGCCCGTCGGGTCAGCTCCGCCGCGTCGGCCAGCCGCCCGGCCCGCAGGTGCATCAACCCGCAGGTGCCGTACGCCGCCGCCAGCCCTTCGGGCCAGTCCGCCCGGATGGCCGCGTCGATCATCGCGGTGGCGTGTTCCAGGCCCACCCGGTACTCGCTGCGGCGTAGGTGCAGGCTGGCCAGTCCCAGCCGGCTCGCGGCCTCGCCCGCCTCGTCGCCGGCGGTCTGCGCGGCGCGCAGCGCGTGGGTCGCCGCCAGGAAGCCGTCGCTGTGTGGGCGGAACTGGTAGTACCCGCGCAGCGCGTCGGGGACGCGCCAGGCGGCCGGGTCCGCGTGCTCGGCGGCGTGCGCGACGACCCGGACCAGGTTGGTGCGCTCCGCCTCCAGCCAGGCCATCGCCTCGCCGGCCGAGGCGAACCCCGCCGCGTCGTCGGTGCCGAGGTGCCTGCTCGACGGCAGGCGCACCATCTGCGGGTAGATCGCTGCCGCGGCGGCCTCGGTGCGTCGCTGGCACCAGGCGTAGAGCCGCCGGTTCGCCGCGCGCAGCTTCGGTGCCGGGTCCTCGGCGGTGGCCCGCTCCACCGCGTAGATCCGCAGCAGGTCGTGGAAGGTGTACCGGCCGGTGCGGGGCTGCTGCACCAGGTGTGCGGCGGCGAGCCGGTCCAGCTCCCGCGCGGCCGTGGCCTCGTCGACCGCGGCGACGGCGGCGGCCGCCGGCGCGGTCACGTCCGCCCCGGGAGCCGGCCCGAGCAACCGGAAGAGCCGGCGGGTCGAGGGGGGCAGCGCCGCGTACGACAGGTCGAAGGCCGCCCGGACGGCGGCCTGGTCGTCCCCCTCGACCCGCAGCCCGGCGAGCTGGTTGCCGGCGCTGAGCCGGGCGGTGTGCGCGCTGATCGGCCGACCCGGATGATCGATGAGGTCGGCGGCGGCGATCCGCAGTGCCAGCGGCAACCGGGCGCACACCTCCGCCAGCTCGGCGATCTCGGCCGGGGCGGCGGCCACCTGGTCGGCAGGGATGATCCGGGTCAGCAGGGCGCTGGCCTCGGCCCCGGTGAGCACGTCGAGGGCGATGCGGCGCGCGCCGTCGATCGCGACCAGCCCACTGAGCCGGTCCCGGCTGGTGACCAGTGCCAGGCAGCCGGGGGTGCCGGGCAGCAGCGGTCGGACCTGGTCGGCGCTCGCCGCGTTGTCGAGCACCAGGAGCATCCGGCGGCCGTCGAGCAGGGTACGCAGCAGCGCGGCGGCCTGGCCCGGGTCGACCGGGATCTGCTCGGCCGGCACGCCCAGCGCGTGCAGGAACCCGGCGAGCGCCTCGCCCTCGCGGACCGGGTTGGCCGTCGAGTAGCCCCGCAGGTTGACGTAGAGCTGCCCGTCCGGGAAGTGCTGCCGCACCCGGTGGGCCCAGTGCACCGCCAGAGCGGTCTTGCCCACCCCGGCCATGCCCGTGATCGTGGCGACGACGACCGGCCCGCTGGCGCCGGTCGACGCGGCCAGCAGGGTGTCGAGTGCGGCCATCTGGCTGCTCCGGCCGGTGAAGTGCGCGACGTCGGCCGGCAGTTGGGCCGGCGGCCGGTGGCCGGGCATCCGGGGCGGTGCCGGCTCGACCGGCCGGGGCGGAGCCGAGGCGGCCGTCCCGGCCCGAGGCACGATCACCGGCAGATCCTGCCGGAGGATGCGTAGCTGCGCCTCGCGCAGTTCCGGGCCGGGCTCCACCCCGAGCTGGTCGGCGAGGCGGTCCCGTAGTTTCCGATGCAGGGTCAGCGCCCGGGCCTGCTGGCCGCAGGCGGCGAGGGCGAGCATCAGTCGGGCGTGCACCTGCTCGTGCAGCGGCTCGTGGCTGGCCACCGCGCTGAGCTCGCGGACCGCCCGGTCCGGCAGGCCCAGCTCCACGGCGAGCGTGGCGTACGTGACGGCGGTGGCGATCCGGCGGCGGTTCAGGGCGGCGGCGGTCGGATGCTGGGCCAGGCCGGGCCCGAGGTCGGTCAGGACCGGTCCCCGCCACAGGGCCAGCGCCTCGGCCAGGCGGTCCAGGCTCGGCAGGTCACCGGCCACACTGCCCTCGGCCCGACCGATCAGGGCGGTGAACCGGGTCAGGTCGAGCTGCCGGGGGCCGACGCGCAGCTGGTAGCCGCCACCGGCGTGCACGATCGTCGTGCCGCCGCCGCTGGTCGCCCCACCGCTCCCGCCCGCCCCGGCAATGCCGTTCGCCCTGCCGCCGCTCGTCCCGCCGCCGGGGTGGGCGAGCGCCCGGCGGAGCCGGGCCACGTAGGTGTGCACCAGGTTCAGGCAGCTGTCCGGCGGATCGTGGCCCCAGAGGACGTCGACGATCTCCTGCCGGGAGACGGTCGTCTCCGGATGCAGGGCGAGCAGACCGAGCAGCATCCGCTGCCGTCCCGAGCCCAGCGCGACCGGCTCCGCGCCCACCCGCAGGGTCAACGGACCGAGCACGCCGATGCGTAGCGACCCCGTCCCGCCGGGCGGCTCCGGGCCGGGTGGCTCCGGGTCGGGCGGGCCGACGGCCTCGGCGATGCGGCGCAGTGACTCCGGGCGGGGAGTGCGTACCCGACCCTGTTCGATGTCCCGTACCGCCCGGACGCTGATCCCCGCCCGACGGGCCAACTCCTCCTGGGTCAGCCCGGCGCGCAACCGCCGGAGCCTCAGCTCGGCGCCGTTCTCCGCCATCTTCCGGTCCCCTGTTCGCCCCCGCGGCTCGGCCGGCCACCACCGACACGTGATCCTGGCGGTTCGGGGTCAGGTGATCCAGCGAAACCGGCCAGTAACCACAGTGGAGCGTAGACGGACCGAGCACGGAGCGTGGACCATCCGCCCGGGTAACCGTTCTGCCGGTTTCTGCCGGTGCCCGTCCAGCCCGTCGTTGCCCGGACGGGCAACTCCGCAGCTCGACAGGGAGGCGATGGACAGGACCGCCGTCCGGTCGCGTCCAGTGCGCCGCCAGTCCCCGGGCCACCGGGTTCTCTACCGTTTAGGCCGGGTCGGATCACCACCGCCGGCTGGTCCCGCCCGTCACCCGAGACACCGCCACTCCGCGACCCGACGGCCGGCCCGCAACCCGGCGACCGTGTCGCGTACCCCCGATGCTCGTTCGACCCCACAGGCTAAGGAACCGTCATGACCGGACGTGCGCAGGCACACATTCGTACCCCCGACCCGATCTCCACGGCCGGCATCACCGCGGCCCTGCGCGGGCGGATGGAGATCGAGGTCGTCCCCGAGGATCGGATCACCGCCGAGACCGTCGGCGTGGTCGCCGCCGACACGCTCGACCAGGAGGCACTGGACCTGATCCGGGCGGTCCGCCGGCTGGGCTGCCGGCGCTTCGTGCTGGTCGCCGCCGTCGAGTCGGACACGGCCCTGATCCCCGCCGTGGAGCTGGGGGTACGCGCCCTCGCCTCACGGGCCGAGGCGACCAGTCACCGGCTGGCGCAGCTCGTCGTCAGCACCGCCTCCGGGGGTGCCGCGATGCCGCCGGAAGTGCTCGGCCGGCTGGTCAAGCAGGTCACCCGGTTGCAGCAGACGGTGCTCGCCCCGCGCGGCATCGACGTCAACGGGCTGTCCCACCGGGAGAGCCAGGTGCTGCGGCTGGTCGCCGACGGGATGGACACCCGGGAGGTGGCCACCCGGCTCAGCTACTCCGAGCGGACCGTCAAGAACGTGCTGCACGACATCACCACGCGGTTCCAGCTGCGCAACCGCACCCACGCGGTGGCGTACGCGGTGCGCGAGGGCCTGATCTGACTGTGCGTATGGCGCCGTTGGTTCCGAGGGAGCGTCTCCGGCGGTGCCCGGTTTGGTGGGGGCCGTACGGGCGTCCGGCTTGGCAGATACCGGATCTCCACCTACGATCAGTGCAATGGCACACCTTACTGATGGGTCCAGGCGTGCGTGCCCGCAGCAGGTGGTGATCGTGTTCGGTGCCGCGAGGGCGACAGCGGCTCAGCCGGCCGCGGCGGCGAGAGGAGGGTGCCGATGACCGTCACCGCGACCTACACGATCCCTGGCATGCGCATCCGGGACCACGTCAGCGAGGTGCCGCTGGATTGGTCTGACCCGACGCGCGGCGACATCCAGGTCTTCGCCCGTGAGATCGTCGATCCCACCCGGGCCGGGGAGGACCTGCCGTGCCTGGTCTACCTGCAGGGCGGACCGGGCGGGAAGGGGCCCCGTCCGCTCACCCGGTCCGGCTGGCTCGGCCTGGCCCTGCGCGATCACCGCGTGGTCCTGGTCGACCAGCGTGGCACTGGCCGCAGCACCCGCGTCGACGGCCGCCGGATGAGCGCGTTCGCGACGGCGGAGGAGGCTGCCCGCTTCCTCGCGTGCTTCCGGGCTGACTCGATCGTGGCCGACCACGAGCACCTGCGGAAGTCCGTCTTCGGCGGCGGGCGCTGGTCCACCCTCGGGCAGTCGTACGGCGGCTTCGTCACCCTGACGTACCTGTCGAAGGCTCCGGAGGGCTTGAGCGCCTGCTACGTCACCGGTGGCCTGCCCGGTCTCGACCCGTCGGCGGCGGAGGTCTACCGGCGTACCTACCCGCGAGTGGAGGCGAAGAACAGGGAGTTCTACCGGCGGTACCCGCACCAGGTCGCGCAGGTGGGTCGGATCGCCGATCGGCTGGCCGAAGGCGACGTGTTGCTGCCCGGCGGCGATGTGCTGACGGTCCGCCGGTTGCAGTCGCTCGGCATCGACCTCGGCATGAAGCCCGGATACGAGCGCATGCACTGGCTGCTCGACGAGGCGTTCTCCGGGGACGAGCTGTCGGCGACGTTCCTGCACCAGGTGCTGGCCAGGACGGCGTACAGTGACAACCCGCTCTTCGCGGCCCTGCACGAGAGCATCTACGGACATGGCGCCGCTGCCACCGGCTGGGCGGCCCAGGCGGAGCGGGAGAGGCATCCGCAGTTCGCCGAGGAGACCAGGCCGCTGCTGTTCACCGGTGAGATGGTCTACCCCTGGATGTTCCAGGAGATCGCCGAGCTGCGTCCGTTTCGCGACGCCGTGGAAGCGCTGGCGGTCCGGGACGAGTGGCCACCGCTCTACGACCTCGACCGGCTGGCCGGCAACGAGATCCCGGTGGTGGCCGCCGTCTACCACGACGACATGTACGTGGACGCGGGTCTGCAACTGGACACGGCGTCCCGGGTGGGCAACGTCCGGACCTGGATCACCAACGAGTACGAACACGACGGCCTACGCGAGGACGACCGGGTCTTCGCCCGGCTGACCGAGATGATCAACGAGGTGGGCGGAGGAGTCCGCGACATCGACGGATCCGACCCGAGCTCGTCCGCTCCACGGCAGGAGGGAATTTCCGTTGCGTGATGGCAGGCCGCCGAAGCTGTCCGAGGTCGCGGCGTTCACGGAGTACATGACGACGGGCTGGGACGTGCCCGACCGCACCCCGTCGGTCGTGCCCGGCACCGCCGAGGCGGCTGCCGCCCACCGGGCCCGCCTGGCCGAGGCCCTCCCGGGCCGGACTGTCGTGTTGGCGGCCGGGGAGGCGCCCGTACGCAGCAACGACACGAGCTACGACTTCCGTCCGGACAGTGACTTCTTCTGGACGACCGGCTGCTCGGTCGAGAACGCCGTCGTGGTGTTGCGCGGCGGCGACGCCACTCTCTACCTGCCGCCGCCGGCCCAGCCCGGTGACCCTGGCTTCTTCGCCGACGCCCGCTACGGCGAGTTGTGGGTGGGCCCGGCGCCGGGGCTGGCCGACTGGGCGAGGGCGCTGAACGTCGAGGTTCGGCCGCGCGCAGAACTCACCGAGGACGTGACTCGGGACGAGGAGGTCGCGCGGACCCTCGCCGAGTTGCGCATGTACAAGGACGAGTGGGAGATCGGGCAGCTCCGGGAGGCGGTGGACCGCACCGTCGAGGGCTTCGCCGCGGTCGTCCGGGAGATCCCCACCGCGATTGCGGGGCCCGGGGAGCGGTGGCTGCAGGGCACCTTCGACCGGTACGCCCGGGCGTACGGCAACGGCCCCGGCTACACCACGATCGTCGGTAGCGGCCGGCACGCGCCCACCCTGCACTGGGTGCGCTGCGACGGCCCGGTGCTGCCGGACGAGGTGCTCCTGCTCGACATGGGGGTCGAGGTCAACAGCTACTACACCGCCGATGTCACCCGGACGTTTCCCGCCTCCGGGCGGTTCTCGCCGGCGCAGCGGCAGGTGCACGACCTGGTGGAACAGGCCCACAGGGCCGGGTTGGCGGCGGTGGGCCCGGGCCGCCGGTTCACCGAGTTCCACCACGCGGCGATGGAGGTGATCGCGCGGGGCCTGGCGGACTGGGGGCTGTTGCCGGTCTCCGTGGACGAGGCGCTGTCCGACACCGGGCAACACCACCGGCGCTATCTGGTGTGCGGAATTGGCCACCACCTGGGGCTGGACGTGCACGACTGCGGCCGAGCCGCGGAGGAGGCCTATCAGGGTGCGGCTGTGGCGCCCGGCATGGTGCTGACGGTCGAGCCCGGACTGTACTTCCACCCGCACGACCTGACCGTGCCTCCGGAGCTGCGTGGGATCGGTGTGCGTATCGAGGACGACCTGCTGGTCACGCCCGACGGTCCGGAGGTGTTGTCCAGCGCGCTGCCGCTGGAGGCCGAGGGCCTGGAGAAGTGGATGGCCGTGCATGGATGATGTGACATTGCACTGTGTATTTTCCCCGTACGATCGATGAGGAGCCAGCAGTGACCACCCCCGCAAGGCCCTGGCGCGGCGTGCACGTCGCGACGGCGCTGCCCCTCCACGACGACCTCTCCATCGACTACGACGCGTTCGCCGAGCACGTCGGGTTCCTCGCCGCTGGAGGCTGTGACGGCGTGACGCCCAACGGCTCCCTCGGTGAGTACCAGACGCTGACCCCGCAGGAGCGGGAGCGCGTCGTCGAGACCGCCGTACAGGCCGCCCCCGCCGGATTCGGCGTCATGCCCGGCGTCGCCGCCTACGGCGCGCTCGAGGCCCGCCGCTGGGCCGAACAGGCCGCCGAAGCCGGAGCCACCTCCGTCCTGCTGCTGCCGCCCAACGCCTACCGCGCCGACCGCCGGGCAGTGGTCGAGCACTACCGCGAGGTCGCGCGCGCCGGACTGCCTGTCGTCGCCTACAACAACCCCATCGACACCAAGGTCGACCTGGCGCCTGCGCTGCTTGCCGAACTGTTCCAGGAGGGCTTGATCGTCGGGGTGAAGGAGTTCACCGGCGACGTGCGCAGGGCGTACGAGATCAACGAACTGGCCCCCGACCTGGACATTCTGGTCGGCGCCGACGACGTGCTGCTCGAACTGGGTATCGCCGGCGCCGTCGGCTGGATCGCCGGCTACCCGAACGCGATCCCGGAGAGCACCGTGGAGCTCTACCGGCTGGTCACCTCAGGCGACCCCGCCGACATCGCCAAGGCCCTGCCGATCTACCGGGACCTGCACGCGCTGCTGCGCTGGGACTCCAGGACCGAGTTCGTCCAGTCGATCAAGCTGTCGATGGACGTCGCCGGGCGCAAGGGCGGTGCCTGCCGTCCGCCACGCCTGCCGCTGCCGTCGGAACTGGCAGCCAGGATCACCGCCGACACCGAAGCGGTGCTCGCCAAGGGCTACCGATGAGGTCCCGCCGCACGTTCCACGTCGTCGACTCGCACACCGAGGGGATGCCCACCCGGGTCGTCGTCGGTGGCATTGGCACCATCCCCGGGGCGACCATGGCCGAGCGCCGGCTGTGGTTCATGGAGAACAGCGATGACGTCCGCACGTTGCTGATGTACGAACCACGCGGCCACGCCGCGATGAGCGGCGCGATCCTGCAGCCGCCGACCCGTCCCGACGCCGACTACGGCGTGCTCTTCATCGAGGTCTCCGGGCTGCTGCCGATGTGCGGCCACGGCACGATCGGCGTCGCGACGGTCCTCGTCGAGACCGGGATGGTGCCCCTCGTCGAGCCGGTGACCACGATCAGGCTCGACACTCCCGCCGGCCTGGTCGTCGCCTCCGTGACGGTGCGCGACCGTGCGGCGGAGTCGGTCACCATCCAGAACGTCCCGTCTTTCGCGTACGCGATCGACCGGAAGATCGAGGTACCGGGCATCGGCGCGGTCGAGTACGACATGGCGTTCGGCGGAAACTTCTACGCGATCGTCGACCTGGCGGACCTCGGGCTGCCCTTCGACCGCGCCCGCGCCGGCGACCTGCTCGCCGCGGGTCTGGCGATCATGGATGCGGTGAACGAGCAGGACCGGCCGGTGCACCCCGAGCGTGACGACATCAACGGCTGCCACCACGTCTACCTGAGGGCCCCCGGCTCCACCGCCAAGCTGTCGCGGCACGCCATGGCCATCCACCCCGGCTGGTTCGACCGGTCCCCGTGCGGCACCGGCACGAGCGCCCGGATGGCGCAGTTGTGGGCGCGGGGCGAGCTGGGCATCGGCGAGGACTTCGTCAACGAGTCGTTCATCGGCACCCGCTTCACCGGGCGGCTGCTCGGCGAGACCACGGTCGGGTCGCTCCCCGCCGTGCTGCCATCGATCACGGGCAGGGCATGGGTCACCGCGACGGCACAGTTCCACCTCGACCCCACCGACCCGTTCCCCGCGGGATTCCTGCTGTGAGCCCGGTGCCGGTCCCGGACCTTCCTGACATCGGTCGCAGAGAGAACCTCCGCGACCGGATCAGGGAGGCCCTGCGTGCGGCGATCATCTCCGGCAAGCTGGAGCCCGGCGTGGTGTACTCGGCTCCGGCGCTCGGCGCGCAGCTCGGCGTATCGCCCACACCGGTGCGGGAGGCCATGCTCGACCTGGTGAAGAGTGGCCTGGCCGTACCTCATCCGAACAAGGGCTTCCGCATCACGGAGGTCTCCGAGGAGGACCTCGACAACCTGGCCGCCGTGCGGCTGCTCATCGAGCCGCCGACCGTGCGCAATGTCGTGGCGGTGATCCCGAAGGCGGACTTCCCCGAGCTGAGGGCACTCGCGCAGGCCATCGTCGACGCGGCGGAGCGCGGCGACCTGGTCGGCTACATCGAGGCCGACCACGTCTTCCACCTGACCCTGCTCGGCTACAGCCGCAACCGCTTCCTGGTGGATGTCGTGTCCGACCTGCGCTCGCGGACCCGGCTGCTCGGCCTGACCCCACTGTTGGAGAGCGGCAGACTGGGCCGCTCGGCGGCGGAGCACCACGAGCTTCTGGACTTCATCGAAGCCCGCGACCCGTCCGGGGCCGAACTGCTGATGCACCGCCACATCGGCCACGTTCGCGGTCTGTGGGCAGACAGCGTCAAGGACGCCCCATGAGGCGAAGCGGGGCGGCATGACCGAGCGCAGCGAGCGGATCCACGGCGCGGTCGAGCCCCACGCTGCCGCCCACCGTGGGGAAGCGACGGCGTGAGCGCGGACCTGGTGGTCGTCGGGGCAGGCGTGGTGGGCGCTGCCAGCGCGTACTTCGCGGCACTGGCGGGCCTGCGGGTGGTCGTCGTCGAGCGCGGTGCGATCGCCGGCGGTACCTCCAGCGCCGGCGAGGGGAACGTGCTGGTGTCCGACAAACAGGCCGGTCCCGAGCTGGACCTGGCACTGTACTCGCAGCGGGTCTGGCGCGAGGATCTCGCCGAGCACGGCGATCTGTGGGAGTTCGAGGCCAAGGGCGGGCTGGTCGTAGCGGCATCGGAGCAGAGCCACGCCGCACTGCGCGAGCTCACCGTCCACCAGCGCCGCTGCGGCGTCGAGGTCCGCGACGTCCCGCGAGCCGAGTTGCGCGACTACGAGCCGCATCTGTCGCCGCGGCTCGCCGGTGGCGCCTACTACCCACAGGATGCTCAGGTCCAGCCGATGCTGGTGGCGGCCCACCTGCTCCGGCTGGCCCGCGAGCGCGGCACGCGGGTGCGTACGCACACCGAGGTGACGGGGTTCCTCCGCGACGGCCCGCGGGTGACGGGCGTACGCACCTCGGGAGGAGACATCCCGGCCAGCGCGGTGCTCAACGCCGCCGGCACGTGGGCCGGCGACCTCGCCGGCCGCGCCGGAGTGCGTGTCCCCGTGCTACCCCGACGGGGCTTCGTCCTGGTCACCCAGCCGATGCCACCCCGGACGATCCGTCACAAGGTGTACGCCGCCGAGTACGTCGGTGACGTGAGCAGCTCCGACGCGGCACTGCAAACCTCGCCCGTGGTCGAGGGGACCGTCGGCGGCACGATCCTCATCGGCGCGTCGCGTGAGCGCGTCGGACTCGACCGGACCATGTCCGTTACCGCTGTCGGCACGCTCGCGGCCAAGGCCATCGCGTTGTTCCCGATGCTCCGGCAGATCCGGGTGATGCGCACCTACCTCGGTTTCCGTCCCTACTGCCCAGACCATCTGCCCGTCATCGGTCCGGACACCCGGGCACCCGGCCTCTGGCACGCCTGCGGCCACGAGGGCGCAGGCATCGGTCTGTCCGTCGGCACCGGCAAGTTGATCGCCCAGGCGCTCGTGGGGGAGCGGACCGACCTGAGTCTCACGCCGTTCGCACCGGACCGCTTCGCGCAGGACGAGGAGGCGTTTCGATGACGCACCAGATGACATTCCGCGGTGCCGTCGTGCCGGCCGAGCCCGGCCAGAGCGTCGCCGCCGCGCTGGTCTCCGCCGGAATCACGAGCTGGCGCACCACCCGCATGGGCGGCACGCCGCGAGGACTGTTCTGCGGCATCGGCAGCTGCTTCGACTGTCTCATCACGGTCGACGGCGTTCCCGACCAGCGCGCCTGTCTCGTCACCGCCGCCGACGGCATGCGCCTCGGCGACGACGCCGGGCCGGACACACCAGACGCCGGCGACCGGGGAGACAGCGAGGCCACACGTGCCTGACGTCGCCGTGGTCGGCGCGGGACCAGCCGGCCTCGCCGCCGCCGTTGAAGCCGCCGAGGCCGGGCTCGGGGTCACCCTCATCGACACCGCCGCGCAACCCGGCGGGCAGTACTGGCGGCACTACGACGAGGCCCACGCCCGTCCCGACGATCGCGTCGGCCATCACGGCTGGCCGGCCTTCACCCGGCTGCGGGACCGCCTGAACGCCCTCCGCACAGCGGGCCAGGTCCGCTACCTCCCCGGCCACCAGGTCTGGCTCATCACCCGCGACACTGGCGGGACCTTCACGCTCCGGATGACGGCCGCCACGTCCACCGTCACCCCGCTGGACGGCGCGGACCTCACGCTCGTCGCGCCAACGCTGATCCTGTGCCCAGGAGGATACGACCGGCAACTACCCGTGCCCGGCTGGGACCTGCCCGGCGTGATGACCGTGGGGGGAGCGCAGGCCCTGCTCAAGGGGCATCGCACGGCGGCGGGGCGGCGTGCCGTCATTGCCGGCACCGGCCCGTTCCTGCTCCCCGTGGCCACCGGCCTCGCGCGCGCCGGAGTGACCGTCGCAGCCGTCATCGAGGCCAACGCGACGCTGGGCTGGCTACGCGATCCGCTCGGCGCGATGTCCGCGCCGGCCAAGGGCGTCGAGGCCCTGCGGTACGCGATGCTGATGGCCCGGCACCGCATCCCGTACCGGACGAGGACCGTGATCCGTGAGGTACTCGGGAAGGACCGGGCGGAGGCGGTCCGGGTCGCCCGGGTGGACCGCGACGGCCGCCCGACCGGGCCGGACGAGGAGATCGCCGCCGACCTCGTCGCACTCGGTTGGGGCTTCACCCCCTCGCTCGAACTGCCGCTCATGCTCGATGCCGAAACGGCGAAGGACACCGACGGATCGCTCGTCGTGGTCGTCGACGACCGTCAGCGCAGCAGCGTCGAAGGACTGTACGTCGCTGGTGAGGCGACCGGTGTGGGCGGCGCGGCGCTGGCCGTCCACGAGGGGCGGCTGGCCGCGCTCGCCCTCGCTGACGCGCGCGGCCGCCCGACCGACCGGGCGCTGATGAGGCGGCTGCGACGGGCCGTCCGGCGGGGCCGCGGGTTCGCCGCCGCCATGCACCGCACCTATCCGGTGCCAGGTGCATGGCCCGAGTGGCTGTCGGAGACGACGCTGGTCTGCCGCTGCGAGGAGGTCTCATACGGCGACCTGCGCCGGGCGCACGAGCACCTCGGCGCGGAGGACGCGCGGACGCTGAAGATGCTGGCCCGGCCTGGGATGGGCTGGTGTCAGGGACGGGTGTGCGGCCTCGCCACCGCCGGGATCGCGGCCTGGCTGACCGGGCGTGAGACCACGACGGACGACCTGCGCCCGCTGGCCACCCGCAGCCTCGCCGTGCCGGTGCCCCTGGGGGAGCTCGCTGCCCTGGCCGAGGACACGACGCCCGCCGAGAAGGAAGAAAGAGGACGATACGGTGAATGACGTGTTGAGCGTCGACCCGCGTACCGGCAGACCACGCGAGCGCGTGGCGGCCGAGTCGACGGCGCACGATGTGGACCAGGCGGTGCGCACGGCCGCAGCCGCCGGTGCGGCACTGCAGGACCGCGCCGCGCGTACGGAGCTGCTTCGCGCAGCCGCCGCGCTCCTGGAGACGAACGGCGAGGAGATCATCGCGACCGCCGACGCGGAGTCGGCGCTCGGCCGGGTGCGGCTCGGCGGCGAACTCGCCCGCACGTGCTACCAGCTGCGCCTGTTCGCGGACGTGGTCTCGGCCGGCACCTACCTGGGCGTGATCATCGACCACGCCGACCCGTCGGCGCAGCCCGCACCTCGCCCCGACCTGCGTCGCTACAAGGTGCCGCTGGGCGTGGTCGGCGTCTTCGCGGCGAGCAACTTCCCCCTGGCGTTCAGCGTGCCAGGCGGCGACACCGCGAGCGCTCTGGCCGCGGGGTGCCCCGTCGTGGTCAAGGCACACCCGGACCACCCCGCCACCTCCGTCCTCTGCGCCCGGATCCTCCGGTCGGCGGCGGCCGAGGTCGGACTGCCCGAGGACGTCCTCCGCCTGGTCCACGGTTTCGACGCCGGCCCGGAACTCGTACGCCATCCACTCACCGCGGCCGTGGGGTTCACCGGCTCGGTGCGCGGCGGCCGCGCCTTGTTCGACATCGCATCCTCCCGGCCGCGACCGATCCCGTTCCACGGTGAGCTGGGCAGCCTCAACCCGGTGGTGGTGACCGAACGCGCAGCCGAGACCAGGGCGGAGGAGATCGGTGCGGGGCTGGCGGCCTCGTACACGCAGGGCATGGGCCAGTTCTGCGTCAAGCCGGGCCTCGTCCTGCTGCCCGAGGGACCAGCGGGTGACGCCGTCGTCCAGGCGGTCGTCGCGGCGGCGGTCCCGTCCGGGCCACTGCTCGACCCGCGCATGCGGGAGGCGTTCCTCGCCGGGGTGCGCGCCCGCGCGGCGCTACCAGGGGTGGCGGAACCGCTCGGGGCGGGCGAGGCCGGCGATGACGCGGTGCCGCTGGCCGTACGGCCGGGCGTACTGACCGTCGCGGCGTCGCGGCTCGACGCAGGGGCGTACCGGGAGTTGCTCGAGGAGTGCTTCGGGCCGGTCACCGTGCTGGTCCGCTACGGCTCGACGGCCGAACGGGACGCGGTGCTCAACGCCTTGCCGGGCAACCTCACGGCGACGGTGCACCTGGCCGCCGACGAGCGGGACGACGCGGCGGCGGACCTGGTCGCCGGGTTGAGCGAGATCGCGGGACGGGTCGTGGTGGACGGCTGGCCCACCGGGGTGACGGTCGCCCCCGCCATGCACCACGGGGGACCGTACCCCGCCTCCACGAGCGGCTCGACCTCGGTGGGAAGCACCTCGATCGAGCGCTGGCTGCGCCCGGTCTGCTACCAGAACGTCCCGGATCCGTTGCTTCCGCCGGTGCTGCGCGAGGCCAACCCGCTCCGCGTCCCCCGCACGGTCGACGGCGTCAGTACGACCTGAACCGGGTCGGGGCGCGGGTGGTGCCCCGGCCGGTGGCCGGAGAGGGCCGCGCCCTGATCGTGGAACGTGGGCCATGCCGTCCCGACGGCGAAACCACGGACCCGTGGTCCACGTCGCCCCGTCGTCCGCCCTGCGCGTGGTTGGCCGAACCCCACACGGATCGCGTCAGGCGCTCTCCGCCGCCGGAGCGTGTCGGTCAGCCGTTATGTCGTGCACGCGCGCTCGGGTCGTCAGCGGGTCATCTGCCGGCGCTTGTGTGACAGGTCGGTGTGGTGGTGGGCGCCGGGGTGGCAGTCGGGATCGGTGTGGACGGTGGCGCTGGTGAGTCGGGGTACGGCGTGGGTGAGTTGGTGTTCGGCGTCGGCGGCGATCTCGTGGGCGGCGACGAGGCTGAGGTGGGTGTCCA
This sequence comes from Micromonospora sp. NPDC047730, assembly GCF_043204765.1. NCBI lineage: Bacteria > Bacillati > Actinomycetota > Actinomycetes > Micromonosporales > Micromonosporaceae > Micromonospora > Micromonospora sp. NPDC047730. The sequence goes on along the minus strand of NZ_JBIDCU010000006.1, from coordinate 150,196 downwards.
CGACGAGTTCGGCTTCGGCGTGGAGGCGGTGGCCGATCCAGCGGAGCCGGACGGCGGTGACGTCGCGGACGCCGTCGACGGCGCGCAGTGTGGTTTCGGCCTGGTCGACCAGCTCGGGGTCGACGGCGTCCATGAGGCGTCGGTAGACCTCGCGGGCGGCGTCCTTGAGGACGAAGGTGATGGCGACGGCGATGGCGAGACCGACGACCGGGTCGGCCCAGTGCCAGCCGAGGGCGGCCCCGCCGGCGGCGGCGAGTACGGCGAGGGAGGTGTAGCCGTCGGTGCGGGCGTGCAGGCCGTCGGCGACCAGGGCGGCGGAGCCGATGCGGCGGCCGACGCGGATGCGGTAGCGGGCGACCAGTTCGTTGCCGATGAAGCCGACGAGGCCGGCGGCGGCCACCCAGGGCAGGTGGGCCACCTCGGCGGGGTGCAGCAGTCGGGCGACAGCGGTCCAGGCGGCGGCGACGGCGGAGGCGGCGATGACCGCGACGATGATGATGCCGGCGATGTCTTCGGCCCGGCCGTAGCCGTAGGTGTAGGCGCGGGTGGCGGCACGCCGGCCGAGAAGGAAGGCGATCGCGAGGGGCACGGCCGTGAGGGCGTCGGCGACGTTGTGCAGGGTGTCGCCGAGCAGGGCGACCGAGCCGGACAGCACGACGATGACCGTTTGGGCGACGGCGGTGGTCCCGAGGCCGACGAGCGAGATCCACAGGGCGCGTAGTCCCTCGCGGGAGGACTCCAACGCCGGGTCGATCTTCGCGCGGGAGTCGTGTGAGTGGGGGACGACCGCGTGGGTCAGCCGGTGCCACCAGGCGGTGAGCCGGCCCCCGTGGTGATGGCCGTGATCGTGCGGGTGGTCATGGCCCTGCCCGTGACCGTGCTCGTGCCCGCCCGGATGGTCGTGGCCCTGGTCGTGGTCGTGGTCGTTCACCGCGTCTCCCACCATCCCTTTACGGCAGGGGGTTGGTACCCCCGACGACGGCGATAATATGTGCTCATGTACGCACGCGACAACGGTGCAGGTGCTAGTGACCTGCAACAACGCCTCCCTGTCGACAGCCACGTCGAGGCAGCAACGGAGATGTTGCGGATGCTTGCGGACGGCACTCGGCTGCGGTTGATGTGGCTGCTCGTTGACGGGGAGCATGATGTGACCGCGCTCGTGGCGGCGCTGGGAGTGGCGCGGCCGGCGGTGTCGCAGCACCTGGGCAAGCTACGGCTGACAGGACTGGTCACGGTGCGGCGCGACGGCCGGCGGGCGTTGTACAGCGCCCGGGGAGGTCATGTGCGTCGACTGGTGACCGAGGTCATGCACGCCGCGTCGCACCGGGTGGCCGGTATTCCCGAGCACGACTGACCGCCCGGGAAACGCTCCTATGGCGCGCCAAGTGGTTGGGGTGTGTTTCGAGGCGTCGATGGAGCTGGCGGTCTCCTGAGCGGTTGAGTCGGTAGCGGATGGTCTTGCCGGAGGACGCGGGAAGCGGGGCCCGCGCCGGCGAGCATGGCGAACGCCGCCGTCGTCGCGGCAGCGCGGCGAGTTCGCCGAGGTGCGCTACCAGGTGTTCTGCCGGCGGGCACTACCGGGCCGGCGAGTTCCAGAGCGGCCCCCGACGATGGCAAAGTGGGACAAAGCGGAAGCCTGTCGGCCTGGTGCCGACTACGCTGTCACACGAGGTGAGCCATCATGTTGACAGACGCACCGATGCAGGCGGCCATTCCCGCGAGCGACATGGAACGGGCCAAGCGCTTCTATCGCGACACCCTGGGCCTGACCATGTCGCAGGAAGCCGAGGACGCAGTCCATTTCGAGTCCGGCGGAACGCGGTTCTTCATCTATCCCACATCCAACGCCGGGCAGGCGCCCCACACGTTGGCAGCCTGGCTGGTCGCCGACCTCGACGCCGAGATGGCGGACCTCCGGAGGCGCGGCGTGACGTTCGAAGAATACGATCTCCCTGGCCTCAAGACAGTCAACGGCGTCGCAGAGTTCCCGACGATGCGCGGCGCATGGTTCAAGGACAGCGAAGGCAACATTCTCGGCGTGAGCCAGCCCCGCAAAGGTTGATCCCGGACGCGGCCCGCGTGACTGGGCGGTGTGCAGCGCGACCCGGAGGTTCCGGACGGGCGTCCGGTTCGGCGCCCGGCCAGCACATGTCCAATGGCCTCGTCGCTAGCCGGCACCTACGGCCGGCCGGAACGCGCGTCATGGCGACAGTCGCCCAAGATCACGACCCGGGCATCCAACAGCCACCTGGTGGTCGCCCGCCGCCGGTACCCGCAGGTGAGCGATCCTCGACGCATCCGCTGATCGGCGTCGCGCTGCTCTGACGGCACCAAGGCGTCTTGACGTCCGAATAGGATCGGGGCTCGTCCTGTCAAAGGAGAGTGTCGATGCATCGGGCGCTGCGGATGGGTACGCCGATCTTTCTGCTCATCCTGCTCGGCGCGGTCGGCTGGTACGCCTCGTACGCCACCACCGTCCTCGTGTGGGAGCTGCGCAAACTCGTGCCCTGGCTGGTAGCGCCGGCCCTGCTGGCCCTGCTCGCCGGGGCGCCGGCCCTGGTGCGGCTGCTCACCCACCGGCTCCGCGGGCGCAAGGTCACGCCCAGGTCGACCGGCGGGGCCATCGTCCTCGGTTGGCTGGGCGCCGTCGTCGGACTGGCCCTGGGGGGCTGCTGGCTGGTCTACGGCGAATACCTCCAGGACCGGGCGTACGGGACCACCATGACGGTGGTGAGCGATCCGGTCCCGGAGCTGGCCGCACGCGCGCCGTACCTGGTCGGCAAGGCACAGGCCGCGCCCAACCTGGGCGACGTCACCGGCGAGATCACCGACGTCAGCTACCTGCCCGACTCCGACCGCTTCGCCGTCCTGGTCGAGCGGCGCGGCTGGTTGGCCGGTTACGAGGTCGGTCTGATGCAGGAGGTGCCGCTCGGCGGCAAGAGCCGGGCGCAGCAGCGGTGCCAGTTCGACGTGTCAGCCGCCGACGCGCGGATCGGCGGCTGGTTCAGCCACAACCTGGGCCGGAAGATCTCCGCCGAACGACGTTGGGCCCGGTTCTCCGCCGACGACGCGTACGTCTACTGCCAGGGCGACAACCCGATCGTGGTGGTGCCGCTGAAGAAGCAGACCGGAATCCTGGTGGTGACCGAACGGCCGGCCGGTGTGGCGCGGTACGACGGCCGAACCGGAGAGGTCACCATCACCGACGACACGACGAAGGTGCCCGGACCGTCCTACCCGATCAGCCTGGCCGCCCGGCAGCGGGAGGGCACCACCGCCGTCGGCGGTTTCGCCGACTGGTGGTTCGAGCGCAGCGGCTGGGACGCCTCCGAGGACGGCGCCAACGAGGGCAACGAGTCGGAGTTCACCCTCCGCTACCGCGACGGCAGCGGACGCAGCGCGTACGTCACCCCGCTCACCCCGCAGGGCGAGGCCAGTTCGGTGGTGGCGGTGTCGACCGTGCCGACCCGGCACGCCGGCAGCGGTCTCGCCCCGCTGACCGTGCACCGGCTCAACCCGACCTGGTCGTCGCCCCAGGCGATCGTCGCCCTGATCAAGGCGGAGTACCGGGACGTCTGCTGCTGGAACGACGACCAGGTGTTCGAGGTGGTGCCGACCGGCGGCAGCACGTGGACCGCCACACTCGGCAGTGAGCAGAGCATCCGGTACCGGGTGGAGGGCCGGGGCCAGATCAACGGCCGGGAGGCAACCTGCCTGAAGAACGCCGACGGCACCCTCGTCCGATGCGCGTACGCCGCCCCCGGTTCGCCTGAGGAGCAGGAGCTGCAACGCCGGGAGCAGCAGAAGCAACAGGAGCAGGCGGCGAACGGCGGTACGGACCCGGGCGACCTGACCAAGTACACCGACGAGCGGTTGGCCGAGCTGCACCGGCGGGTCGCCGAGGAGGTCGACCGCCGCCTCAAGGAGCGGTAGTGGTCGATGATCGGTCCACTCGCCGCCGCGACGCCAGGACCAATGCCACGTAGCTCGATTTGATCTTGCTGCGGGTGGGGTTGCAGCCGCCAGAATCGGATGGGTGTGGCTGCGAGCGTCCGGGCGAGGCAGGCGGAGGTAGGGTCAGATCGAGCCGAGGTCGAGCCGCCCCGGCCGGTTCCGCTGACCGCCCGACCACCGGGCGGTCGCCACGGTCTCACCGTCGGACTCCGGCGCCAGCGGCCGGCGGGCCGGGCCCGCATCCTGCCGTCGCTGGTAGACGGCGGCCAGGTGGTCCTGGAGTTCGGCGTGCCGGAACTGGTACACCACACCAGCCTGCCGCAGCACCTGCCGCCGCAGCGCCTCCCGGAACAGCACCGGGAACCGCACCGGCGGACGCCCGTGCAGCAGCAACGCGACCTGGCCGAAGCCCGTCAGCACCGCCGGGCCGAGGCCGGTGATGACGCCATACGCCGCCCCGATCACGATGCCGGACTCCGGTCCGACCGACCACGTCCCGGGCCGAGGCGGATCCGCGACGTTGAACAGCGCGAACATGACGCCACCGAGGATCACCGCAGAACTGAACGTGACCACGGTGCGGCGGCGGTCGGCCCGAAACGTACCGTCCGGGGTGCTCGCTGGTGAGTCGGCCAGCGGCGTCAGCCAGATGCCGAGCAGGCCGAACGTGACGTTGGCCCGGACGATCGACGAACCGACGATCAGGAGGCCCATGAGAGCCAACCCGGAGATCACGCCGGCGAACGGGCCGAGGACGAGTCCGACGCCCACCCCGACAACCAGCGGCGGTCCCGATCCGGCCAGCCACAGCGTCCGCAGCTCCGCCCGAGTCGGCCACCGCAGGTCCATACCGATCGGTTCGGTCGGGGTCGGCACCGAGGCGGAAGGAGAGGACGTCAGGACGAACCCGACCGCGGCGGCAGCCACGAGAAACGCGCCCAGGGAAGTCAACAACACGTCGGACCGAGCCCCGCCGGTCAACGCCACGTACGCCCCGGCCAGCACTGCCGTCGGCAGTCCGAACCCGGTGCAGATCGCAATCGATAGATCCCTGATCGGAATCCAGGTCGGGATCTCCCACCAGCGCAGGTCGCGGCGCCCCCGCAGGTGGTGAGCGAGCCAGGACAGGTAGAACAGGTGACGCTGGTCGCGCCCGCCGCGCCGGCCGGAACCGGACGGGTAGGCCCGCTCCAGGAACTGGCCGATCACGCGGACCTTCACCGCTGCCACCGAGGTGAGCCCGATCAGCTCCGCAGGGTCGGGTACGTCACCGTCCGGCCCGTCGAACGCGTCGCGGGCCAGACTCAGGATCAGCGGGGTGGCGAACGCTTCCGCGACCGGTGAGTCGGGTCGGCTGAGCAGATGTTCGGTGAGCCGGTGCCAAAACCGGCGTTGCCGGTCACTGTCGTGACCACGGCGCAGGTACTCGACGGCAGTCTCCGACTCGACCTTGTCGAGCTGGAGGACGACCGGACGCGGCAACCGTCCGCCGGCACGCGCCTGGTCGTACCCCTCGATCCGGGAGGTGAGCACGATCCGCAGCCCGGCGGCCTCGCGCGCGATCCTGGTGAGCGCGGCCCGCTGCCCCGCCGCGGGCATCTCGTCGAGGCCGTCGAGGAAGAGCGCCACCCGCTTGTGCTCGACCAGGCGGCGTGCGACCTTCGCGCCGTAGCGCGGGTGCCGCAGCGCCGGGAAGTTCGTCTCCATCTCCTCGACCACGTGGTCGAGCAGCGACCTCTCGTCCGGGTTCCACCCGCCCAGGGTGACCCAGACCGGCACCGGCGTGTCGGCGCGCTCCGGTGCCGAGGCCGGTCTGACGCACTCCTTCGCTGCCTCGATCAGCAGGATCAGCATCGTTGCGGTCTTCCCGCTACCGGCCGGGCCGAGCAGGACCAGTTGCTGGCGCTGGATCCGCCGATACAGGTCGACATACAGGCGGGTGACCACGCCTTGTTCGCCCGGCTGGTCCCCGGCCGGGGCTCGGCGGCTGGCGCTTCGACGGCGCGGAACCCGCCGAACGTTACCCCCGGGAGCGCCGAACACCTCGTGCATCGGCAGTGACCGCTGATGGTCCCGGTGCCAGGTGACCCGCACCGGGTCGGCGTTCGTACCGATGCCCTGGGCATCGGCTTGCGCTGACCACTGCGACACGGTGGCCTGGGCCAGCATGTTCGCCGCCTCCGTGACCTGTTCCGGTGCCGACAACTGCGGCTCCTCACGACCGCGCCGCCCCTCCACCACCACGATGGCCACCAGCAGCAGGACGATCGCGACCCAGGGGGCCCAGCCGAGCCACGGCGGTAGGGGGATCGTCTCAGAAGCCAGGTTGACCGCGAGGCCGAGTACGGCGGACAGCACCACGGCCAGAGGTAGAAGGAAACGCCGCATGTAGATCTCCCGCAGTCCTGACTTGGCTCTTCAGCGGTTCGGTGCCGACCCCTGGCTCCATGTGGGCACGATCCCTTGGTTGGTCGTTCCTCCTGTCCAGAGTAGAGGCCCGTCAACCAAGGGCCAGTTCGGTGATCAGTGTGATGGCGCCTGCCTGACGACCTCGTGCGTGGTTGCGGCCGGGACCGACTGTTGGCCACGCTGGTGCAGGCTGGCGGAAGGGTGAGCTGCTGGCGGTTGCGAGTTGCTCAGGAAGTTGTGGCCGGCCCCATGCCCGGAACCGCTGAGTCACGCCCCGGGGCGGGCAGTGGTCAGGAGGCTGTGGCGGGCTTTTTGGTGGGGTCGGCCGAGGTGGGGCAGTGAGTGGGGCGGCGGGTCAGGACCTGGGGGCCGGAAGCCGTGATGGCGACCGTGTGCTCGGAGTGGGCGGTGCGGGAGCCGTCGGCGGAGCGGATCGTCCAGCCGTCGTTGTCGAACTTGATTTTGTCGGTGGAGCGGCAGAACCAGGGCTCGATGGCGATGGTGAGACCGCGGTCGAGCCTCATGCCGCGACGGGCGCGGCCGTTGTTGGAGACGTGCGGGGCCTCGTGCATGGTGCGGCCGATGCCGTGGCCGCCGAACTCGGCGTTGACGGCGTAGCCGTAGGAGCGGGCGACCTCGCCGATCGCGGCGGAGATGTCGCCGAGGCGACCGCCGGGCTGGGCGGCGGTGATGCCGGCCTCCAGTGCGACCTCGGTGGCCTCGATCAGCTTCTCATCGGCCGGGTCGGGGGTGCCGACGATGACGGAGAGCGCGGAGTCGGCGACCCAGCCGTCGATGCCGGCTGCCATGTCGATGCTGAGCAGATCACCGTCCCGCAGAACATAGTCGTGCGGCAGGCCGTGCAGCACCGCGTCGTTGACCGACAGGCACAGCACGTTGCGGAACGGGCCGCGGCCGAACGAAGGGGCGTAGTCCCAGTAGCAGGATTCGGCGCCGCGTTCCTTGATCCGGCGGCGGGCGTGGTGTTCGAGGTCTAACAGGTTGACGCCGACTGCGGCGACATCGCTCAGCTCGGCGAGCAGCTCGCCGACGAACTGGCCGGTCACCGCCATCCGGCCGATCTCCTCGGCGGACTTGAGTTCGATCACGACAGCCTCCCTCTCCGGATGCGGTATTTTTATACCGGCATTTTTATACCACGTCAGGTCGGGGTGCTCCGGAGGGATATCCTGCTGGCATGGTTCGCCAACCACTCACCGCCGAACAGATCGCAGCGGGCCAGCGCCTCGGAGCCGCCCTTCGGGCCGCGCGTGCCGGCCGCAGCCTCGTCGAGGTGGCCCTGGCAGCCGGCATCTCCCCCGAGACGCTGCGCAAGATCGAGGCGGGCCGTCTTCCCGCGCCGGCATTCGGCACCGTGGTCTGCCTCAGTCAGGCCCTCGACGTCCCCCTCAGCGGCCTGGCCGACGTCTGGCTGGCCGACATGCCCATCCGCCAGGCGTCCTAGAGGCCAGCCGCCCAGATGCTCCACCAGGAGATCTCTTTCACGGGACCTCCTCATCCACGCGGTGATCGTACACATGTTCGACAGTGTGGCGAGGTGGCGTCGCGAACTTCTTGGTTCTCGCGGGAAGGCGCTTCCTGGAAGCCGTCACCGCCTTGCCGGGGCGACATGCTCTGGTGGTCCGGGTCCACCGGCGGGCGTACGGTGACCGCCTGGCGGACCCTGGACTTGGGCACCCTGGCCTGAGCCGGCGGTGCCCCCGGTCGGTCAGACGTTCACGTGGTAATGCACCGCGAAGTAGCCGGTGTTCGCCGTGGAGTTGGATGCCTCCACGCCGACCCACCCGTGGAACGTCCCGTTGTCGCCGATCACCTGGAGCTGCGGCTTGCGGTGCGAACCACCGGTGTAGCAGGTGCTCGACGTCAGGCAGGTGCACCAGTGCTCGTAGAAGTTCCGCCGGCCCGCTCCCGCGAGGTAGTAGCGGATCGGGGCGGAGGTCGCGCCGTTCGGGCAGGACGAACAGGTGGTGGTCGGGGGGCTGAGCCAGCTCAGGCAGTTCCCGTTGCATCGGGCGAACGACCGGAGGTCCATCCCGCTGGGGCCGGCGGCGCCGGTGCTTCCGCTGTAGCCGGCGTACCGGCCGGTGTACTGGGCCAGCGGGATGTTGCTGACCGGCGTGTACGCGTCGTTCGAGGCGGAACTGCCGAAGCCCCAGCCGGCGGTGACCCCGTAGTTGGAGCTGACGAAGTCGAGCCGGGCCAGGTCGCTGGCGGGCTGGCTGACCGCCCAGGTTTCCTGGACGCCCCCGCTCCAGGTGATGGTGACGCTGTCACCGGAGTTGGTGTACGTGCCGCTCAGGGACTTCACGACGCCACCGGGCTGGAACCCGGCGGCCGTCCGCACCTCGCAGTCGTGGCCGGTGCAGCCGGTCGTCCGGACGCCCGTGCCGGCGGCCCCGACGACGGTGGACCGGTTCCAGTACCAGAAGCTCTCGGTCACCGTGCCGTTGCCGAAGAAGTAGTAGGTCGCCAGCCGGACCCAGACCGGAGCGGTGGCGGGCGCGCCGGCGGCGGGGATGGCCCCGAGCGCGACGCTGTAGATGCGCCGTCCGCCGGGGTAGTCCACCGCCTGTGCGGGCGCCGGCAGGACGACCGCTCCCATGGTCAGCGCCAGCAGCGCGGCGGCGAGATACCGCCAGGTGATCCTCCGTCGACGACCCATACGTCACTCCCCCTCATGACCGACCGGCCGACGTATCGTATCTGATCGATGCCGGTCGGATGGTCCCGCGGCCCGGGACGTCCAGGGTCGACACGCTGGACGGAGCGGGGCGGCCCTCGGTCCTCCTGGATACCGCAGTGGATCCGGCTTGGCGGCACCAGGGGATCGGCCGGCGGCTGGTCGAGGCCGCGACGGCGGCTTCGCCGCCGACTCCGGTTGCCGGGCCTACGAGGCGGCTGCGCCGCCGTCGGGGAAGTTCTCGGCCACCGCCACTTCCTCGATCCAGCCGAGGGCGGCGATCGCGGTGGGAAAGCCGCACGTGGTGATGGCGCCGAGGGCGACGGCGCGCACCTCGTCGAGCGTTGCTCCGTGCTCGACGGCTTTGCGAACGTTGGAGCGCACCGCCCCCTCGGCCTCGGCTCCGATCGCCATGGCAAGTCGGATCAGCCGGTCGGTCCGCTCGTCGAAGGGGCTGCGCTCACGGACGAGGCGAGCGAGCACCCCCTGCGCCTCGGCGACCTCGGGGAAGCGTCCGAGGAACTGCTTGTAGATGGTGGGCAGGTAGTCGACCACGTCTCCTCCGCCGGTCTCCGTGACCTCGTCAGGCCCTACCCTAGTTGTAACCCGGGGGTGACGTTCGTTCCTGTCCCTCACCGAACCGGTGACCCGGGCCGGCGGGCGGTCGCCTCGCGCACGGCGGCCGGGGAGGCGGGAGCGGCCGGGACGGGGCCGCGGCGCGCGCGGTAGACGACGTACGGGCGCCACAGGTAGGCCAGCGGCGCAGACCAGACGTGAACGAGCCGGGTGAACGGCCACAGCGCCAGGAACAGGAAACCGCCGATGGCGTGCAGTTGGTAGACCAGCGGCGCGCCGACCATGAGGTCGCTGTGCGGCGCGAACCAGAAGACGCTGCGGAACCAGACAGCGATCGTCTCCCGGTAGTCGTACCCGCTCCCGAGCAGGTTGGTGGCGACCGTGGCGGTCATGCCGAGCGTGACCATGGCCGCCAGCGCGGCATAGAGCACCTTGTCCATGAGGGTGGTCTTGCGCCGGATCCGCCCGTTGACGAAGCGACGGGCGATGAGCAGGGCCAGTCCGGCAACGAGCATGAGGCCGGTGATGGTGCCGCCCCAGACGGCGGTCAGGTGGTAGGCGTGCTCCGAGATGCCGACGGCCTCGGTGACGGAGGCCGGCACCAGCAGCCCCATGGCGTGCCCGCCGATGACGCCGAACGCGCCGAGGTGGAACAGCGGCGATCCCAGGCGCAGGATCCGGTTCTCCAGCAGCTGGCTGGTGTGGGTGGTCCACCCGAACTGGTCGTGTCGCCACCGCCACACGTGGCCGGCGACGAACACCGACAGGCACAGGTAGGGCAGGACGATCCAGATGACGGTGTTCATCGCGGCGCCTCCGACGGGCGGCAGGTGGGGTAGGGGGCGAGGCCGACGCCGGTGAGCTCGTCGGGACCGAGGGCGTCCAGGCCGACGGACTCGACGGGCGGGCCGTCGAGGGCGAGCGCCGCGATGGCGTCCCGGTCGGCGTCGGTCAGCGCGGGCAGGGCGCTGGTGATCGCGTCGAGGAGGAGGTGGTAGGGCGTGCGGAGCTCGGCCAGCGCGGCGCGCAGCAGTTCGATACCGCGCCGGTGCTGGCGCAGCGGGGCTTCCCCCGCACCCGGGCCGACGGTCGCGGCGAACTCGAGCACGACCGGCAGCAGGTCGGGCAGCTCGCCGCCGGTCAGCCGCAGCCCGTGGGCGCGGTAGCGCTGCTGGAGGATGAGCAGCGCCATTCCCCGCTTGCGGGTGTCGCCGTGCAGGTAGTACGTCAGGTACAGGCCGGAGCGGCGGCGCAGGTCGAAGGTCTGCACGTAGTGCCGCTGCACGTCGATGGGCGCGGTGCCCAGCAGCCAGGTGAGGAACTCCTCGACCTGGCCGCGCAGCCGCGGGTGCTCGATCCGCTCGGCCGCGCCGCGCAGCTCGTCCCCGGCGGCGAGCAGCTCGGCGTCGGGGTAGTTGAGCAGCACGGAGGTGAGCTGGAACAGCCGGGTCCGATCGGCTGCGGCCACCCGGACGGTGTCGATGGCGGAGGCGGTCATGACTGGCCCCGCAGCGGGTTGATGGACAGCCCGGCCCGCCCGTCGCGGCGACGGGACACGAGCCCGCGCCGGCCGACGTGCACGTCGTCCCTGCCGTCGACGAGGTGGAAGCGCTCCACGGCCGCTGCGGCCGTCGCCTCGCCCCCCATACCGGGTCCGCCCTCGCAGTCGAGTGAGCAGCCGGTCTGCGCGGCCTGCGCCTCGAGGGCGGCGGCGTCGGCGCGGTAGGCGGTCGGGATGACGTACCGCTCGTCGTACTTGGCGATCGCCAGCAGCCGGTACATCGACTCGACCTGGCCGGCGGTCATCCCGATGCGGTCCAACAGATCCTCGGCGACGGTGCCGTCGAGGGTGCGGGCGCGCATGTACGAGCGCATGGCGGCCAGCTTCATCAGCACGCCGGCGGTGGCGTCGGCGTCGCCGGCGGTGAACAGCTCCGCCAGGTACTCCACCGGGATACGTAGGTCCCGGATGGTGTGGAACACCTCGTCGGCGTCCGTGTCGTCCCGGCCGGCCGCGCCGGCCGCGTCGAGCACCGGCGACAGTGGGGGCACGTACCAGACCATCGGCAGCGTGCGGTACTCGGGGTGCAGCGGCAGCGCGATGCGGTACTCACTGATCAGCCGCCACACCGGCGACAGCTTCGCCGCCTCGATCCACTCGTCGGGCATGCCAGCGTCGCGGGCCGCCTGTTGCACCGCCGGGTCGTGCGGATCCAGGAAGACGTCGCGCTGGGCATCGAGCAGGTCGCGCTCGTCCGGTACCGATGCGGCGGCGAGCACGCCGTCCTCGTCGTAGAAGACGATGCCGAGGTAGCGCAGCCGCCCCACGCACGTCTCGGAGCAGATGGTGGGCTGCCCGGCCTCGATGCGTGGAAAGCACAGCGTGCACTTCTCGGCCTTGCCGGTGGCGTGGTTGACGTACACCTTCTTGTACGGGCACGCCGACACGCACATCCGCCAGCCCCGGCACTTGTCCTGGTCGACCAGCACGATGCCGTCCTCTTCCCGCTTGTACATCGCGCCGGAAGGGCAGGCCGACACGCACGCCGGGTTGAGGCAGTGCTCGCAGATCCGCGGCAGGTGGAACATGAAGGTCTTCTCGAACTCGAACCTGACCTTCGCCGCGGCGTCGGCGGGCATACGCGCGATGTTCGGGTCGGCGTCGGCGCGCTCGTGGGCGCCGCCGAGACTGTCCTCCCAGTTCGCGCCCCACTGCACCGACATGGGCTCGCCGGTCAGGGCGGAGTACGGCCGCTTGACCGGCGTGTCGGTGAGGCCGGCGGGCGCGCTGACGAGGATGTCCTTGTCGAAGGTCGCCGGCTCGTAGTAGTCGTCGAGCGACGGCAGGTCCGGGTTGGCGAAGATCCGCGTCAGCCGCTTGACCCGCCCGCCGGAGCGCAGGGTCAGCCGCCCCTTGCCGTCGAGCTTCCACCCGCCGTGCCAGCGGTCCTGGTCCTCGTAGTGCTTGGGGTATCCGATGCCCGGCTTGGTCTCGACGTTGTTGAACCACACGTACTCGGTGCCCTCACGGTTGGTCCAGGTCTGCTTGCACGTCACCGAGCAGGTGTGGCAGCCGATGCACTTGTCGAGGTTCATCACCATGGCGACCTGCGCACGAATCCGCATCAGTACTCCACCTCCTGGTTGCGACGGCGGATCACGGTGATCTCGTCGCGCTGGCTGCCGATCGGGCCGTAGTAGTTGAAGGCGTAGGTGAGCTGGGCGTGCCCACCGGCGAGGTGGGTGGGCTTGATCAGCAGCCGGGTCATCGAGTTGTGGTAGCCGCCGCGGCGGCCCTTCTCGGCCTTCGGCACGTTCACGGTGCGCTCCGGCGAGTGGTACTGGAACGACGTGCCCTCGGGCATGCGGTGGCTGACCACCGCCCGGGCGACGACGATGCCGTTGCGGTTGTGCGCCTCCACCCACTCGTTGTCCCGGACGCCGATCTTCGCGGCGTCCTCGACGCTCATCCAGATCACCGGCCCGCCCCGCGACAGCGCGAGCATCAGCTCGTTGTCGTGGTACATGGAGTGGATCGACCACTTGGCGTGCGGGGTCAGGAACCGCACCGTCACGCCGCCGTCCACCAGCTCGCCGGGCCTGCCGAAGTGGCGCGCCATGTTCAGCGGCGGGCGGAAGGCCGGTAGCTGCTCACCGAGCTCGGCGATCCAGTCGTGCTCGACGAAGAAGTGCTGCCGGCCGGTGAGGGTGTGCCACGGCTTCGACCGTTCGACGTTGAGGGTGAACGGCGAGTACCGACGGCCGCCCTTCTCCGACCCCGACCACTCCGGGCTGGTGAAGACCGGCTGCGGCGCGTCCTGGGTGTCCGGGTACGAGATCCGGTCCTGCTCGTGGCCGGCGACCAGGTCGACGAAGGGCTGCCCGGTACGCTCCTCCAGGGCGGCGAAGCCGGCCGCGGCGACCCGGCCGTTGGTGGTGCCGGACAACGCGAGGATCGCCTCGCACATCCGGTCGGCGGTGGCCAACGACGGGCGCCCGGCGAAGGGGCCGTCCGGGACCACGCCGTTCTGGTGCCGCAGGTATTCGATCTCCGCGGTGACGTCGACCGTGATCGCCTTGGTGGTGGTGCCGAGGGTGTCCAGCAGCGGGCCCACCGCGCGCATCTTGGCGCCGATCAGCGAGTAGTCGCGTTCGATCTCGAACAGCTTCGGCATCGTGACACCGGGTACGGGCTCGCAGTCGCCCGCCTTCCAGTCGCGTACCCGGCCGCCGGGGGTGGCCAGCTCGTCCGGGGTGTCGTGCTGCAAGGGCACCGCGAGGACGTCCCGGCGCACACCCAGGTGAACGCTGGCGAGTTCGCTGAACCGGTCGGCGAGGGCGAGGAAGGTGTCGTAGTCGGTGTGCGCGTCCGCCGGCGGCTCGACGGCCGGGCTGAACGCGTGCACGAACGGGTGCATGTCGGTGGTCGAGATGTCGTGCTTCTCGTACCAGGTGGCGGCCGGCAGGACCACGTCGGCGTGCAGGCCGGTGTTGGTCATCCGGAAGTCGATCGCCGTGAGCAGGTCCAGCTTCCCGGTCGGCGCCTCGTCGCGCCAGACCACGTCGCGGGGCCGCTGGCCGGGGGCGCACTCCTCCGCGCTCGCGAGGGAGTCCACGCCGAGCAGGTGCCGCATGAAGTACTCGTTGCCCTTGCCCGAGGAGCCCAGCAGGTTGGCCCGCCACAGGGTCAGGCACCGGGGGAAGTTCGTCGGGTCGTCGGGGTCCTCGGCCACCGCCTTGAGCCGGCCGGCCCTCAGCTCGTCCACCACGTACTGCTGCACGGTGCGGCCCGTGGCGGCCGCCTCGTCGGTGAGGTCCAGCGGGTTGCGGTTGAAGGCCGGGTGGCCGGGGCTCCAGCCCATCCGCTGGGCGGCCGCGACCGTGTCCGCGAACGACATCCCGGCGAACCGGCCGGTACCCAGCGGTGACGACAGCTCGTCGGCGGGCACCCGCTCGTAGCGCCACTGGTCGGTGTGCAGGTACCAGAACGGGGTGGCGGCCTGGTGGCGCATCGGGCGCTGCCAGTCGAAGGCGAACGACATGTGCTGCTGGCCGGTCAGCGGCCTGGCCTTCTCCTGGCCGACGTAGTGCGCCCAGCCACCCCCGTTGACGCCCTGGCAGCCGGTCAGCGTGACGAGCGCGATGAAGGCCCGGTACGTCATGTCGGAGTGGAACCACTGGTTCGCGCCGGCGCCGATGACGATCATCGAGCGGCCCCGGCTGCGCTCGGCGTTGCGGGCGAACTCGCGGGCGATCCGGGCGGCGAGCGCAGCCGGCACGCCGGTGATCTGCTCCTGCCAGGCCGGGGTGTTCGGGGAGTCCACGTCGTCGTACCCGGTCGGCCAGTCACCCGGCAGGTCGCCGCGGCGCACCCCGTACTCGGCCATCAGCAGGTCGAACACGGTGGTGACGAGGTGGTCGCCCACCCGGGTCACCGGCACGCCGCGGCGCATCGTGGTGCCGCCTTCGGTGTCGCCGACGTCGAAGCGGGCCAGGTCGACCTCCACGGCGTCGTCGGTACGGCCGAGCAGGCCGAGGGCGGGCACGACATCGCCGAGGTCCAGGTTCCACCGGCCGGCGTCGTGGGCGCCGTAGCGGAAGCCGAGCGAGCCGTTCGGCACAACCGGTTCGCCCGTACGCTCGTCGATCAGCACCGTCTTGTGCTCGCCACCGTCGTCGCCGAGGTCGGCCGCGGTGAGGAACCGGTCGGGCGTCCACCCGCCGCCCGCGCGCTGCCGGAGCGTGACCAGGAACGGCAGGTCGGTGTACCTGCGCACGTAGTCGGTGAAGTACGGCACCTGCCGGTCGCGGAAGAACTCGGCGAGGACGACGTGGCCCATCGCCATGGCGAGGGCGCCGTCGGTGCCGGGGTGCGGGGCGAGCCAGTCGTCGGCGAACTTGACGTTGTCGGCGTAGTCCGGGCTGACCGCGACCACCTTGGTCCCCTTGTAGCGGGCCTCGGCCAGGAAGTGCGCGTCCGGGGTGCGGGTCACCGGGATGTTGGAGCCCCACATCATCAGGTACGTGGCGTTCCACCAGTCGCCCGCCTCCGGCACGTCGGTCTGGTCACCCCAGATCTGGGGCGAGGCGACCGGCAGGTCGGCGTACCAGTCGTAGAAGCTGAGCAGCGTGCCGCCGAGCAGCGCGTGGTAGCGGGTGCCGGCGGCGAACGACGCCATCGACATCGCCGGAATCGGCGAGAAACCCACGACCCGGTCCGGCCCGTACGTCTTGGTGGTGTAGACGTGCGCGGCGGCCATCATGGTGATCGCCTCGTCCCAGCTGGCACGGACGAAGCCGCCGCGCCCGCGCTGGCTCTTGTAGGCCCGTGCCTTCAGCGGGTTCCCCACGATCTCGGCCCAGGCTGACACGGGGTCGCCGAGGCGCTGGTACGCCTCGCGGAACATCTCGGCAAGGACCCCGCGCACATACGGGTGGCGTACCCGCGACGGGGAGTACTCGTACCAGGAGAAGGAGGCGCCCCGGGGGCAGCCGCGCGGCTCGTAGTCCGGCGAGTCCGCACCCGTTGTCGGGTAGTCGGTGGCCTGGTGCTCCCAGGTGATCAGTCCGTCCTTGACGAAGACGTTCCAGGAGCACGAGCCGGTGCAGTTGACGCCGTGGGTGGAGCGGACGACGCGGTCGTAGCGCCAGCGGTCGCGGTAGAACGACTCCCAGCCGTTCTCCTCGACCTGGTGCAGGGTCCGACCATGGTCGCCGGTCGTCGTCCCGGTCAGGAAGCGGCGAGCGGCCAGCAACGGCGCCACGCCGGGAACCTGGTCCGTCGCGGGAGGCTGGGCGGCGTCCGGCGAGCGGTGTGGTGACACGGTGGTCACTCCTTCGGCGTCGAGTGAGGCGACGGCCCGTGGCGCGTCGGTGCCGCGCTGCCGCGCCGCACCAGCCCAGCCTCCAGTGCGAATACCTTCGGATCGGGAGGCAGCGGTCCTGAGCCGGAAGGACCAAAGTCCTGATGTCGCGGGAACGGCGGTGGCAACGTCCGGTAGCTGCCCTTTTGCGCGATCCCACGCCGTACGAGCACGTCATGGGAGCAGTCCGGGGCTCATCGGCCAGCGATCCGGTGCCGGATCGCGAACCCTGCGGAGCGGGGTCACGTCGGCACACAGGTCGTCCAGCACGTCCACGGAGACAGTCATGAGGTGGCAGGGTGACGGCGGCTGAACTGCCGCGAGGCCGTGGTCACGGCACGGGCTGGCGGTGACTCGGGAAGAGCCCGCTCACGAGCGGGCGAGCGGGGCAGGCTCCGCCTCGCCCCTACCGGCCGGTCAGCAGGGCGCAGCCGCCGGCGGCGAGGGCCGGGGTCCGCCAGCACGGCTGGGTGGAGCTGGCGCTCGTCGGGACGCCGACCGGCGCCGGCCGGCGGTGTCGGCCGTGGGCACGACCAGGCGCACCACGCAGGCGTCCGGCGCGCCGAACGGCTCGAGGGCTGCGCTGGCGGACGGGGCCCCGGCCTGCTCCAGGGCACCCTGCACCACGCCGACGTGGAGGTTGCAGATCGCGTCCGGGTTGCGGTTGACCAGCTCCAGGAAGGGGCAGGTGTGCAGGTGGATCTCCGTCCGTCCGTCGCCGGTGTGGTGCAGGCGGGGGCTGAAGCCGAGGCCGCGCAGCACGGCGAGGAGAACGTCGGTCGGGTCGTCACCGGGCGGGGTGACGGCGGCCAGTTGCCGGCCCCAGTCCTGCCCGGCCCGGGCGGCTTCGGCCCGCACGTCGCCCCGGTTACGCCGAGACAGATGGTCGAGCAGAGCGACGGCCAGGGCCCGGTACGGCGCGGGCGCAGGAGCCTCGGCTGCGACGGTCCGGTAGCGCCAGGCCGGCCTGCCCGGCTGACCGCCGCTGGCCCGGGCCTTGACCAGCAGGCCCGCGTCGACCAGCCGGTCGAGGTGGGCGCGGGCGGTCGACGGGTGCAGCCCGGTCCGCTCTCCCACCTCCGCGATGGTCATGCCGCCCCCGGACGCCTTGATGATCTCCAGGATCGAGGCCCGGCTCGCGGTGCCCAGCGCCCGGTGCCGGCCCGTGTCGATCACTTCCCCGATCGGCCCTGTCCGCGTGGTTTCCACGCTGGATAACGTTACAACGTCGCCAGCCGTAAAAACCCGGGAGTCATGTTCTGCCGCTCACATTCCCGACAACGACCGGGACCCTGGTCCCGGCGGGACGGGTCTGACGAGGCCGATACAGATGGATCCGCGGGGGAGGGACGACAACGGGTCACTTCTCCGCTGGCCAGGGAAACGAGCCGGGCCGGTAGCCGCAGGACGGGTCCTGCGCCCACAGGTCCCCGGTGACCGCGTACGCCCGGGCCCGAGATCCCCCGCACACCGCGCGGAACTCGCAGGCGCCGCAGCGTCCCCGCAGCCGCCCCGGATCCCGCAGGCCGGTGAACAGCTCGGAGTCGCGGTAGATGTCTACCAGCGACAGCCGCCGAACGTTGCCCGCGGGCAGCGGCAGGAACCCGCTCGGGTGGACGTCCCCGCGGTGCGAGACGAAGACGAAGCCATTGCCCGCGCTGACCCGTAGTGGCGCCCGTCGCACCCGATCGGCGCGACCGGTCAGGCCGTGCTCGTCCAGGCGCGCGCGCAGTTCCCGGTACAGCGGCCCCAACCCGAACGCCGTCACCGGGTCCTCCCCGCGGCGCGCCAGCGCGTCGCGTTGCAGGCAGACCCGGCGGAAGTGGTGCGCCTCGGTGGTCTTCACCGGCACGGTTTCCCCGAGGTCGTAGAGCACGTGCAGCACGTCCTCGGTCTCCGCCGCGTCCAGGCTCGCCAGCGCCCGTCCACGACCGGTCGGCACGAGGAAGAAGACGCTCCACAGCGAGACGCCCCGATCGTGCACCTGGGCCGCGATCGCCGGCAGGTCGCGCACCGTGTCCCGGGTGACCGTCGTGTTGATCTGGACCTTGAGTCCCAGGTCCCGCGCCTCCTGCCAGGCCCGGCCGGTGAGCTCCCAGACTCCCGGCACGCCCCGGAACCCGTCGTGTCCGGCGGCGGTGGCCGCGTCCAGGCTCAGCGAGATGGCCCGGGCGCCGGCGTTCCGGATGCCGGCCAGGGCGTCCCGGGTGAGCGTCGGGGTGCCCGACGGCGACACCGACACCGGCAGGCCCAGCTCGTCCCCCCGGCGGACCAGCGTCTCCAGGTCCGGCCGCTGGAACGGGTCGCCACCGGTGATCACGAACAGCGGCGCGGGGCGGCCGAAGGCCGCGACCTGTGCCATGAGCGTCGTCGCCTCGTCGGTGTCGAGCTCGGCCGGGTCGCGCAGCGGCCGGGCCGACGCGCGGCAGTGCCGGCAGGCCAGCGGGCAGGCCTGGGTGGCCTCCCAGATGACGATGAACGGGCGCTCCCGTACGTCATGTCGTGGTGTCCGCACCGACGCTCCCGCCCGGTGCGGCCCGCCGCCTGATGCCGATGTGGTAGCCCCTGTCACGGCGTGCACGGTGCCCGGCGGAAACGGCGCACACCAGGGACCGGAGACCCCCGCCGATGGGCCGCTCGACCCGGGAATGCCACGGACGTCTCGGCCGTGACGGCACGGCCGAGGACGCTCGTCCTCAGCCGCCGAACCGCCCCATTCCCACCTGCGGCCGCCGCGTAGCCCGGTCGTCTCGACCACGGGCGTAACTGCCCGGTGATCTCGGGACCTTCGGCCCCGGTCCGGCGAGATATCGGGTCGGCAGGATTGCCGGGACGTCCCTCCGGTTCGTGTGCCGTGACCGGTCCGACCGTGGACGCCACAGCGACCGATCGGAGGCATGAGGCGTATGTCGCGAGCGACCGAGGAGGCGGAGCGGGCACTGCTGGCCGTGGGTGGCCGCACGCCCACCCGGACCGGCTGGGACGGACCATCTCGGCCACGGCACCGGGGCCGGGCCCGGACGGGCCGATGACCACCGTACGGGTCCGGTACTTCGGCGGCACCCGGGCCGCCGCCGGAGTGCCCGAGGAGGACCAGCAGGCCGGCACGCTGGCCGAACTGCTCGACCGGATCGGCGTTCGGCACGGACCGGAGCTACGGAACGCCCTGCGGGCGTGCAGCTTCCTGGTCGACGGCACCCAGTGGCGCGACGAACACCAGCTCCTACCTCCGGCCGCCACGGTCGACGTGCTACCGCCGTTCGCCGGCGGCTGAACCACGAAGGAGACATCATGGCCGACCCACGGCTGGACGACTGGCTCCCCGGCGCCGCGGCGGCGCTCGACCTGCCGACGCCGTCGAGCGACGACACCCGCGCACTGCTCGACCTGGTGCGGACGGTGGCACACGGTGTCTGCCGTCCGGCAGGCCCGCTCGCGGCGTATCTCGTCGGGGTGGCCGTCGGGCGGCGGGCCGACCTCGACGTGGCACGTGTCGCCCTGACCGCCCTCGTACCTGAGGAGGCCACGTGACCATCGTTGCGGGGCATCCGCACACCTCCCGGCCGACCGACTGGGCGGCGGCGCGCCCGCTGGCGCACGCGCTCCCGACACCGGGCGCCGCGGAGTTGGGACTTCCGACCCTGACTCGTCCCGTTCGGCTGCAACAGGCTCAGAACCAGGAAGCGGATCATGCTGATCCGCTTTGGCTTGGGGCACACCTCGACAATCTCGACGGAGAAAAGCGATGACCATGACCGGAGAAAGACACCCGGCGGCGGGCAACCGGACGCAGCCGGCCAGAACCAGCGGCGCGCCCCTTCAACTCGCCGTCGCCACCCTCGGATTTCTGGTCAACTTCTGGGCGTGGGCGCTGCTCGGGCCGCTGGGCCCGGGAATCAAGGAGCGGCTCGGCCTGAGCTTCGCCGCCCAGTCGCTGCTCGTCGCCGTGCCGGTGGTCGTCGGTTCGCTCGGCCGCATCCCGGTCGGGGCACTCACCGACCGGTACGGCGCGCGCCTGGTGTTTCCCCTGGTCACCGTGGCGACGATCGTCCCGGTGCTGACGCTCACCGTGGTCAACTCCTACGCGGCGCTGATCCTGACCGGCTTCTTCCTCGGCATCGGCGGCACCGCGTTCGCCGTCGGCGTCCCGCACGTCTCCGGCTGGTACCCGCCGGCGCGGCGGGGCTTCGCCATCGGCGTGTTCGGCGTGGGCATGGGTGGCACGGCGATCGCGAACTTCACCACCGTCCGGCTGGCCGACGCCTACGGCGAACGGGCTCCGTTCCTGCTCGTCGCCGCGATCCTCGCCGGGTACGCGGTGCTGGCGTTCCTGCTGCTGCGGGACGCCCCCGGCCGCACCCGGCCCACCGGTTCCCCCTGGCGGCGACTGGCCGACGTCGGGCGGCTCACCGTGACCTGGCAACTGTGCTTCCTGTACGCGGTCGGCTTCGGCGGCTTCGTCGCCTTCAGCGTCTACCTACCCGCCTACCTGGGCACCACGTACGAACTGAGCGCCGCCGACGGGGCGCTGCGCACCGCCGGCTTCGTGGTGCTGGCCGTGGCCGCCCGCCCCGTCGGCGGCTGGCTGTCCGACCGTCTGCACCCCGTGCCGGTGCTGGTGTGGTGCTTCGCCCTGGTGGCCGCCCTGGCCGTCGTCCAGGCCTTCGAACCGCCGCTGATGCCGGTTGCCACGGTGGCCCTCCTCGGCATGGCGATCCTGCTCGGTGCCGCCAGCGGAGCCGTCTTCGCGCTGGTCGGCAAGGTCGCCCCGGCCGAGCAGGTCGGCGCGGTCACCGGGCTGGTCGGCGCGGCGGGCGGCCTCGGTGGCTTCGTGCCGCCCCTCGTCATGGGCTGGGTGTACGGCGCACAGGGCTCGTACTCGATCGGGTTGATGCTGCTGTCGGACGTGGCGCTGGCCGCAGCGGTGTTCACCGCGGTACGGATGGGCGGCTTCGCCCGCAGGCCCGGTCGGCAACCGGTGGCGGCGTGAGGTCCCGCGGTCGAGCGGCTGCCTGACGGGCGCGGCGGGCTCCCCCCGCCGCGCCCGTCAGTCCTGGGCCGTGTTTCAGGTGTCGGTCAGCGGTGCCATGATGTGCCGTCCGCCTGGGGGAGAGCTGAGGGGATCGGATGTTGCACTTGCTGTTCCTGCGGTACACGGGGTCGGAGCAGGAGGCGGAGCCGTTCGTCGCTGGTCATGTCCTCTTCCTGGAGCGTTACCACCAAGAGGGGACGTTCTTGGTGTCCGGGCAGACGGTGCCCTCGATGGAGGGCGGTGCCATCGTGGCCTGCGCCGTCGATCGTGCAGCAGTCGAGCGGATTCTGGCGGAGGACCCGTTCGTCGTGGCGGGGGTCGCGAAGTACACGGTCACGACGATCGATCCGGGGCGGGTTCATCCGGCGCTGGCGGACATACTCGGGGTCGACGGTTCCCGGGTACGCGGCTGACGCCGCGACTTCTGAAACACTCCGTAGACCTGGCCGCTGCCGTCCGGTGGGGGTGTCGGTGGTGAGCATCGGCGCAGGCAACCCCAGCTCGGCAGCGGTGGCGGTGGCGTTCGGGCCAGAACCGACCGGGCCTGGTCGAGATCCCGTCGCCACGGCCACCACCTGACGCACACGGTCCAGCCCCCTCCGCCACCCAGGGGGCTGGGGTTCGGGTACCTCTTACCCGCGTTCTACGCATCAACCGAAGTCGGACAGCCGGCCACCGGCGAAGTGGACGCTCCTGCTTTCGTCGAGCCTGTTGAGCTACCGCGTTGGCATGCCGCCGTGCGGGCTGTTGACGATCAGATCGGCTGATGCCGGCGCTAGTTGTACTGCCCAGGGAGGTTGGTCGAGATTGTGTGACGACACGATCTGATGTCGTAGGCAGGTGAAGGCCTCCGGTTGTGGAGTGGAGCTGTCTAGGAACCGCTCCGGCAACAGGAGGCCTTCGTGTCCCACGCTAACGCCGCTGTGACCCCTCGTGCGCGTCTTCGCTTGGCGCGTCTGATCGTGGACGAGGGCTGGCCGGTCGCCCGGGCAGCCGAGCGCTATGACGTGTCCTGGCCGACGGCGAAGCGGTGGGCCGTGCGGTATGCCGAGCAGGGGCCGACGGCCATGGTTGACCGGTCGTCACGTCCGCACCACAGCCCTGCAAGGACTGCCCAGCCGGTGGTGCGCAAGATCGTGCACCTGCGGTGGAAACAACGGCTCGGTCCCGTGCAGATCGCCGGCCTGCTGGGCATGCCAGCCTCGACCGTGCACGCCGTGCTGACCCGTTGCCGGATCAACCGGCTGTCCCACATCGACCGCGCCACCGGCGAGCCGAACCGCCGCTACGAACACGACCGGCCCGGCGCGATGCTGCACGTCGACGTCAAGAAGTACGGCAACATCCCCGACGGCGGCGGCTGGCGCTACGTCGGCCGAGCCCAGGGCAGGCGCCACCGCCAAGCCACCGCCCGACGCACCGGCACCCGCAACACCCGCTATGACCCACGCATCGGCACGGCGTTCATGCACACCGTCATCGACGATCATTCCCGCGTCGCCTATGCCGAGATCCGCGACGACGAAACCGCCAACACCGCCATCGACGTGCTCCGCAACGCCGTCACCTGGTTCGCCGACCATGGCGTCACCATCGAACGCGTCCTGTCCGACAACGGCTCGGCCTACAAGTCACACGCCTGGCGCGACGCCTGCCACCAACTCGGCATCCGCCCGAAGAAGACCCGCCCTTACCGCCCCCAAACCAACGGCAAGGTCGAACGCTTCCACCGCACCATGACCGATGGCTGGGCGATACGACGCTTCTACAGCTCAGAGCACGCCCACCGAGCAGCTCTACCCGCCTGGCTGCATCACTACAATCACCACCGACCCCACACCGCCACCAGCGGCCGGCCACCTATCACCAGGTTGACCAACCTCCCTGGGCAGTACAGCTAGTGCGGTGTCCACTAACGTTCGCCGGGTTGGCCGCTGCCGGAAATTGTCGTACCGGTGGTGTTGGGTGTGGTTGTGTCTCGTCGTCGGGATCCCGCTGCGCCTCGGTTGGTGTATCGCACGGCTCGTGTTGCGGTGCGGGTGACGGTTGGGCAGCGGCGGCGGTGTTTCGGCCTGCTGCGTTCGGCTGGTGACGTGTGGGCGTGTGTCCTGGAGGTGAACGGGTGGCGGCGCCGCCGTCAGGACGCGCCGTTGGTTGGCTATCAGGCGTTGTGTCGGGAGCTGTCGGGGTCGGGGCCGGGCACGTTCGGTGAGTTGGACACCACGGGTGCCCGGTCGGTGTTGCGGCGGTTCTCCGATGCCTGGTTCGCGGCGGCGAAAGCCCGCAAGGACGGTGACTCGTCGGCGCGGTTCCCGCGTCGTCGGCGCGGGTTGATGCCGGTGCGCTGGTATCACGGCACGTTCACCCTTGACGGGCTGCGGGTGCGTATCCCGGTGGCCAAGGGCATGCCGCCGTTGTGGGTCAGGTTGGCGCGGGAGGTGCCGTATCCGGTCGAGCAGGTCCGGTCGGTCACCCTGCTGTGCGAGGGCGGCCGGCTGTTCCTCGACGTCACGGCCGAGGTGCCGGTGGCGGTGTATCCGCCGGGCGAGGGCCCGGACCCGGCCAGGGTGGCCGGGGTGGATCTGGGCATCATCCACCCCTACGCGGTGGCCAGCCGTGACGGGGAAGGCTTGTTGGTGTCGGGGCGGGCGATCCGCGCCGAGCACCGCATGCACCTGGCCGACACCAAAACCCGCCGCCGCGCCGTGGCCCGCAGGGCGCCAAAGCCCGGCCAGCGAGGGTCACGGCGGTGGCGGAAACACCGGCGGCGGGCAAGGTTGGTGGAGGGCCGGCACAAGCGGCGGGTCCGGCAGGCCCAACACGAAGCCGCCCGCACGGTGGTGTCGTGGGCGGTGGAGCAGCGGGTCGGTGTGCTCAGGGTGGGTGACCCGCGCGGTGTGTTGGACATCGATGCGGGGCGGCGGCACAACCTGCGGCTGCGGCAATGGCAGATCGGCCGCCTGATGCAGGTCCTGGAAGACAAGGCCACCCAGGCCGGCATCACCGTGCACCCCGTCAACGAGCGCGGCACGTCGTCGACCTGCCCCGCCTGTCTGCGGCGGATACCGAAACCGCGTGGCCGGACCCTGTCCTGCCCGCACTGCGCATTTTCTGGGCACCGCGACCTGATCGCGGCTGCCATCATCGCCACCCGCACCCCGGGCGGCGGACCCACCACCCCCACCGCAGCCGTTGTGCTGCCCGAGGTGGTCACGCACCGTCGAGCCGGCCGACACCTCCCCGGTGCCGGCCAGTCCCGGCGTGACCCCCGCCGCCCACCCGTGGCGGCGCGAGGATCAGTTGGCCCGCGGAGGCCCGCCCCACCACCAGGTGGGGAGTCGCTCGCCCGCACGGCGAGGATCCACAACAGGGCACCGGAAACCCGGTGAACGTTAGTGGACACCGCACTAGGTAGGGGTGATCGGGGTAGTACTCGATGTGCAGGTGGCCGCCGTGCTCGTCAGCTGCCATTGATTCGAGGGTGCCTGCCGATGATCCGCAACTTGCCCGGCGGTGTCGAGACGACGCCGGGAAGCGCGACCAGGTCGGAGGCCACGGCGGTGACGAGGGTCGTCAGGTGGCTGTCAGGAGGGCGTCACCTCGAAGACGCCCCGGGCACCGCGTTCCGCGTCGACCATGGCGTGGCTGACGAACGGGTAGTGCCCGGGCTCGGGGAAGACCATCTCGACGAAGCCGCCGGCGGCCGGAGTCAACGAGAGCACCTGAGCCCCGCCGGGGTCGGCCGGCCGGCTCTCCCAGCGCCCCTCTCGATAGACGGTGTCGAACTGGGCGCCGACGACGTGGAAGGAGCTGTCCCGGTTGGGGCCGGCGTCGAGCAGCCAGACGCGGACGCGCTCGCCGGCCCGCGCGGGTAGCGGCCGGTGGGCGTACTGGGCGACGTAGCCGTTGAAGACGACGGCATCGGGCCGCTCCGCCTGCATCTTCGCCAGGTCGCCGGGCTCGCCGTCGCCGCCGAGGTACAGCTCGGACTGGACGAGGACGTATTCCCGGTCGACCTTGGGCAGGTCGGGCGGGTCGATGATCACCGCGCCGTACATGCCGTTGCCGATGTGGTGCAGCATCGGCATGGTCGAGCAGTGGTACATCCAGATGCCGGCCCGGGTGGCGGTGAACCGGTAGGTCAACCGCTGCCCGGGGTCGATCGGGCGCATCACCTCGTCCGGGGCGACCGCACCGGCGTGGAAGTCGATCCCGTGGTCGACCGTGCCGTCATTGATCAGGGTGATCTCGAAGGTGTCGCCGACCTTGCCGCGCAGCACCGGCCCGGGGACCGTGCCGTCGAACGTCCAGAGCTTCTGCCGTACGCCCGGGGCGACCTCGCGCTCCACCTCGCGCACCCGCAGTTCCCGCTTGTGCAGGCGACCGGGCGGCGTGGCCGGCGCGGCGGCGTCCCGGGCGGTGAAGGTCGCCGCGGGGGCGGCCATGGCGTCGACGCGCGGTACCTCCGCGCCGGGCGTGGTGTGCCCGCTCTCGTGGCCGGTGCCGGCCGGCGCGTCGGTGGTCGTGATCGTCAGCGTCATGCCGGCCTGGCGGTGCCCGGGCAGGGAGCACCAACCCGCCACCGGTCCGCCGATCACGCCGGCGTCCAGCCGCGCGGTCGCCTGACGGCCGATGGCGGCGGTCCGTTGGCCGGTGGCCAGGACGAGGTCGTGGCGGCGGTCGTCACGGTTGGTCACCTCGATGACCAGGCGGTCGCCGCGTGGAACGGTGATCCGGTCCGGTTGGAACCGCATCCCCTGCGCGACCACGGAGACGGTGGTGGTGCGCCCGGAGGCCGGCACGGATCCGTTCGCGGCCGTGCCGGCACCGGACGGTGCGGTGGAGAGCCGCTGGCCGGCGACGCCGACCAGGACGGCGATCAGGACGAGGGTGAGGCCTACGGCGACGCCACCGAGGGGGCGGATCGGCGTGGTGGGGTCGGGCCCGGACACGGTTACCTCCGCGCGGCGAGTAGGACCCGCACGGCCGGCACGAGGAACTGCACCAGCGCGGCGAGGATCAACAGTGAGGTGGTGATGCGAACGAACGGGGGACTCGGCAGGGCGAACACCACGAGGGCCGCGTTCGCCATCGCCACCCGTTGTGGCCAGTTGCGGTCGAGGATGGCGATGCGGCGCCGCGCTGGCCCCGGTCCGCCGCCGAGGACCACCGGCAGCAGGTAGCTCAACGACCCGATGAGGACCTGCGCGACGAAGCCGGCCAGCAACGGGACGAGCACGATCCCGAAACGGCCCGCCGCCGCCTCCGGCCCGGTGCTGGCGAGCAGGGTCGCGGTGTCGACGGCGAGCGCGACGAGCAGCCAGCCGGCGGCCGCCGCGATCGACCAGGTGGCGAAGGAGGCGGGTGGCCGGGCGCGGGCGGCGGTGATGGCGGGGCGCAGCGCGGTCAGCGCGCCGAGGACGAAGAGCACCAGGCCGCCCCCGATGACCGTACGCCACCAGGCGAGTAGCCCGACGCCGAGCAGGACGAGTCCGGTGGTCAGCAGGGGCAGGGCGAGCGTGGCGGCGCGGGCGGCGCCGGCGGCCATCCGGGCGCGCAACACCGTCGGCCAGAGCGTCAGCAGCGTGCCGAGGACGGTGAGGGTGACCCAGCCGAGCAGGTTGACGTGGGCGTGGAAGAGCGTCAGCCGGGGACGGGTCGCGTCGTCCACCACCAGCATCCAGGCTCCGACCGGGATACCGACGCCGATGGCGAGGGTCGCCGCGAGGTAGTAGTGGACGGTGACCGTGAACCGGCCGGGCAGTGCGGCGCGCAGGCGGCCGGCCAGCCAGTGGGCGTGGGCGGCGATCGCGGTGAAGACGAGGGCCGCGCCGGCGACTCCGGCCCACGGCCGGCCAACCAGGGCGCCGAACAGCACCGCCAGCACGCCGACATTGAGTACGGCGAGACGGGCCGTCTCCCCGCGGCGGTTCGGCGGTGCCGGGGCGCGCAGCACGGCGACGGTGAAGTGGGCGCCCCACACCACGATCGCGTTGGTCACCGCCCCGAGCAGGAGAAGGTGGATCGCCAGCCAACGCCAGGAGGGCAGGAACGGGTGACTGAAGGCGAGGACGACCAGCCCGGCCAGGTACGCCATCGGTAGCGCGGTCACGCGCCGGTGCCAGCCGGCCCGACCGGTCCCCGTCGACCCAGGCGTGGCCGCCCGGTCCGTCAGGGCCATCACCTCACCGCCATCGGAACGGGTCGGGTCGGCGACGCGTCCCGGTTTCGGGGCGGTCGCAGCGAAGACACCACCGCGAGGCCGACGAAGGCGAGGACCGCGAGGACGTTGGCCACGCCGGCCCCACGCCACACCGGCTGCACCCGCAGGGCGTCACCGATGACGACCCGCACCAGGAGGGAGGCGTGCAGCAGCGCCAACGGCGCGTACAGCAGGCGCTGGTACGGCAGGGGCCGGCGCAGCACGGCCGGCAGGATCACCGGGGCGTGCACGAAGATCATCGACATGGTGAACCCCAGGAAGACGGCGTGCAGGGTGGCGTCGTAGCGGGGGCCGTCAGCGCTGGCGCCCGCCCCGGCCCAGAGCAGGCCGGCCAGTCCCAGCCAGGCGTAGCCGGCGAGCAGGCCCAGCGCCACGTACCGGGGCAGACCCCGGCTCCGGACGGTGCGGCGGGCGACGTCGAAGGCGGCGAGCCAGGCCACCACGGCGAGCAGTCCCGCGCCGAACAGGTACGGGCCGATGCCGGGCCAGACGGCGGTGGCGGTCACGCCGGCCATCAGTGCCGACAGGGCGCCGAGGAACCACCGACCGGCGCGTGGGGGCAGCGCCACACGCGCCAGTTCGAAGCGTTCCCCCGCGATCGTGGCCACCACGAACGTGGCCAGCCACGGCACGATCTCGGCCACGGTGAGTCCGGCGAGCCAGAGCAGTGTGGCGGCGTACCAGGCCAGCGCGCCGGCAGCCTGGGCGAGCAGCGCGACGCCCGGCTGACGCCGCCAGATCTGCCGGTAGACGCCGAGCAGGAGGACCGAGGCGACCATCAGCAACAGGCGGGCGGTGAGGCTCGGCCCGGTGAGCACCAGCAGCAGGGCGCCGCCGCCGGAGCAGGCCGGCGCGAGCAGGGCCCAGCGGTCGCCCAGTGCCACCGCCCGCTCCAGGGCGATCAGGGTCCCGACGAAGCCGAGGACCATCAGCGGCCCGTGCACCTCTGCCAGCTGTCCCGGGGGCGCGGGCACCCGGGTGCCGAGCAGCAGCAGGGCCGCGTACAGGCCGGTGAGCAGGGCGACCCCGCCAGCGGCGAGGGCTGGCAACCGCCAGGCGACGGGTATCGGCCGGGGCGTGGTCATGACCGGAGCCGGTGGCAGGGAGAGCCGCACCAGGTTGCGGATCGCCACCCCTGGCTCTGGGTGCCGAGGGCCCGACGGCGGGGAGTGCCGATCGTCTCCCCAACCGGCCCTTCTCCACGGGTTTTCACGATGGTTAACGTTACAACGTCAAACGGCATCAAAACCCGGGAGGGCGCCATGTCACAGTCGGAAGCGACCGCGGACCGCCAGGCGGCCGAGGCGGTCGTACGGCACCACGCCGCACTCGCCACCACACTCGACACGCTGACCAACCACCTGGTGGAGGCAGCCGGCCGCGGCGACGACGCGGAGGCGATGCGTGCTCGCGACGAACTCGTCCGGTGGCTGCACGCCGAGCTGCTGCCGCACGCGCACGCAGAGGAGGCCGCCCTATACCCCGCCGCGGCGGCACTCGCCGAGGGGAAGCTGCTCGTCGACGGCATGCTCGGTGAGCACAAGGCCATCGTCGGGCTCGTCTCCGAGCTGGCCGGCCTCACCCGCGCGGTACCCGCGGCAGCGGCCGCCAGCGCCCTCGCCGCGCTGTTCGCGGTGCACCTCGACAAGGAGAACCACCTGGTCGTACCGCTACTGGTCGGAGCCGCGGACGTCTCGCTCGCGGGGTTGCTCGCCGGCATGCACGACCTGCTGGGCGAGGCGACGCCGGCCGCCGGGGGCGGGTGCGGCGGCGGCTCCTGTGGCTGCGGCGGGGACGCCCCGGCCGGCGCAGGCGCGGCGCCGGTGCTGAGCATCGACCCCCGGCTGGACGTCCGGGACCTGCCGCACGGACAGCGGCACGCCACCGCGCTCGCCGCCCTGGACCGGCTGCGGGCGGGTGACGCGCTGGTCCTGGTCGCGCCGCACGCGCCCCGGCCGCTGCTCGCCGAGATCGACCAACGCTACGGCGGCGCAGTGACGACCGAGTGGCTGCAGGAGGGCCCGCAGGTGTGGCAGATCCGGCTGAGCCGGACGCTCGCACCCCGCTGACCGGCACGACGACGATTGCGGGACGCCGGGCGGTGTGACCACCGTCCCGGCGCCGGCGGGTCTTTCGGCCTGGCTGGCCGTGCCGCGCCGGGTGGACGATCGAACCGCGCCTGGAGGAGATAGGGAGAAGGACATGTGCAACTACTGCGGCTGCCGCGACTTCCCGCTGATCGGCCGGCTGTCGGCCGAGCACGACGAGATCGCCAACGCGGCCGGCGAGCTCCGCCGGGCCATTCTCGCCGAGACCGACGACCGGCTGGCCGCCCTGGACGCCCTGCTCTCCCTGCTGCTGCCGCACACCGCGACCGAGGAGACCGGCCTCTTCGTCGAACTGCGCGAAGAGGGCAGCCTGGCCGAGGCCGTCGACAAGCTCTGCGCCGAACACGACGACATCCACGGCGTGCTCGGTGCGGTGGATCGGACGACCCCGGACTGGCCCGCCGTGCTCGCCGCCTTGGACCGGCTGCACCGGCACATCGACAACGAGGAGCACGGGCTCTTCCCGGCCGCCGTGATCGCCCTGCCCATTCCGGCGTGGGACCGGATCACCGGCATGGCGGAGGCCGATCCGGCGACGTCGTAGGTACGGGTACGCCGTGAGCCCGCCCGACCCTTCGGACGCTCGACCCGTTGGGGCAGCAGAGGTGCCGGTCGGCGCCGCCGCGCGATCCTTGTCGCGATCTTGGCGCGGAACTCATCGATTTCCACGCATGCTGACAGCCCACCTTCGACACCCTCAGCTACGCCGGACGGCGTAGCGTGATGGCGGGTTAAGTTTTGCTTATCGCGTTGCCGGTCAACGACGGAAGCTCGGTACCTTGCCCGGATGCGACACATCAAGACCGTAATCGCCGCGCTCGTCGTGGGTCCGCTGGCCTGGGTCCTGCTCGCCGCTGGACAAGGCCGGTCCCTGCGGGTGTTCGGGGATGCGCAGGAAAGCGGTGGTGCCCTCGACGCTGACGCTCTGCTCGAGCCGTTGCTGGTGCTCGCGGCTGCTGGCCTTCTGCTCGGGCTCGTCGCCACCGTACGGATTTCCCCGCTCGGCTCGGTGCTGACCGGGCTGGCGTACACGGTCAGCTACGTGGGCCTGTTGTTCAGCCCGGCACGGCTGCTGGATCTACTCGGTCACAAGCTGAGCGTGGTGGGTTACCAGATCGACCTGCTCACCCCGGTACGGACCGGGACGACGCTGCTGCTGGGCTCGCTGCTCCTGGTCGGGGTCGCCAGTGTCCAGAGGTGGCGGCGCTGGCCGCAGCCGGACGCCGATGAGTCGGCGGCCGTCGTCCCCGACAAGATCATTCCGCTGGCGTCGGAACGGGACCGCCCGCTCGGCGCGGACGGACTCCGCCCGCTCGGCGCGGACGGGCTCGGGTCGACGAAGCAGGCTGAGGATCCGACGAAGCCGGGTAGGGCCGACGAGCCGGAGCCGGTGATGGTCGGCGGTTCGCCCTGGACCGATTCGCTGCCCGGCGATTCCGCGAACGTGCCCTGGCAGTCGGGCTTTCCGGCTGTTCACCGACGACCTCGTCGCTGACTTCACGGTCACCTTCGATGTGCTCGCCAGCATCGTCGACGTCGTTGGCTGGCGGAGGGTGTGCCGAGGCCGCCGCCGTTGTTGCGGCCGTTGTCGAAGCTGCCGATCATGCGTCGCTGGCAGATGCCGCGGTGCAGCAGCCCGGACGGCACGCATGCACTTGCTGGCGCGCGGCTTCATGGCTCCGTCGGGACGTCTCCCTACGCTGGCGAGCAGTGCCTGGACGCGGGTGAACGTCTCGTCGTCGGCCAGCGGTTCGTAGGCGAGGGCGCGAGTAGGTCACCGCTCGCGCAGCCGGGCCACCGGGTCGGCCGGCGGGACCGCCGGGCTTGAGGTCGTGGTCGACCACCTGCGCCAGACCTGTTCGAGTTCGGTGAGCATGGATGCCGCCGACCGCACCGCCGTCACGTCGCCGCCGGCCAACTGCTCCTTCCGCTGTCAGCGAGCGCATGGACAGGGCGTCCGCCCGGTCGGCGTCTTTCTCGGTCACGAGGCGCACGTACAGCCGTCCGGTTGTGCGTGCGCCTCGTTCTGCCTACGTCGCTGTCGTGCCGATCGAAGTGGTTCGGCGTCGTGCCGGGTCATGGCCCCCCGAGTGCTGCGCACGACCGTTGATGGCCGGCCGCCCGCATCTGCGGTTCGCGGCAGGGTTGACGTGGCCAGGCGCGGCATGGATTCTTGTTACTGGTATAGACCGGTCTGGCTAGCTGATCTCGGGTGGGAGTGGACGACGCGGCGCAGGGATCGGGTGCCGGTCGGCGCCGCGACTATTGAAGGAGTGGAGGTGTGATGTTTCTGTCGCGTTCGTTTCGTGGCTGTCGCCGCGCCGGAATATTCGCCGGATTGCTCGGGCTCGCCATTGGACTGGTGAACCCTCCTCCTGCTCGGGGCGAGGCCCAGGCTCCTGATCGGGTGGATATGGCCCGTATTCTCCCGGTGCCGCAGCAGGTAGCGCCGCGTCCGGGGTCCGTCGTCCTGCCCCGCGATGTCGATGTCGTCGCGGGCGCGGCCGTGGATTCGGCGGCCCAGGAATCGCTCGTGGATCTGCTCGGGGCGCACGGTGTCACGGCCAGGGTCGTCCGAACCGCGGACATGTCGACGTCGCGCCCGTTGATCCTCCTCGGCGGACCGGGCGAGACGTCGGCGAGCACCGCGGTGCTGAGTGCCCTCGGGGTCGAGGGGCCAGCGGGGCTGCCCGGTGAGGGGTACGTCCTGGCGGCCGGCCACGATCGTCTCGGGCGACCGCGGATCGTCCTCGCGGGTCTGGACGGCGCCGGCACCTTCTACGCCGTTCAGTCGCTGCGTCAGCTGCTCGTGTCGGAAGGCTCCCGGGTAACAGTTGACGGTGTAGCGGTGCGCGACTGGCCGGGTTACCGAATTCGTGGCGGCATGGAGTCGTTCTACGGACCGGTGTGGTCGCAGGAGGACCGGCGCTCGCAGATCGAGTTCCTGGCTCGGCACAAGATGAACCAGTTCTTCTACGGGCCTGCGGACGACCTGCGTACCGGCTCGAAGTGGGACTCCCTGTACGACGACGCGGAGCTGGGCCGGCTGAAGGAGATCGTGGACCTGGCGCGGTCGCGTCATGTCGATTTCGTGTACCGGGTCTCGCCGGAGGCGCCCTTGGCGCCCGGTCAGGGGATGTGCCACGTGCGCGAGTCCGATCGGGCCAAGCTGCTGGCCCGCTTCGCGCAGTTGTGGGAGATCGGGGTCCGCAGTTACGTCATCGCCTGGGACGACGTGTCCGGCAACTTCGCGTGCCAGGAGGACCGGGACGCCTACCAGGGCGATTCATCGCCGCTCGCCGCCGCCCAGGCCGGGGTCACCAACCTGGTCCAACGCGAGTTCATCGAGAAGCACCCCGGCGCCACCCGTCTGGTGACCGTGCCGACCGAGTACTGGGGCATGACCCGTACGCCGTACAAGAACCGGTTCGACGAGTTGGTGAGCGCCGACGTCGACCTCTACTGGACCGGGCCGGAAGTGGTCTCGCCGAGCATCACCAGGGACGACCTCCGGGCGGCGCAGGCCGCCTGGCCGCGGCACCGGATCATGCTCTGGGACAACTACCCGGTCAACGACTACAGCCCCAACCGGCTGCTGTTGGGCCCACTGGTGAACCGCGACGCCAGCATGGCGGACGACGTCATCGGCATCTCGTTCAACGAACTCGTCCAGCACCAGGAGGCCTCGCTGATCTCACTCGGCACGCAGGCCGACTACGCCTGGAACCCCGGGGCCTACGACCCGGAGCGCTCATGGACGCGCACGCTGCAGATCATCGGCGGCGACGCCTACCAGGAGCTGCGGCTGTTCGCGGAGAACAACCGGGCCAGCGTCCTCGACAACACCGCACGGCCGCAGTTCGCCGCGCTCGTCAACCGGCTCATCGCCGAGTACTCGGCGGGCCGGCCGGTGGGCGACGAACTCGAGCAGCTCGATCGTGAGATGCGCCGCCTGGCGGAACTGCCCGCCGCGCTCCGGGCGCAGCTCGACAACCCCGCGCTGCTCAAGCAGATCGGGCCCTGGCTGGACCGCGTCGGAGTGACCGGCCAGGCAGGCCGGGCGGCCGTGGCCGTCCTCCGGGCCCAGGACCGGGGGGACGGCGAAGCGGCCTGGCTGGCACGACGGGACCAGGCGCGTGCCCGTGGCATCCTCGACAGGACGTGGCACCAGATCAGCCCCGGTCCGGTCGACGACCTGCTCAGCTTCGCGGCCTCGCAGAGCGACGGCTACATCGGTGACCGCTGGTACGGCGACCTCGGGGCTCCGACGGGCCTGCCGGCTGCCACCCAGGGGTCGGCGCTGGGCAACCTGACCGACCGGCGCGACGACACGGCGTACGTCGCCGCCGGCAAGCCGCAGGACGGCGACGTGATCACGGTTCCGATCACCAAGCCGCACCGGCTGTCGGCGGTGACCGTGGTGCAGGACGCGACCGCTCCCGCCGACGGCATGATCCAGGCGCTGGTCGACGGCGCCTGGGTGGATCTCGGACCGCTCGCTGACGGGTTCACCAAGGTACCGGCCGCGGACCTCGCGGCCAGCGCGGTACGGATCCGGTGGACATCGGGCAGCGCGGCCCCGCACATCTACGAGATCGTCCCGCACTACTCCGACGTGTTCAGCGGCACCGTCTCGGTCGATCCGCCGGGATCGCTGATCGCGCCCGGTAAGACGAAGCGATTCCAGGTCACCTTCGAGGTGTTCGCGGATCACGGGATCAGTGGCCAGGTGAGCGCCACCGGCCCGGCCGGCTGGACCATCGACCCGGCGAAGCAGGTGTTCCGTGCCCAGCCGGGTGGGCGGACCATCGTCGCGAGCGTACCGGTGGAGGTGACCGTCCCGGCCGACGCCGAGCCGGGACGCCACCAGGTGACGGTGTCCTTCGCCGAGGACGGCGTGCCACCGGTGAACGTGTCGCTCCCGATCCTGGTCGGGGAGCAGAGCTACCCGAACCTCGTGACCGGGGCGAACCCGGCCGGCTACTGGCGGCTCGGCGACGCGACCGGCTCCAGCACCGCCGTGGACGGCTCCGCCAGCCAGCGGAACGGCACCTACCTGGCCGGTGCCCACCCGGGGGCCGAGGGTGCGATCACCGGTGACCGGGCGGCAGACCTCTCCGCCGGGTACGTCGAGGCGCCACGAAGCCCGCGAACCGACCTCCGGGGCGCGTTCACCCTGGAGGCGTGGGTGAAGCTCGACACGCTCGCCCCGGCGCCGGGGCAGGCGATCATCGAGAGTTACAGCGGGCCGGCGGTCAACGGGTATGCGCTGAGGGTGACAGACGGCGTCCTGCAGGCGTGGTCGCTGGGCGCTGCCGGAAAGGGGTACGGCCTGGTGACCGGCCGTACCCGGCTGTCACCGAACACGTGGCACCACGTCGCCGCCGTCTTCGACGGGTCACGACTGACCGTGTACCTCGACGGGGTGGCGGACAACAGCGTCGCGACGTCGGTGTCGCCAGGCAGCGGTACGGCGAGCGTCAAGCTCGGTGGCCGCGGAGACGACGCGAACCAGCGGCTCCAGGGCGACCTCGACGAGGCGGCGATCTACGACCGGGCCCTGACCGCGGCCGAACTCGAGGCGCACCACCTCACCGGCCTCGGCTGACCGGCCTCCCCCGATGTGCGTCAGCCCTCCGGCGACGGGGGGCTGACGTGCATCTGGATGGCGTAACGATCCCCGCGGTAGAGCGACCGGCCGAACTCCACGACCTTTCCCATGTTGTCCACCGAGATGCGCTCGATCAGGAACGCCGGGCTGTCCTCCGCGACTTCGAGCCGCTTCGCCTCGGCGTCGGTCAGCCGGGCGATGGTGACCGTCTGCCGCGCCGATTCCAGCCGCACCCCGAAGGCGCGGCCCAGCACCTCGTACAGCGAGTCGTCGCGCCCCATCACCGCCAGCAGGTTGGGGAACCGCGTCGCGGCGAGGTTGGTCCGCTCCAGCGCCATCGGGATGCCGTCCGCGGTGCGGATCCGCTCGATGTAATGGGTCGGCTCGCCCGGGGCGATGTCGAGGCTGGCGGCGACGGCGCGAGTGGCCGGGCGGGTGCGGGCGCGGTACGACTTGGCGCCCGGTGCCATGCCGCGCATCCGCATGTCCTCGCTGAACGAGCGGAAGATCTCCGAGTGGGTCAGCGTGGGGTGCTGCACGAAGGTCCCGCGCCCGGGCACCCGCCGGACCATTCTCTTCGACTCCAGCGCGTCGATGGAGCCCCGGACGGTCATCCGGGCGACGCCGAACCGTTCGGCGAGGACCCGCTCCGAGGGAAGCAGCGCGCCGTCCCGCGAGCTCAGGACCATAGCGGTGAGCACGTCTCTGATGTGCTCGCCCTTGCCGCGGTTGTGCTCCGCCAGCAACGATTCAAGCGCCCCGTCGCTCGGCTCGTGTCGCCTCCTTGGCACGGACCCGATCCCCTTTCCCCGCAGTTGGAGCCATCCTACGGGCAGTTTCCGGCCCGCCGTTGACTCGCTGCAACCCGTTGACCTCCGGTCTATACCAGTATTACGCTCGGCGCGTCCGCCAGGTCTGGAGGGTGGCGGCCACGACGATCGGAGACGAGATGCCCAGAAGATTCGGTGTGATAGGGGTGGTCGCGACACTCGCCGTCACCCTCGCCGCCTGCGCGCCGGGCGACAGCGGGGACGGTGGTGGCGACGCCGTCAACCTGAAGGTCTGGGGCTGGCGGCAGGAGGACGTCGCGGCGTACAAGAAGATCTTCCAGATCTACGAGAAGGCCCACCCGGGCGTGACCGTGGAGTACGTCCCCTACAAGAACACCGAGTACGACACGATCCTCAAGACCGGGCTCACCGATGCCAACGGCCCCGACGTCGCGCAGCTGCGCTCCTACGGGCTGCTCCAGCCGCTGGTCGGCTCCGGCAGCCTGGTGCCCCTCGACGACCAGGTCGACAAGCTGAGCGGATTCCCGAAGCCGATCCTCGACGGCGCGAAGGGCGAGAAGGACGGGCGCGTCTACGGCGTTCCGTTCGCGATCCAGACGCTGCACGTCATCTACAACAAGAAGATCTTCGCCGACAACGGCATCGCCGCCCCCACCACCTGGGCGGACATGATCGCGGGCTTCGACAAGCTCAGCAAGGCCGGCGTCACCCCGCTGGCGAACACCGTCACCGACAAGTGGATGCTGCCGATCGAGCAGGAGATCTTCGGAGCCACCACGTACGGCGGCCCCGACTACCTCACCAAGATGCTCAACGGCTCGGCGAAGTTCACCGACGCGCCCTGGGTGAAGTCGCTCGAGACCTGGCAGAGCACCCAGAAGTACTGGCCGGCGCAGGCGGCCGGGGTGAACTACAGCGACGCGCAGGCCCTCTTCACCTCCGGCCGGGCCGCCATGTTCCCTGGTGGCGTCTGGGAGCTCGCCGGGTTCAAGAAGGCCAACCCCCAGCTCGACATGGGCATCTTCAACGTGCCGCCGGCGCCCGGCGCGGCGGTCGACAAGACGCTGGTGCCCGGCTACGTCGACGGGTCGTTCGGCGTCTCGGCGAAATCCCGCCACCGGGACGCGGCGCTGGACCTCGTGCGGTGGATGGCGACGGAGGAGTTCGGCAAGGCGCTGTCCAACGAGCTTCAGCAGATCTCCCCGGTACCGGGCGCCGAGCCGCAGGACGAACTCCTGGCGCAGGCACTCAAGGGTTACCAGGCGAACCCCAGCCCGTACGTCACCTACGCGTACTTCTCCGGCGGCACACCCACCGCCTGGGACCTCGCCTCCGAGGCGTTCTCCGACTACGTCCTGGGCCGAAGCACCGCCGCCGACGTGGCCGCACACATCCAACGAGGGGTCGATCAGTGGTTCCGGCCCAAGAACTGACGGTCCGTCCTGCCCGGCGGTCACGCCGCCGGGCAGGACGGGTCTCGGCAGGGTGGATCACGTCGTTCTGCCTGCCGGCGTTCGCGCTCTACGGGCTGTTCCTCGTGGTGCCGCTCGTCACCGCCTTCTACTACGGGCTGTTCCGCTGGGACGGCACCCGCCAGGGGGAGTTCGTCGGGATCGGCAACTACCGGGAGATCCTCACCCGCTACCCGCTGAGCGACGAGATCCCCGCCGCGCTCGGACACAACGTGCTCTTCTTCGTCGGCACCATGGCGATCCAGAACACCATCGGGCTCGGCCTGGCGGTGCTCCTGCACCGCAACCCCTGGGGCAAGCGGCTGTTCCAGACGCTCTTCTCGCTCCCGTACCTGATCAGCCCGCTTATCGTCGGGTACATCTGGTCGTTGTTGCTGAGCCCCACCTTCGGCCCGATCAACTTCGCGCTCAGTGCGGTCGGCCTGGACGCCTGGGCGCGCCCGTGGCTCGGCGAGCCGGACCTCGCCCTGCCGGTACTGATCCTGGTCAACGCCTGGCAGTGGATCGGCGGACCGATGCTCATCTTCGGCGCCGCCCTGGCCGGTATCCCCAAGGAGCTGGAGGAGGCGGCCGCGATGGACGGCGCGTCGGCGACCCGGGCGTTCTGGAGCATCCGGTTCCCACTTCTGATGCCGGCGGTCGGCGTGATCACCGTGTTGACGTTCATCGGATGCTTCAACATCTTCGACCTCGTCTACGCGCTCGGCGGTTCCGACGGCGGGCCCGGCGGCGCCATGGACGTGCTGGGCCTTCTCTACTACCGGACCGCCTTCCAGGGCGGCAGCAACGCGATCGGAGAGTCGT
This sequence comes from Micromonospora sp. NPDC047730, assembly GCF_043204765.1. Classification (NCBI taxonomy): domain Bacteria; kingdom Bacillati; phylum Actinomycetota; class Actinomycetes; order Micromonosporales; family Micromonosporaceae; genus Micromonospora; species Micromonospora sp. NPDC047730. Next base: position 111,649 of record NZ_JBIDCU010000006.1, on the reverse strand, counting down.
CGGCGTTGGCCATGCTGATCTTCGTGCTCATCTTCGGCGTCTCCCTGGCCCTGGAGCGGGCGCTGCGCCGTCGGGAGGTCCACTAGATGGGTACCACCCTTCGCGTCGCACCCCGCCGGGCATCGAAGGTCGGAGCCGAGACCGTACGTTCGCGCGGCACCCGCCAGCGTTCGCTGCTGCACGGCGCGGGCAGCCAGCTCCTCCTGTGGACGTACGCCGCGATCGCCTTCGGCCCGCTGCTGCTGGTGCTGATCGGCTCGCTCCGGCCCAACGCGGAGATCCTCCGCGCGCCGGTCGGCCTGCCCAGTTCGTTCGACCTGAGCAACTACACCCGCGCGTGGCAGACCGCGTCGATCTCGACGTACTTCGTCAACTCCCTCACCGTCACCTGCGCTTCGGTGGCACTGTGCGTCAGCGTGTCGGCGATGGCCGCCTACGCCCTGGCCAGGTGGAAGTTCCGGGGCCGCGCCCTGCTTGCGGCGTTCTTCCTGTCCGGGTTGATGATTCCCGCGAAACTCGGCCTGCTGCCGGTGTTCTACATGTTCCAGTCGATGGGTCTGATCGACAGTCGGATCGGGCTGGTGCTGCTCTACGCGGCGAGCGGAATCCCGTTCTCGGTCTTCGTGATCATGGGCTTCATGCGGGGACTGCCCGGTGAGCTGGAGGAGGCCGCGCGGATCGACGGGGCGAACGAGGGCCGACTGTTCGTGTCGGTCGTCCTGCCCCTGATGCGGCCGGCGCTCGCGGTGGCAACCGTCTTCCAGTTCGCGCCGACCTGGAACGACTTCTTCTACCCGTTGGTCCTGCTGCGCAGCGGCGACAAGTACACCATTCCGGTCGGGCTGACCCGGTTCTTCGGCGAGTTCGCCGCTGACCGCGGCACCCTGTTCGCCGGACTCGTGATCGCCCTGGTACCGCTGGCCGTGGTGTTCGCACTCGCGACCAAGCAGATTGTCGCAGGGCTGACCGCAGGGATGTCGCGATGACCACGACGATCACCATCGACGGCGGCAAGTCGGAACTTCGGCTGCTGCTGCGTACCCCGGAGGGCCGCCAGCTCGGCGTCGGCCCGGGCTTCTCCTACCAGCCCCACGAGGACGGCGTCGAACGGATCCTGGCCGCCGTTCGTGGCGCCGCGGCGACGATCTCCCTCCCCGCACAGGTGGCCGGCGTGGTGGCCGGCCTGACCGGCGTACCGGGGGAGCGCGCTGGACGCCGGCGTCTCGCACTCGCCCTCGAGCGGCAGTTCGGCGGCCGGGCCGTGGTCGTGGAGGACAGCATCCTCGCGCACGCCGGCGCTCTCGGCGGCCCCGGCGTACTGCTGTGTGTCGGGACCGGGACGACCGTGCTCGCGGTGGACGCCGGCGGCGACCACGCCCGGCTCGACGGATGGGGCCCCCACCTCGGTGACCGGGGCAGCGCGTACGCCATCGGACTGGCCGGCATGCGCGCCGCGACCGCGTCGCACGACCAGGTCGGGCCGGCAACGGTACTGGCCGACCGTCTCGTCACCGCGCTCGGCGGCATCGACCTGGCGTCGCTACAGCGTTACTACCGCGACCCCGCCATTGTCGCCCGTACCGCGGCCTTCGCCCGCGACGTGCTCGACGCGGCCGCGCGGGCCGACCCGGAGGCGGGGCGGATCTGCGCCCGGGCCGCGGCCGATCTCGCCGCTGCGGCGCAGGTGGCAGCCGTCCGGCTCGGCCTCAGCGGGGCAGCCCGGCGGGTGTCCTTCAGCGGACGGCTGCTGGCCCCGGGGAACGCGCTCCACCAGTCGCTGGCGGCTGAACTCGAGGCCAGGGGACTGTCCCTGGTCACACCCAGAGCGGAGCCGCTCGATGGCGGTCCGGCGCTGCTGAGCGGTGCCGACCCCTACGCACGCCTGCTGGCGGGCCACGGAACCGGTGGCGACGCATGAGGGTCGGACACGGGGTGGTGCGGCTCGAGGTCGTGCCCGGAGAACCCATGGGTGGCTACGCCGACCGCTCCGACGGCGTCCAGAACGTGCTCGACCCGCTGGAGGTCCATGCCGTCACGTTCGCCGACGACGGCCACCGGTTCGCGCTGGTGGTCGCGGATCTGATCTGCGTCAACGTCGACGTCGTCGAGCGGATCCGGAGCGCCATGCGGGACGTCGGCGTGCAGTCCTGCTGGGTCGCCGCCACCCACACCCACGCGAGTCCCGAGGCGGGCTGCAGCCCCGGCGGCGAGGCCACGCCACGCCACCTCGCCGACCGGCTCGAAGCCGCATCCCTCGAAGCCGTGCGGTCCGCCATGGCGTCCGAGCGCACCGCCGGACTCGGCTGGGTCCGCACACTGGTTCCCAAGCTGGCCGGTCGCCGCAACGTCGCCGACGCGGGCCCGCTGGACATTCCCGTCGACACCCTCACGGTCACCGCGGGCGCCGACGTGGTGGGACTGGTCGTGATCTCTCCGGTCCACCCGACCATCCTCCCCGCTGACAACAACCATGTGAGCGCGGACCTGAACGGCGGCATCCGCCGGGCGCTGTCCGCACCAGGCAGGTGGGTGGTCGTCGCCACCGGTGCCGCCGGCGACATCAGTACCCGGCAGACCCGTCAGGGGCGGGGGCTTGACGAGGTGGATCGGCTCGGGGCCTGGCTGGCCGACCGGGTACTACCGGTGCCGCCGCACGTCGGCGGGGGCACCCGGACGCCGGTACGGCCGCCGGTCTCGCGAACCGTCACACTCGCCCCCAAGCAGCCCGCGGAGCTCGACGTGGCCCTGCGGCAAGCGCCGCTGCCGGTGGGCAAGGACGAACGCATCCGCTGGGTCCTGCAACAGGGGAGGCGGATCGCGGAGGAGCAGGCGGCGCGCCGCCGCACCGAACCGTACGTCGTCGACGTGGAGGCGGTGGACCTCGACGGGGTCACGATCGTGGCCGTTCCCGGCGAGCTGTTCCTCGAGCTGGGCGAAACGATCCGTTCGGCAGCGTCCGACCAGGTGGGGGCCATCGTGGTCCTCGGCTATGCGAACGGCTACCTCGGCTACCTACCCGCCCGCGACACGCAACCCTGCTACGAAACCTATGTCAGTCCGGTCACCTCGGGCAGCGGCGAGATCGTCGTCGAGGCTGCCGTCGAAGCCGCCATCGAAGCCGTCGGCGACCGTGAACATTCCAGGAGGATCAGTGCCTGAGCCGGCCTACGCCACCATCGCCCGGAACGCGCTCGAACGGGTTCTGGCCACGGAGCTCGACGCCATCGAGGCCGCAGCCGGGCTCGTCGCCGACGCCATCGCCGCCGACGGCGTCCTACAGGCGTTCGGGACCGGTCACTCGCGGATCGTCACCCTCGAACTCGCCGGGCGTGCCGGCGGGCTCGCCGCCGTCAGCATGCTGGCGGTCAAGGATCTCGTGATGTTCGGCGGTGCCGACCCGGGGCCGATCCTCGACCCGACGTACGAGCGCGAGTCCGGTCTCGCCGAGCGGATCTACCACCTCGCCGCACCCTCCGAGCACGACGCCTTCCTCATCGTCTCCAACTCCGGTATCAACGCCGCCGTCATCGAGATGGCGACGCTGGCCCGCGAGCGTTCCCATCCGATCGTGGCGGTCACCTCACTGGCCCACACGCGCTCGGCCGGTGCACGTTCCACCGAGGGACCGCATCTCGCTGACCTGGCGGATGTGGTGATCGACAACCACGCGCCCGCAGGAGACGCGGCACTGGAGATCACCCCAGGAGTTCGGACCGGGGCGGTTTCGTCGTTCACCGGAGTCCTCATCGCGCAGCTCCTCACCGAGCTGGTCTGCCGCCGGCTGTTGGCCCGCGACATCGACCCGCCCGTCCACGTGTCCGCGAACCTTGCTCAGGGCGACGCGCACAATCGCGGCCTCTATGAGCGGTACCGGGATCAGGTCCGGCCGATCGAACCCTGATCCGCCACGGACGAAGGCTTCCAGGCGTCGGGGGAGACGTTCATCGGGGAAGTCCTGGTTGGGTCGGCCTGGAGCGCGGTGCCTGCGTTGCCGCTGGTCCGTTTCTCCAGGCCGCTCGCCGAACCCGCCGTGCGGGTCTCCGCGCAACGGGTTCTCCACGGTTGCTGCCGTCAGGCGTTGTCCGGCTTCGGCCGGCTACCAGACCGGGGTGGGTGCTGCGGAGAGGCGCGCAGACGACGCATCTTGACTCCGGTCTATACCAGTATTAGCGTCTGCCGCATCTGCCCGAACGCGCGGGTGGCCCTGGGCGCCGAGTGCACGCCCGCCAGCCCGCGTCGCGGTTACCGAATCGATGAGGAGCAGGGCTGATGGCTGCTAGACAAAGTACGAACCGATGGGCATGCATGGCTGCGCTCCTGGTGGCTTGTCTCGCGGCCGGGGGAGTCGTCCTGGCGCCGGTTACCGCAGCGGCGCCGGCCTCACCCCGGGCTGCGTCCGGGCCGTCAGCTGGGGACGCCATGCCTGACGGGCCAATCGGTCGTCCAGAACAGCCGGCGTTCCCCGACGGATACGTCCAGCGCGTGCAGGCGGCCCTGCGGCAAGGGACCGACACGTGGGGCGAGCAGCTCATGGCGCTGCCTGACGGCCCGACGATGGCAAACATGCGGGACCTTCTCGTACCGGCCAACCACGGCGACGACTTCTGGCACGACACCCGGTGGAACAACCTTCCATTGACATACCCGATGCCGGACCTCAAGAACTTCAGCGCGCAGCGGGACTTCAGCTTCCACTTCACCGACGGCAGCCAGATCAACTCGGACTTCGCCGACGGGCGGACTCGGCAGTGGGTCAAGTTCTACGTCGGCGACGGGACCGAACTCTACGGCTCGGCCGAGACCAGGCTTGACGAGCCGACGCTCGCCGATGGCTACCAGCCGGTGCTGCAGAACCGCTACACCGACCGCCAGGGACGGACCTATGAACGGGAGTCCTACGTCACCCGGTTCTCCGGCTCCGCTCGGCTCATGAGCATGATCCGCTTCATCGTCCGGCCGGGGAACTCCGGCCAGACGTCGGCCACGCTCCGCGTCAACCTGAACGGCATGTACGTCGCCGGGGCCGTGGCTGCCGAGAACAACCTCAAGGTGGGCGACAAGCTCGCGCTCGCCTACAGCGGCCAGGCTGCGTGGAGCGCACCGGATCTGACCTACACCCTCGACCTCAGCAAGGGCCCGGCGGAGGTCCACCTGCTCATGATGAACCAGCCCCAGGCGCTCGGGACGGTCGTCATGGACAGCAGCGGATACGACGCCAGGCGGGCTCAGATGATCGCCTACTGGAAGGGCCAGCTCGACGCCGGGAGCGGGGTGCAGATTCCGGAGAAGTACGCCGCCGACGCCATGCGGTCCATGCTGCTGACCAACCTCGTCATGGGCTACAACCTCACGATCGGCAACGGCTACGAGCTGCCCGACGACCCGAAGTTCGCCTGGATCCCCGAGGTGGTGGCCACGGTCGGATCGCTCGGCGACTTCGGCTACGCGCCGCGCACCCGGCAGACGATGGACGAGTTCCTCGTCCGGGGGCAGTACCTTGACGGGTTCACGACCTGGGAGCGGGGCATCAAGCTCCAGGCGGCCGCGAGATACCACCTCCAGACCGGGGACTCCGGACTCATCACGGCCCACCTGGCCACCTTCAAGGCGTGGCTCAACGACATCGCGGCCCAGCGGAGCAACGACCCCAACGGGCTGCTCGCCAAGACGAGCCTCTATTCCGACAACAGCGCACGGGCTCACGGCATCCACCACCAGGCAGACGTGTGGCGTGGCCTGCGCGACATGGGTGTCGTCCTGCGTCTCATCGGCCGCCCCGACGACGCGGCCGCCTTCACCGCACAGGCAGACGGGCTACGCGCCGCGACCCTCGCCGCGATCGACCGGAGCAAGACCCAGTTGCCCGACGGCTCGGTCTTCGTGCCCGTTGCGCTGCTCGAGCCGAACGACTTCGACCCGGCCGGGATGATCACGAACTCACCGCAGGGCAGCTACTGGAACCTCATCATGCCGTACGCCCTGGGCAGCGGCTTGATCGATCTCAACAGCCCGGTCGGGCAGGGGCTGACGACCTTCCTCAACAAGCACGGCGCCACGTTCCTCGGGCTCACCCGGTTCAATCTCAGCGGTGAGCCGGTCGAGGCGTGCCAGACCCGCCCTGCCGGCCCGTGGCCCGCAGCGGACGGTTACCGCTCGAGCGGCGTCGACCAGCAGTACGGCTGGTCCTACCTCAAGTATCTCGACCAGATCGGTGATGCCGACCGGATCGGGCTGACGTTCTACGGCATGCTCGCCCAGGGCTTCACCCGCAACACCTTCATCGGGGGCGAGGGCGAAACCGTCGCGCCGTGCCCGATGGAGTACTACCGCTCCCAGTTCCGGGCACCCCTGTCACCGAACAACGCCACGTACCTCAAGGCGCTGCGGGGGATGCTCGTCAACGAGACCCTCGACGCCGCGGGGGTGCCGACCGAGCTCGACCTCGCGCCGGCAACGCCCAAGCCGTGGCTGTCCGACGGCCAGACGGTCGGGGTCACCAAACTGCCGACCCTGTTCGGCCCGGTGACCTACTCCATCACCTCGGCCGTTGCCCGGGGCACGATCGAAGCCACGGTGACGCCCCCGCCCGCCGCGGCGGGTCGCCCCGGGCTCCAGCAGGTCAAGCTGCACCTACGACTGCCGGCCGGCTACCGGCTGGAGGCCGCGACCGCCAACGGCGCGGCAGTCGCCATCGAGGGCGACGCCGTGACGGTGCCGGGCACAGGGACGACGACCGTTCGAGCTACGGTGTCGCGCGTCAAGGTGGGCCAACTGTCCCGGGCGCAGGTCGTTGCGACCGAACTGGCGACCATGGTCGCCCCGGGGGCGACGACTGATCTCGGGATGCTCGTCGAGATGTCCGGGACCGCAGTCGTCCAGGGCCGGATCTCGGTGGACCTTCCGAACGGATGGACGCCATCGTCCGAGCAGATCCTGTTCGCCCGCAACGCCAGGAACGGGCTCGCTTGGCAGCAGGTCCGTACGCGCGTCTCGGTCCCGGAGAATGCGGCGCCGGGTGACTACCGGATCGTCATGACCGCCCGCCCGGATGGCGGGGAGCCGAGGGCGTTCACCACGACCGTGACGGTGGCCAGGCCGGCTCCCGGGACCTACGCCGACCTGGTGCGGGCCGACGGCGCCGTCGGTTACTGGCGGCTCGACGACAGCGGGGCGACAGTGCTCGACAGGTCCGGGCACGGCAACAACGGGGTCGTCCGGGGATCCGTGGTCCAGGGCCAGCCGGGGCCGCTGGCCGCTGGGAACAGCCGGTCGATGAGCCTTGAGGGCGGCTACATCGAGGTACCCGACTCGGCAAGCCTGAGCCTGACCGGCCCCTATGCCCTTGAGGCATGGGTCTACGTCCGGGAGGGCGGCGACCAGGGCGTGCTGGAGAAGTACGACTCGCCCGCCCGTAACGGGTACCTCCTGCGCCTGGGTGCGAAGAACCGGCCGGCGGCGATGAACCTCTCGGACTCCCTGTCCACCACCGGTCCGGTCGGTGCCCCCGTGCTGCAGTGGGGCTGGCACCACCTGGTGTCCGTCTTCGACGGCTCGACGCTCAAGGTCTATCTCGACGGCACCGAGCGCGCATCCGTGCCGATCAGCCGGGTGCCGACCGATGGGGCTGCTTCGCTGAAGATCGGGGCACGAGGGGATGACGCGGCGAACCGCTTCGGCGGATGGATGTCCGAGGTCGCCGTCTACGATCGCGCGCTCACCCCGGACATGGTGAAGGCCCACTACGTCAAGGGTGTGACGGTCGTGGGGCGGTGAAGCCTGTTGATCAACCGGCCTGTAGTCATTGACGAATCTCGATGGTCTAGTCCAGTATTTCTAAGCCGGTGCGTGCCTGCCGCGCGCCACGGCATCCAGTCACGAACCTCGAGTTCCTAGGAGTGCGTCCATGCGAAACGGCTACCGTCCTCGGGGACGCTGGCGCTTCCCACGCACAGTGGCCGGCTGTGTGCTCGCCTCGCTGTTCGGCGCGGTCGGGCTGTTGGGCTCACCGTCCACGGCCAGCGGCGCTGCGGCCACCCCGCCCCTCAATCCACAGCCACGGGAGCTGTCCGTCACCGGGACCACGCTTGACCTGCCGGTCGCTGTGACAGTCGTCCGTGGCGCGGCCGCGGACCAGCCGGCCGTTGACGCCGTGGTGGCCGCTCTCACCGCACACCGCACCAGGGTCACCCTCACCAACACCGATCCCGGCGCCGGAACAACCGTCTACGTCGGGGGAGCGCGGGAGACCCCCGCCAGCGCGGCGGCCCTGAACGCACTCGGTGTCACCACCCCGAGCACCCTGCCGGACCAGGGTTATCTGCTGGCCACCGGGACGGACTCTGGCGGCAGGCAGCGGGTCGTGCTCGCCGGCGGCGACAAGGTGGGCACCTTCTACGCCGCGCAGACCCTGAGACAGCTCCTGGCGTCGGATTCCTCCGGCGCGGAAATCGCGCGGGTCACGATCAAGGACTGGCCGGCCTTCTCGTTCCGCGGCGGTATGGACTCGGCCAACCCCCCACCACCAGGGGTGGCCTTGTGGACGAAAGCTGACCGGCTGGAACAGGTGGAGGTCCTCGCCCGCAACAAGATGAACCGCTTCTTCTACGGGCCCGCGGCGGACCCGCGCACGGGCGGCAGCGGCAGCAACAACTGGCGGACCCCGTACACGGACGCCGAACTTGGCGATCTACGAGAAACCGTTACCAAGGCCAACAGCCTGCACGTCGCGTTCGTATACCGGATCTCACCCGAGATGCCACTCGACCAGGCCAACGGCATCTGCCACTCGTCCGCCACGGAGCGCAGCACGCTGCTCTCCCGGCTCGACCAGCTGCGCCAGATCGGAGTCAGGCACTTCGTCATCGCCTGGGACGACGTCTTCCCGACACGGCCGTTCTCCTGCTCCACCGACACCGGCACATACGGAACCGGGGTCACGGCGTGGGCCCGGGCGCAGGCCGACGTCACGAATTTCGTCCAGACACAGTTCATCAGCACCCACGCCGACATGGGCCAGCTGTACACCGTCAGCAGCGAGTACGCCGGGACGGCGGCCAGCAGCTACCGCACCGAGTTCGACACCCGGCTCGGCGCCGACGTGGGCGTGTACTGGACCGGACCCGAGGTGCTGTCTCCGCGTATCACCAAGAAGAATCTCGACGACGCACAGTTGGCGTTCCCCCGGCACCGCCTCGCCATCTGGGACAACTTCCCCGTCAACGACCAGGTCTGGGACCGGCTCCAGATGGGCCCGCTGGCCGGGCGAGAGCCCGCGCTCTCGGCTGCTCCAGGAATCCTGTTCAACGAGATGACCCAGCAGGGCCCCTCTCAGCTCCCCCTGCTCACCGCCGCCGACTTCGCCTGGAATCCGGCACAGTACCAGCCAGAGAACTCCTGGTTACGCGCCATCAACACCCTCGGTGGGCCGAAGGCCGGCCAGCTCCGAACCTTCGCGGAGATCAACCGCTCGTCCGTCATCGACCACACCGACTCGGTGGCGCTGGCGGCCGCCATCAGAAGCTTCCGCGACGCCCTCCGCACCGGAAACGGGGTGGACGGCGCCGCCGTCGCACTCAAACAGAGGCTCGCTGATCTCAAGACGGCCAGCATGGACCTGCAGGCCATGCAAACCAGCCTGACAACCCAGGCGAAGCCATGGCTGCAGCAGGCGGTGCGCCTCGTGGACGCGGCGACCCGCGCCGTGGATCTCCTGACCGCCGAGCGCGCCGGACAGACCACCGTCGCGGACAACCTTCGCCAGGAGATCCGTAACCTTCTTCCCGCCATCGCCGCCCATCCCGAGTCGGTGGCACACGGTGTGCTCCACCCCCTGGTGACCTTCGCGCTGCGTCGGGGCATCGACCGGGTGGACCTGAGCGGAGACGGGCGCTCCGATGTCCTGGCCGTGACGGGAAACGGCACGCTGAACGCGTACGAGAACCTGCGCACCACGGTGAACTGGCCGGAGCTGGGCGCTACCCAGACGGTCGGGCAGGGATGGTCGGCCTCGCAACTGCCCATCATCGGTGACCTTGACGGTGACCGGCTCGCGGACCTGCTCACGGTGACCAGCACCGGAGCCTTGGTGCAGTTCAGGAACACCGGGTCCGTCACGGGTGGCATGTTCGCCGCAGGCGTCCAGGTCGGCGGTGGCTGGCAGGGGACGTTGGCGGTGCACCTGGCCGACCTCGATGACGACGGGCGCGCCGACCTGCTGGGGGTGTTCCCGGACGGCACGCTCAAGGCATTCCGCAACACCGGCATGAACGACGGTGCGGTCACCTGGGGTCCGGCCGTCCCGGTGGGCCAGGGCTGGAGCACCGCCGAGCTTCCCTTCGTCGGTGACCTCACGGGTGACGGAAGAGCCGACCTGATGTCCATCAAGCCGGATGGGTCGCTGTGGCACTACCTCAACACCGGCAGCTTCAGCGGAGGTATGTTCGCCGCCGGTCAGCGGGTCGGTGCGGGCTGGACCGGTTACCTGGCCATGCACGTCGTCGACCTCGATGGTGACGGACCCGCGGATGTGCTCGGCGTGCTAGCGGACGGGACGCTTGCCGCCTTCCGCAACCAGGGTGTGACGAACGGGCTGGTCAGCTTCGGACCCCGAGCTTCGGTGGGCCAGGGTTGGAACGCCAACATGCTGCCCTACCCGACCGACCTGAGCGGGGACGGCCGCGCCGACCTGATCTCGATCAACGGTGAGGGCCGGCTCCTCACGAACATCAATGCGGGTCGTTTCGCGAGCGGATTGATGTTCCCGACGGCGGCAGCACACGGCCCAGGATGGGGAGGAACCACTTTCCTGCGCTGACGGGGCCGTCCCAGTTGGCCATCGGCCGACGGTGCCGACGCGCCCCTGTGTGGTGGCGCGGCACCGGCTGGCCGGGGTGGCGGGGTACAGCTCGAGCGAGCTGTACCCCCGCGGTCGGCAGAAGGAGCAGGCAGCCTGCGTGACGAAGGACATCACGCTGCGGCGGGATCGAGCGGCCGCCGACCGGCACTGTGGCACTCCAGCAAGGTTCCTGAGCCCTTGTACGGGCACTTCAAACGCGCTTTCCCGCGTTGTAGCCTCTGCTCATGTTGCTCGCCTCCGCCGGAACCGGCATGACGGCCGGTGCGCGGTCGCCCCTGTTCGCCCGATAGTGCGAATGTCTACCAGCGGGTCTGACACCGGCGACCTCTCGGCGATTTCGTCGCCCGGCATGGTCGGACGTGGGCACGAACTCGCCGCCCTGAGGACGGCGCTGTCGGATCCGCCGGCGATCGTGCTCGTCGAGGGCGAAGCCGGTATCGGCAAGAGCCGGTTGGTGCAGGAGACTCTCGCGACGCGGACCTCGGACCGTCGACAGGTGCTGCTGGCGACCTGCCCGGCGTTCCGGCAGCCGTTCACCCTCGGCCCGGTGGTGGATGCGATCCGACCGGCGGCTGAGGATGTCGCCGGGCTCGGCCTGAGCGGGCTGGCGGGGGCGCTTCGACCGCTGTTCCCCGAGTGGGCGACGGCGTTGCCACCTGCTCCCGAGCCGGCCGAAGACGCGGCAGCGGCACGACACCGCCTGTTCCGGGCCTTGGCGGAGATCCTCGACCGGCTGAACATCAGGTTGCTCGCGGTGGAGGACGTGCATTGGGCGGATGAGGCAACCCTGGAGTTCCTGCTCTTTCTGGCGTCACGTCCGCGGCAACGGATCAGCCTGCTCGTGACCTATCGTCCGGGGGAGATCGCGCCGGACTCCCTGCTGCTGCGGTTGTCGTCGCGGCAACCGGTGGGGGTGGCGCGGCTGCGGCTGACGCTGGAACCGCTGGACGTCGCCGGGACTGCCAACATGGTGTCCTCGATGCTCGGCGGGGAACCGGTTTCCGACGAATTCGCGACCTTTCTGCATGATCGGACCGACGGGCTTTCGCTCGCCATCGAGGAGTCCGTGCGACTGATGTGGAACCGCGCTGACCTGGTCAGGCGGGGTAGTTCCTGGGTGCGGCATCGGCTCGGCGAGATCGATGTACCGCCGACGGTCCGCGACGCCGTGCTGGAACGCGCCGTACGGCTCGGCCCGGCCGCGCAGGCGGCGCTGCGTGCGGCCGCCGTACTGACCGACCCCGCTGCCGAGGACACCGTCGTCGAGGTGATGGAGCCGGCTGGGGATCCCGCGAGCAGGCTGGTCGGCCTGGCGGAGGCGGTGGGTTCAGGGCTGCTGAGGGAGGATCCGAGAGGGCTGGTTTCGTTCCGTCACACGCTGTCGTGCCGGGCAGTGTACGAGGCGATCCCGGCTCCGGAACGGCGGGCGATGCACCGGCGCGCCGCACATGTGCTCGAAGGCGTCACCCCGCCACCGGTCGCGCAACTGGCGCGCCATTTCAGGGAGGCCGGCGACACCACGGCCTGGTGTCGGTACGCGGAACAGTCCGCCGACCTCGCGCTCGCCTCGGGCGACGGTGCGACGGCGGTAGTCCTGCTGCACGATCTGCTCACCAACGGCGTCTTGCTGCCCGCCGACGTGGTCCGGCTCACCGGCAAGATTCCGTTCGGCCTGCTCACCGGGCGCGACCGCTACCGCGAACTGATGGACGCTCTCCGCCGTGTGCTGGCCACCGGCCAGCCGACGCCGGGTGAGGCGGCGGAGATCCGCTTCCAGGTCGCCCGGCTGCTGCTGCAGATGGAGGCGTTCGCGCAGGCCCGGATCGAGATGGAACGCGCACTTCCCGACCTCGGGCACAACCCGGCGGAGGCGGCCCGCGCGATGATGTTTCTCGGCCTGCCGTACGGGACGACCACGCCAGCGGCCGAACACCTCAGGTGGCTGCGCCGGGTAGCGCAGGTGCCGGCTTCGATGGCGCCGGTGGACCAGTTGAGCATCCGGATCGGACGGGCGAGTGGGCTCCTGTTGCTCGGTGAGGAGGAGGGGTGGGCGGAGGCGGCGTTGATCGGCGACGACGCGGCCACCACCGCCGAGAGGCTGCACGTCACGGTCGGCCATCTCAACGTCGGGCACATGGCGTTGATCTGGGGGCGGTACGCGGAGGCGAGTCGGGTGCTCGCGCTGGGCGTCGGGCTGGCCGAGAAGTACCAGTACCGCAAGCTTCGCGCGGTGGGACAGGTGACGCTGACGCAGCTGGACTGGCTCACCGGAGCGTGGGACGGGTTGGCCGAGCGGGCCGGTTCGCTGGCTACCGACGAGGATCTGCTGCAGCCGGTGAGTCGCCTGGCGCCGGCCATGGTCACCGGCTTGCTGCACGCGGCCCGCGGCGACCAGGACAGAGCGGACGAATGCCTGCGGCTTGTCCTTGAACAGGCGGATCGGCAGGGCGGGGCGGAATACTCGGTCGAGCCTGCCGGCGCCCTGGCCAAGCTCCGGCTGGGCGCCGGGCGGATCGACGACGTGCTGCAACTGACCGACGAGCCGATCCGGTTCATCGAGGGCAAGGACACCTGGATCTGGGCCACCGAACTCGCCCCGGCCCGGGTCGAGGCACTGCTCATGACCGGCCGCGTCAGCACGGCCAGCGACCTGGTCGACGCCTTCGCCGCGGGAGTGTGCGGTCGCCGCGCACCTGCCCCGCACGCCGCCCTGGCGACCTGCAGGGCCATCCTGGCCCAACACCGAGGCGATCTCCTCAGCGCCGCCGACCAGTTCGCACTTGCCGCCGAGGCGTGGCAGGGCCTCCCGCAGCCGTACGACGCCCTGCTCAGCCGGGAGCGGCAGGCCGGCTGCCTGCTGCGCGCGGACCGGTCGAACGCCGCGCTGCCTGTCCTTGCGGAGACCTTCCAGGGATTGTCGGCCCTCGGAGCCCGTGGTGATGCCATGCGGGTCATGCACACGCTGCGGGCACACGGCGTGGAGGTGAAGCGTCCGTCGTGGCGGGGTGGACGGCGCAGCTACGGCGATCAGCTGTCTCCCCGGGAACTCGACGTGGTTCGGCTGCTCGTGGGTGGCCGGACCAACCGGGAAATCGCCACCGCCCTCTTCCTGTCACCGAAGACGGTTGCGCGGCACCTGGAGGCAGCGATGCGCAAGCTCGAGGTGTCGTCCAGGACGGCGCTGGCCGTGCGGGTCGTGGAAGCCGGCGTCGTCACCGAAGACCCGGCCGGCGACGACCGCTAGGCGGGTGCGGGGCGGCAAAGTTGGGTCATCTGCCCAGTCGCCCGGTAACCGGTGCGGGGACAACACTCGACCGCCATGGAAACACCACAAGTCCCGCCGTCGAACGAGCCGGACCAGCAGCCTGAGCAGTCTCGCGCGTCCGCGCGGTCCACTGCCCCGCAGCAGCCTACGTCCAGCCAGGGCAGCGTGCCCGCGGACGACGACGGCTACGAAGCCCTGTAAGTCCCCGTCCCACCCCCGTTGAAAGGTGGTCGCCACGTGCGAACCATTCCCGTATCTCCCCGGCCGCCGTGGCCCCGGCGGCTGACGGCGGTGCTCGCCGTCGGGGTCCTGGCCGGCTCACTCGCCGGCCCAGCGACCGCGAGTCCCCCCGAATCGGCCGGGCCCCAGCAGTCCGCCAAACTCGTCGACTCCCACCAGCTCACGCTGGTCACCGGCGAGCGGATCCAGCTCGACCAGTACTCGGACGGCACCTCCGCGGGCACTGTCGTGCCGAACGCCGACGGAACGCAGCCGGACATCCTCACCGTCAAGCTCGGCGAGGACCTCTACGCCATCCCGACGGAGGCCGGCCCGTACATCGCCGCCGGCCGGCTGGACCGCGAGTTGTTCAACCTCACCAAACTCGTCTCGTACGGGTACGACGACGAGCGCCGCGCCGCCATCCCGCTGATCGCCACGTACAACACGCCCGCGGCGGCCGATGACGCCTCCACCCCTGCTGGCTCGGTGCGGCAGGCCAAGCTGTCGAGTATCGACGGCCTCGCGCTGTCGGCGTCGAAGAAGCACGCCCGGACGTTCTGGGAGGCGGTCGACGACGACAACGCGAAGACCACGGCCGTCCGGCCCGTGCTCGCGGACGGCATCACCAAGCTCTGGCTCGACAAGCCCGTCAAGGTCGCCCTGGATCGCAGCGTGCCGCAGATCGGCGCCCCAGAGGCCTGGGCAAAGGGCTATGACGGCAAGGGCGTGAAGGTCGCGGTCCTGGACACCGGGATCGACCCCAACCACCCCGACCTCGTCGACCGGATCAAGGCCACCAAGAACTTTACCGGCGACCCGGACCCCGTCGACCACCACGGCCACGGCACGCACGTCGCCTCCACCATCGCGGGCTCCGGCGCCGCATCCAGCGGCAAGTACAAGGGCGTCGCGCCTGCGGCCGACCTCTACATCGGCAAGGTGCTCAGCAACCAGGGCGAGGGCTCGGAGTCCGGGATCATCTCGGGTATGCAGTGGGCGGTCGCCCAGGGTGCGGACATCGTCAGTATGAGCCTCGGCTCGACGGCCGCCGGCGACGGCACGGACCCGATGAGCCAGGCCGTCAACGATCTGAGCGCCTCCAGCGACACCCTTTTCGTCATCGCGGCCGGCAACGCGGGCCCCGGCAGCACGACGGTTGGCTCTCCCGGCGCTGCCGACGCCGCGCTGACCGTGGGTGCCGTTGACAAGAGCGACGTCCTCGCGCCCTTCTCCAGCCGTGGTCCGCGCGCGGCGGACTTCGCGGTCAAGCCGGAGATCACCGCGCCCGGCGTCGGCATCGTCGCCGCCCGCGCCGCCGGCACCACCATGGGCACCCCGGTGGACGGGAGCTACACCAGCGCCAACGGTACGTCGATGGCCACCCCGCACGTCGCCGGCGCCGCCGCCATCCTCAAGCAGCGCCACCCCGACTGGACGTACGACCACCTCAAGCAGGTCTTGGTCGGCACCGCCAAGCCGGGCCCGTTCACGGCGTTCCAGCAGGGCAACGGCAGGGTTGACGTGCCGAAGACCCTCGACGCCACCCTCTACTCGAACCCGGCCACGGTCAGCGCCGGAGCGATCGACGGCAACAGCGCCCCGGTCCTCAGAAAGATCACCTACGTCAATACCGCCGGCACCTCAAGGACACTGAAACTCACCCTCACCGCCACCGGCCCCACCGGGTCTGCGGCGCCCGCGGGTGTGTTCACGCTGGCCGCCGACACGGTCACCGTCCCGGCAGTCGGCACGGCCGAGACCACCGTCACGGTGACTCCGTCGACCGGCCTCGACGGCGCCTACACCGCTCGGGTCACCGCGACCGCCGACACCGGCGAGGTCACCCGGACCACGATCGGTGCCCTCATCCAGCCCCCGGGCTACGACCTGACGATCAACGCCACCGACCGCAAGGGCAACCCGGCGAGCGTCGGCAACTCCGTCTATGTCTACAACACCGACAACGGCTTCTTCCGTGACGTGCCGCTGAATAGCGGAATTACGACACTGCGGGTGCCGGTCGGCCGCTACTTCGTCATGGGCCTGGTGGGCACCGCGAACGCTGGTGGTCGCGCCGAGGACCTCACCCTGGCCGGCGACCCGCAACTCGAGGTGAACGGTCCCACAACCGTCACCCTCGACGCTCGGCAAGGCAAGGAGATCAAGGTTCGGACGCCGAGGAACACCGAGGCGCACGGCTTCAGGCTGGGCTTCACCTACATCCCGCCCTTCGGCCCGGGCCTCCAGGTCATGCTCGGCATGTCCGGCCCCTTCTACCAGCACGCGTACGTGGTGCCGACCGAGAAGGTGACCCGCGGGTCCTTCGACCTGAACTTCCGCACGCGCCGATATGCCCCGATCATCCGCTCCTCCTACGCGGACGGCACCCCGCTCCCGCTGATGCCGGGCGCCTTCACCGCCAACTTCGACGGCCACACCAAGATGCAGGCGGTCGACGCCGGCCCGGCGACCCCGGCCGCGCTGGAGGGCGTGGACCTGACGGGGAAGCTGGCGGTGATCCAGCGCACCACCGGGGTGCAGATGCTCGACCAGGTGAAGGCGGTCGCCGCCAAGGGCGCCGCGGTCGCGGTCATGGTCAACGGAACCCCGGGCGCCTTCACACCGCCGTTCCCGCCCGGCACGACGCCCATCCCCACCTACGGCCTCGGCGCGGACACCGGCAAGGTGCTCACCGACACCATCGCCAGGGGCACCACCACGCTCGACCTGCGGGGCATCGCCAACAGCCCGTACGTCTACAACGTGAGCTACCTCCACTCGGGCGGGCTCCCCGAGAACCCGCAGGTGAACGTCACCCGCAACAACTCGGCCGTCTACAAGTCGACCTTCCCCGCGGCAAAGGACAAGACGGTCATCGGCGACACCCAGCCGATGTGGCTGTGGTACGACAGCGTCTCGCTGGACGTCGTGGACTGGTTCTCCGCGCCGCACCAGCGGGAGGAGTGGTACTCGGCGGGCGACGCGCCCGGCGCGCTCGCCGGAGTCCGCTGGGTCCACAACTACTTCCCCGACGTCACCAAGATCTCGCGCTCGCTCAACGACGGCCTACGGGTCCACACCCCGGGTGAGGTGGCCTCGTCCACCTGGCTGGCCCCGGCCAACGGGCCCGCGGGGCCGCAGGTCGCCGAGGCGTACCGTCAGGGCGACGAGTTCAAGTTGTACATCCCCGAGATCGGCGACTCCGACCCCAGCCACCTGGGCCGGTTCGACACCCCGGGTGACACCTCGCTGGTGCGCGTCTACCGCAACGGTGAGCTGATCAACGAGCAGCGACGGTTCCTCCGCGCCACCGTGCCGGTAAGCGCCGATCCCGGCACGTACCGGATCACCATGGACACCTCGCACGCAAACTGGTACCCGCTGTCGACGTCGACCCGCACCGCCTGGACCTTCGACTCGACCCGCCCGGCCGGCGGATCCGCGACGCTGCCGCTGCTGTGGCCGCGCTACGACTTCGCCACCGACGAGCACAACACCCAGCTCGGTGGGGTCACCGGCCACTTCCGGTTGACGGTGGTGCCGCAGACCGGGGCGTCCGTCGGCGCCGTGAAGACCGTCGAGGTCCGGGCCTCGTACGACGACGGCGCCACGTGGCACGACACGACCGTGCACCCACAAGGCGACGGCTTCCACGTCGGCGTCCGCAACCCCGGTTCCGGATTCGTCTCGCTGCGGATCAAGGCACAGGACGACCGCGGCAACGCGGTCGAGCAAACCTTGATCAGGGCGTACGCGGTGCGCTGAACCAGGGTGAAGGAGCGGCCCGGGGCGATGTGGCTCCGGGCCGTTTCCGTGTCGGACTGGTCGCGTTGCCGCGGGGCCGTGCGGTAGCCGAGCGTCAACTGTTGCAGCACAGCCCGCGCCTCGTGGAGTTCCTGCATCCGGCGCAACAGCAGAACCTCGCCCGCGAGATCCGGCCGAGCTGCCGTAACCGCGTCGGGGTTCTCGTCATCGACGGCCAGCAGCCCGGCTGCGATGAGCCCGGAGAACGCGGCCTTGACATCGGGCGGTGGCAGCCCCGATGTCGTGCAGGCGTCGTCAGGACGCCAGTCCAGTCGGTCCGGCCGAAACGGTCGGTAGGCCGGCTGGCTCCGTCGCTGAGCAGCGCTGCGGCTGTCGTCCTTGATCGGCCGGCTTCCTACGATCGCCTCGTCGCCGGCACGTGGGCGCGGCAGCGGCGACCCAGAACCTCCAGGCTTGTTGCGATCGGCGCGAAGGGCATGAAATCTGCCCGAGGGGCCGAACGTGTTCGTTCTCCCCGGGCAGGCGCGGGGTCGAGTCGGGCTGGCACACTCGCCGCATGACAAGTCCCACCGTCCGGGCCAGAGTCGAGTCGGGTGCCACGTACGACGACCCGGCCGAGGAACTGCTGCTGGATCTCGCCGAGCGGGTGCACTCGATGGGCGAGGAGTTCCTGGTTGTGAATCGCACTGGCGCCCCCGACGGGCAGACCTATATCCAGTGCGCCGAGGCCAGCGACGACGACGGGAGGTGGCGTCTGGTCGTCGAGTACCGGGAAGGCGGGCCGGACCGCCACTTCCGGGCGTACGTCGACGAACTGGACGTGCTCCAGTCGGTCATCACCGGTTGGGCGGCCGGCCGGTCCGACTGGCGCGGCGGCCTCGAATGGGAGCGGCTCACGTTCGATCAATGAGACGCCCCTCGAACCCGACACAAACGGACCTGGCCTCCGGGGTCGGCCGCGCGGTGCCGGCCACGGCTGGGTGGTTGTGCATCGACACGGTGCAACACAACGCGCGGCGGCTGCGGCAACACCGCGATCATCGCTATCCTGTCGCAGCAGCCGACCGGCTGACCTCCGTTGCCGAGAGCGAAGCCAGTTGAAGCAGTGCCCTGAAAGCGGCGGTTGACTCCCGGGAGACCCATGGTAAGCGACATGGAACTGCGGCATCTCCGCCGCTGTATCGAGCTGGCCGTCGAGGCTCTGGAAGTGGGCGACGAGCCGTTCGGCTCGGTGCTGGTCGACGCCGACGGGACCGCCCTCGCCGAGGACCGCAACCGGGTGGCGGGCGGCGACCGGACCCGCCACCCGGAGTTCGAGCTGGCCCGCTGGGCCGCGGCGAACATGTCCCCTGAACAACGAGCGCAGGCGACCGTCTTCACCTCCGGCGAGCACTGCCCCATGTGTGCTGCGGCGCACGGCTGGGTGGGTCTCGGCCGGATCGTGTACGTGGCTTCTTCCGAGCAGTTGGCGGGCTGGCTGACCGAGATGAACGTGCCCCCGCCACCCGTGCGGTCTCTGCCGATCCGGGACATCGCTCCCAACGTCGTGGTGGAAGGGCCCGTGCCTGACCTCGCCGCGCAGGTGCACGACCTGCACCGCCGCTACTACGGCGCACGCTGAGGCGCGTCTCCACCCGATGCCGCCGCAGCGGTCCGGGCGGCTTCACGCAGGCTCAACGACGGCTGAGGCTGCCCCAGACGTCGCCGTCCGGATCTCCGGCTGTTCGGACACCATGTGTGGCCGGTGTCCGTCGGACGGGACCACCCGCACCGGGGTCCCGCTGGGCCGACGTGGCCCCTTGCGGGCGGCCGGCACCTGACCATCGCTATGGTGTCGCGCATGCCAGGGCCAGCTCAGCCGGGTGAACCGGAGTTCGGACGGCCCAGCCGGCTGCGCATCCACCTTCTTGGCGGATTCCGGGTGGAGCGGGAGGGCGGCCTGCCGGTCGCCGGGCACTGGCGGCGCAGCAGCGCCCGGACCCTGATCAAGATCCTGGCCGTCACGCCCGGCAACCGCCTGCACCGGGACCAGGCGCTGGAGGCGATCTGGCCGGACGTGTCACGCGAGGCGGCCCTGCGTAACCTGCACGTGACCCTGCACAGTGCCCGGCACGCGCTGGAACCGGAACTACCTCCGCGGATTCCGTCGGCGTACGTGCACAGCGACGGCGAGTTGCTGAGCCTCGACCCGGCCTCGACGGTGGTCGACGCGGACGAGGCCACGAGGATGGCCGGTCTCGCCCTCGACACCGGGGATCGGGCGTCGCTCACCGCCGCGCTGGAGATGCTGGGCGGCGAACTGTTGCCCGAGGACCGGTACGCCACCTGGGCCGACGAGCGGCGGCGGCAGTGGGCGGCGCTGCGTGCCCGGGTGGTACCCGCCCTGGCCGGGGTACTGATGACGGCGGGGGAGCCGGACCTGGCCGTCGAGGTGCTGCGGGCCGAACTGGACCGGGTGCCCGATGCCGAGGAGCTGCATCTGTTGCTGGCTCGCGTGCTGCTGGACGCGGGGCGGCCGAGGCAGGCGGTGCGGCAGTACCACGTGGCGCGCGACGTGCTCGCGGAGGAACTGGGAGTCCCACCCGCCCCCGAGTTCCAGACGCTGCTGCGGGAAGCGCTGGACCTGCTGGCTGCTCCGCGTACCGTGCCGGCGGACAACACCGCGACGCTGCTGCCCTCGGCGATCCGCCGCCCGCACGACCAGCCGCTGATCGGCCGGACCCGCCCGCTGGCCCTGCTGGTGGAGCACGCCACGGCCGGTCGCGGGGCCGCTACCGAGCCGGGTGGGGTGCCGCTCGCGCTCGTGACCGGCGAGGCGGGTATCGGCAAGACCCGGCTGGTCGCGGAGGCCGCTCGGCAGGCCGCCGCGGTTGGCACGCAGGTGTTGTGGGGCACCTGCCACCCGGCGGAAGGACAGACCCCGTACGGGGTGTTCGCCGAGGCGCTCGACGGGTACCTCGCCACCTGCCCCGCGACCGAACGGGCAGCGGTGGCGGCCGAGCACCCAGGGCTGGCCGCTGTGCTGACCACCCTGGGGGATGCTCCCGGCAGCGCCGCCAGCCCGGAGGAGGAGCAGGCCCGGTTCTTCCGGGCGGTGGCGGCGCTGCTGACCGACCTGGCCGCCGCCCGACCGCTGCTGATCGTCCTCGACGACCTGCACGCCGCCGACCCGGCCTCGCTGCGTCTGTTGCACCACCTGCTGCGTACCATCCGGTTTCGGCGCTGGCGGCTCGTCGCGACCATCCGTGACGACGAGCTGCCCGCCTGCGACCCGCGGCGTTTGGTGTTGGACACCGCCGTGGAACAGGGGCTGGCCATGGAGGTGGCCCTGCTCCGGCTCAGCCTCGCCGACTGTGCGCGGCTCACCGGCGTCGCGCCGCAGCGTGCCCGGCGCATCTACGAGCTGTCCCGGGGCAACCCGCTGTTCGCTCTGGAACTCGCCACCGCTGGTGACATGCGAGGCGTACCCGACGGGGTGCGACGTCTCGTCCGCGGCCGGCTGACCCGCCTTTCCGGCGAGGCCAGGGCGGTGCTCGGGGCACTCGCGGTCGGCGGAGGCGGTGCGGTCTCTCTCGGTGAGCTGGAGGCGGTCGCGGTGGCCGGGCTCCACCCGCCGCTCGGCGGTCCGGCGGTGGCGGCGGCGCTGGACATCGCTGTCGCCGCCGGCCTGGTCGTGGAACGGGAGGTCACCACGGGGGGCCGGCCAGTGCTCGGGTACGCGTTCCGCCATCCTCTGGTGGAGTTGGCCTGCGCCGAGCAGCTCGGTGCCGCGAGCCGGCGCCACCTGCATCGCGCGTACGCCGACACGATTCTGGCGCGCCGCCCCGACGCCATCGAGGCGGTTGCCTTCCATCTCGGTCGGGCTGACGACCCGCGGGCCGTGCACTGGCTGCGGCGCGCCGCTGAACGCGCAGCCAGCCTCTTCGCCAACGACAGTGCCTGCGTCTACTACGCGGACCTGGTGGCCCGACTGGACGCCGCCGATTCGTTCGCCGCGGCCGCCGCCCGCCTGGACTGGGGGATCGTGCTGCGCCGCAGCGCCCGCTACCAGGAGGGGGAGCGGGTACTGCGCGCGGCCTTGCGGACGTTCCAGCAGTCGTCGGACGCCCGCAGTACGGTGCGGGTGGCGATCGTGCTGGCGGAGGTGCTCGGCCGGGTGTCCCGCCCGCAGGACGGCCTGGCCGAGTTGGACTCGGTCCGGCACCGGCTGGCGGAGGTGCCCGGTGGGGGCAACGTCACCGAACGCGTCGACCTGGAGCTGACCGTGGGGACGATGCACTTCGGCTGCGGGCAGTACGCGAAGGCCCTGACGGCCCTCACCCGCGCGGAACAGGCGGTCGTCGGGCTCGACGAGGCGGCGATCCTGCCTCGGCTCGCCCGGGTCGAGTCGATCCGCGCGGCGTGCCTGATGCTCACCGGGGAGCTCGAGCGGGCGTCCGACGTCTGCGCGGAGGCGCTGCGGCTGGCTGAACGCTGCGACGACCTGACGCTGCTGGCCGGGGCGCTTTCCACCATGGGCGAACTGGCCCGGGTCAACGGCCGGCTGGACGTGGCGCGGGACTGTGCCCGGCGGGCGGTGACCGCGGCCAGGCGGATGGGTGACCCGACGGTGCTCGCCATCGACCAGAGCAACCTGGCGGTGATCGAGCTGCACCTGGGTGAGCATCGGCGGGCGCACGCCCTGGCCCGGTCCGCGGTCCGGCTGGCCCGTTCGCTCGGCCACTCGTGGGCGCTACCACCCACCCTGGCGAACCTCACCGAGATCCTCCTGCGCACCGGCCGCACGGAGGAGGCGCGGGCGGCGCTGGCCGCCTGCCAGCGGGTGGCCCGGGACTCCGGCGATCTGCAGGTCCTCGACGGCATCCGCGCGCTGGCCGACGAGTTGGCCGCAGCGGACGCCGCGACCGCCGGCCCGGTCGGCGGCTGAGGCGCGGCCGAGCCCCGACGGGAGGCCGAGGGCTTGGCCTCGGGAAACGGCCGGGCGGGCCGGCGGACCCGGCGGCGTGGACCCGCCTGGCGGCGGTAAGGGCGTGGTAATTGCCGCCTCCTACCGTGCGACGAGCCAGACGCTTTCAACCCCGAGGAAACGCATGCAACCCGTTCATGCCGTCGTCGACGCCGGCGGTGAGTCCTGGCCACGAGTGCGGGACGTTCTCGAACGGCACTGCCATCGCCTGCCACCCGGCTGCGTGGTGGAACTGCTCACCGAGGACCCGACGGTCCCCGGCGAGGTGGGCGCATGGTGCGCGGCGGGCGGTGCGGTACTGCTCGCCACGGACGAGACCGGCGTTCCCGTGGTGCTCCGGATCCGAATCGGGGGATCGCAGCACAGGCAATGGAATCTGGAGGACTGATGAGACAACCCATCCGCTCACGATGGATCGCGGGGCTGGCGGGCCTGGCGATCCTCGGGCTGCCGGCGCTCCCCGCGTCCGCTGCGCCCGGTGCGACAGCCGGCACCACCACCGCCCCGGAGGGGGCTACGGCCACGACGATCACCCTGGTCACCGGGGACCGGGTAACGGTGACCACCGCCCCGGACGGCAGTCGGTCCTACGTCGCGGAACCCGCGCCCGGTTCGCCGCCCGGAACGTTCCTGGCCCGCACCGACGTGGACGGCGACACCTTCTTCTATCCCAGCGACGTGATCGGGCAGGTCGGCGGCCGGCTCGACCCGCAGCTGTTCAACGTCACGGGCCTGCTGCGTGACGGCTTCGACGACGCCCGCCGGGATACCCTCCCGCTGATCGTCAAGTCCGACCCGAAGGCGGCGGCCCGGGCGCGGAGCGCGGCCGACGGGTTGCTCTCCGCAGAACGCGAGCTGCCGTCGATCGGCGCCAGCGCGGCCATGCTGGACAAGGACGACGCCGACGAGCTCGGCGAGACGCTGGACAGCTTCAGCCGGATCTGGCTGGACGCCAAGGTCAGGGTGGACGCCCTCGACCGCAACCTGATCCAGATCAAGGCCCCCGAGGCATGGGCGACGGGGCGTAGCGGCAAGGGCGTCAAGGTCGCCGTGCTGGACACCGGCGTTGACCCGACCCACCCCGACCTGGCCGGCCGGATCAGCAGCTCCGCGGACTTCACCGGCAAGGGCAACGCCATCGACGGCCACAGCCACGGCACCCACGTCGCGGCGACCGTGGCGGGTAGCGGCGCGGGCGCGGTCGGCATCCGTTCCGGGGTCGCCCCGCAGGCCGACCTGATCGTCGGCAAGGTCCTCGACGACAACGGCGACGGTACCAACTCGATGATCATCTCCGGCATGGAATGGGCGGTCGGGCAGGGCGCCCGGGTCATCAACATGTCGCTGGGCAGTGGCCCCACCGACGGCACCGACCCGGTGTCCACCGCGCTGGAGCGGCTCACCGCCCAGTCCGGCGCGCTCTTCGTGGTCTCCGCCGGCAACGACGGTCCGCGCGTCGGCTCCGTCTCCGCCCCGTCGATCGCCCCCAGCGCCCTGTCGGTCGCCGCAGTCGACTACGCGGGCGGCACCGCCGTCTTCTCCAGCCGGGGACCGACGCGAGCTCCCGGCCTCATCAAGCCGGAGATCGCCGCACCGGGCGTGAACATCGTCGCCGCCCGTGCCGCCGGGACGAACAAGGGCACCCCTCAGCCCGACCCCAGGTACATGGCGATGAGCGGTACGTCGATGGCCGCCCCGCACGTCGCGGGCGCCGCGGCGCTGCTCGCCGAGGAACACCCGGACTGGAAGGCCGACCGGTTGAAGTCGGCGCTGATGGGGACCGCCGTGGCCCCGCCCGCCACGCAGTCGATCCACGAGGTGGGCGCCGGCCTGCTCGACGCCAACGCCGCGCTGTCGCAGCGCCTGCTCGCCTCCGAGGTGTCAGTCGCCTTCCCCGGCGCCGAGGGGACCACCACCCGTAAGGTCACCATCACCAACACCGGTACGGCGGAGACCACCGTCTCCCTCGCCGGCGTCCTCGGCCGCTCGGGGGCCGGCACCCCCGCCGGTCTCCTGGCTGTCAGCCCGAGCACCCTCACCCTGCCCGCCGGCGGCTCCGGCGAGGTCACGCTCACCGTCGACAGCACCGGCACGCCCACCGGCACCTACAGCGGTGCGCTCACCGCCACCCCGACCGACGGCAGCCAGGCGCTACGTGTGCCGCTGATGCTCGACCGGACCCGTACGGTGACCGTCTCCGCGCTCGACCGCGACGGCAGCCCGGCAGCGGCCCAGGTGACGCTGCTCAACACCCAGAGCGGCACCGCCATCACGGCGAACATCCCCGCGGACCCGGGCACCGCCGACATCCGGGTGCCCGACGGCCCGTACGTGGTGGTCGGCACCGTGGCCATGATGGTCGGGGGCAACCACGCCGCTGCGATCCTGACCCTGGACAACGCGACGGACTCCGACTCGATCGTCCTGGACGCCCGGGAAACCCGCCGCTGGACCGTCACCGTGGAGGGCTTCGACACCCGGCCCGAACTGGTCGCCGCCAACCTGCGCCGGACGACGCCGGACGGCAAGTACTGGACCGGCCACAGCGTCCTGATCGGTGGGGCGTACGGCCCGTTCAGCCGGGACACGCTCTGGATCAGCCCGACCAACGGCACCATGGGCGGCACCGTCGGCCGCTCGGAGCGCTGGCGGCTCGCCGACGCGAACAGCGACCACATGACCGGTGACAGCAAGTTCCTCTTCGACCTCACCTTCGCTGACGACGAGGTGCCCGCCGAGGCCTCGCACCGGCTCAGCCGGCGCGACGTCCGCGACCTGGCCAAGATCCGCACCACCTACAAGGGCTACAACGAGGACCACCGCTACCAGGAGGGCAGCACCGTCTACGGCCCTGGCCTGATCGCGCTCAACATCACCTCGCCGTCGTACCTGACCGTGCCCCGGGTCCGCACCGAGTACATCCAGGCGCGGGACACCCAGTGGATGCGGTTCACCTACCGCCGGAAGGACCGGGTGGAACTGCGTAACACGCCGGGACCGGTCACCACCTACCAGCCGCGCACCACCACCAGCGCCACCTGGTTCGCCGGTCCGCTGACGACCCGTGCCCAGGGCACCATCACCGGGGCCCGGCTGGAGCTCAGCATGAACGACGCTGTCGATACGACGGGCCGTACCGTCGACTACATCGACTTCAGCTACCCGCAGAAGTGGTCGTCCACCACCAGGCTCTACCGGAACGGGGCACTGGTCGTGGACGGGGGTGCCAAGATCGACAAGACGTTCGACAACGCCGGCCCCGCGTCCTACGTCCTGGAGCGGTCGTTCACCTCGGGCGGCGTCTTCCCGATGGGCGGCGAAGGCCAGACCCGGTGGACCTTCCGCACCGACGGGTCGTCCGGCACGGCCACCCCGGTCCGGCTGCTCAACACCCGCGTCACCGCCGACCTGGACCTGCACAACCGGGCCCGGCCGAACCGGAAGCTGACCCTCGAGGCCAGCATCACCGGTGCGTCGGACACGCTCCGCAAGGTGCGGGCCTGGGTGACCGCCGACGGTGGCGCCACCTGGACCGAGGTCGACGTGTCGCGCAGGGGCAAGGGCGAGTACGCCTTCGTCGCGCCGCGTACGGCGCTGGTCGCGGGCGGCTTCCTCGGCTTCCGCGTCACCGCCGAGGACGCCGGCGGCGCCTCGATCGACCAGTCGCTGCCCCGGGCCATCCCGGTCAAGGGCTGACGACCTGTGGGCCCCTTCCGCCGACCGGCGGGAGGGGCCCCACCACGCATGACGCCGTGGCGCACCGTACGCCCCTTGAGGTTTCGTCGCCACCGTGCGGCCCGGTAGTGGCAGTACTAGCGCGGAGTCGCGGCGGCGGAGACGGCGTTGGCGACGGCCACCCGAACCGGGTCCGGGTTCGCCCAGCTCCAGTTCGGGTGGGCGCGGTTTGTCAGGAGGACCAGGACCATCCGGCGGTCCGGGTGGACGACCAGGGAGGTGCCGGTGAAGCCGGTGTGCCCGAAGGTGCGGGGGCTGCTGAGTCGGCCCATGAACCAGGGCTGGTCGAGCACGACGCCGAGGCCGTGCGCGGCGGTGCGGTTGGGTCGTTCCGGGTCGACGGCGGGCAGGCCGGCGTTCACGTTGGTGAGCATCTGTCGGGTGATCTCTTCGGAGAGGATCCGGGTGCCGTTGTGGATGCCGCCGTTGAGCAGCAGCTGCCCGATGACGGCTACCTCGGCGGCGGTGCTGAAGATGCCGGCGTGGCCGGCGATTCCCCCCATGTGGTTGGCGACGTCGTCGTGTACCACGCCGCGGAGCAGCCCTCGGGAGGACCGCGCGTCGGTGGCGACGAGTCGGCTCGCCTGATCTGAGGCGCTGAGCCAGGTCTTGGGGTTGAATCCGGTGTCTTTCAGGCCGAGTGGCCCGGTCAACCCGGTCGTGAGGGCCTGGTCGAGCCGCTGCCCGGTGACCTTCTCGACCAGGAATGCGAGGACCATCAGGCCGACGCTGGAGTAGCGGAAGACCGTGCCGGGGATCGCGCCGCTGACCAGGGAAGTGGCGAGGACCGCCGACCGGCGGGCCGCGTCGTCGGGCAGGCCGGCGACTTTGGCTCCGACGGGTAGTCCGCTGGTGTGCGCCAGCAGCATGGCGACGGTGACCCTGGTCTTGCCCGTGCCCGTGAAGGCCGGCAGGTATGCGGCCACGGGCGCGTCGAGATCGAGCCGCCCCTTGTCGACCTGTTGCAGCGCGAGGATCGCGGTGTAGACCTTGGTGATCGAGGCCAGGTCGAAGATCGAGTCGGGCCGCATCGCGACCTGCTTCGACTCGGGCAGCAGCACCGGGCCCGCGCCGTAGCGCAGCGCCTTGCCGACCCGCGCCCGCGCCGTGGTGGTGCCGTTCACCTGACAGAGCGCGACCGCGCCCGCGTACGCCGGATGCTTGGGGTTGGCGCTGGTCGGAACGAGGTGGCGGTCGAGTTCGCGGAGCAGCCTGCGGTCGGCGGACGTCACAGGGGTGCCGGTGGTGGCTGACGTCGCGACCCTCGGAGCCGTATCCCGTCGCGCCGCCGGTCGCGGCGACGCGGCCGACGGGCTGGGGCCGGCGGTCGGGCCGGAAGTGGCCGAACGGACCACCTCGCGACAGCCGGCGAGGGCGGCGGCGGCTGCCGCGAGACCGGCGCCGAGCACGGTGCGGCGGTGCAGTGACATGCGCGGCATCATGGCAGTTCTCCGCGACCGGATCCATCCTGCCCGACCGGTCCGTCCCTTTGCCGGGCGGCGTGCCGCGGGCTGGCTGCGGTCAACTGCGACGGAACCAGGGGGTGGCGGTGGTGTCGTTCTTGTAGAAGCTGATCAGCGCCTGGGCGACCTTTTTCCGGCCGGAGGTGCTGGGGTGCACGCCGTCGCTCTGGTAGTCAGCGCAGGACCACTCCAGCCCGTCGCTGCGCCCCGGCACGCCGCCCACCACGTCGTCCGCGCCGAGCCCGTCCGCCCACAGATAAGGGCCCCAGGCCAGCCATGGAGCCGGGGCGCCGCTGCCGGCGTACGCCAGTCGAGGATCTCCGGCGATCTGGTCCTCGATCAGCCACTTGACGGCAAACGCCTGCTCGTAGGCGCCGGTACCGCGGGTCGCGGTGGAGTAGTCACCGTAGGTGCGGCTGGACAGGTGGACGATTCGCAGGTTCGGGTACTTGCTCCGGGCGATGGTGACGATGCTGCGTAGGGAGTCCCGTAGCTTCTGCGCCCCGCTGGGGAACGCGCCCAGCCCGTCCCCGGCGAACTGCTGCTTCAGCCAGACTGTCTGCACCTGGGCTGGGGTGACCCCGGCCTGCCTCAGCCGATCGTTGAGGATCTGCCAGGTGGTGCTGTTCGGGTCGGCCCAGTCGGTCGCAGCGCGCCCGCCCTGGGCTCCGTCGACCATCACCAACCGGGGGTTGATGGTGGTGTCACCTGCCGTCGCCTGCATGAACGCCTGGAACTCCTGGGTGGTGTTCGACATGCCGATCGAGGCGAACACGATCCGGCCGTTGGTCGGGTCGGCGGCGCCCGCCGCGTTGCGCGGGACGACCTGGGTGGCCGCCAGGGACCGCCCCGCCGAGTCGTGTGCGGCCGGGCGGACGTTGACGCCACCCGGGTAGAGCCCGCCCTGCGCACCGAGGTACGTACCGGTACGCAGGTCCGGCAACGGCGTGCGACCGGTGTGGGTGCGCGTGCAGTCGGATGCCTGGGCGGCGGTGGGTGGACCGGCAACCGCCAGTCCGGCCGCCAGTACCAGGATGCCCAGGGCCGCCGGCGCCGATCGGCCGCGTCGCCTGTCCTGCCACGAGATGAGTCTCATCCGCTCCTCCACGCTCCACAGTTAACGGCGACGGCGCTTCCGGCCTGCACAGTATATGGAGAATCGTCGATTGAGTAGTGGCGCGGTGGAGCGGACGGCCAGAACGCGGCTCAGCCTGTTCGTGGGTGAGAATGACGGCATGCCGAGCCGTCTTGCCGCCATCGCCATCGACGCCGTCCGGCCACAACTGATCGCCGACTTCTGGTGCTCGGTTCTCGGCTGGCAGGTTGTCGATGAGGATGGTGAGGTGATCACCATTGCGGCCTCCGACCGTTCCTGGCCGATGATCGACGTGGCGGCCGTGCCGGAGGGCAAGGTGATCAAGAACCGGTTGCATTTCGACCTGCGTGCCGACGGCGTGTCCACCGCGGAGGAGCTTGACCGGTTGCTCGCCCTCGGTGCGCGACGCGTCGACGTGGGACAGTCCTCCGACGTGAGCTGGGTCGTGCTCGCTGATCCTGAGGGCAACGAGTTCTGCCTGCTGTCACGTCCTGTCCAGGAGCTCTAGGACAGATACCCCAGGTCGGTCGGTGGCCCCCCCGGCGGAGGCTGAGCAGCCCGTCGTCGAGATCGACGGGCTGCTGTGGAAGACCTGTCCCGGGGCCGAGGCGACCGCGGCGGAGAGCCAAAAAATCTCGGACGGCGATGTCGAGAACCCGTGACTGGCTCCGTCCCCGGGCTGGCCGTGACCAGAATGGGTCGCACCAGCACCGAGGAGAAACACGATGGCCAAGTACTTGCTGCTCAAGCACTACCGCGGCGCTCCGGCTGCGGTCAACGACGTGCCCATGGAACAGTGGACGCCGGAGGAGATCTCGGCGCACGTGCAGTACATGCGCGACTTCGCGGCCCGGCTCGAGGGGACCGGCGAGTTCGTCGACGGTCAGGCGCTCGCCCCGGAGGGGACGTTCGTCCGGTACGACGGGGAGGGTCGCCCGCCGGTCACCGACGGCCCGTTCGCCGAGACCAAGGACCTCATCGCCGGGTGGATGGTGATCGACGTCGACAGTTACGAGCGCGCCATCGAGCTGGCTGGGGAGCTGTCGGCCGCGCCGGGGGCGGGCGGGAAGCCGATCCACGAGTGGCTCGAGGTACGTCCGTTCCTGGCCGAGCCGCCCACCATCACGGAGTGATCTGATGGACGAGGCCCTGCTCCGGAGCCTCACGCCGAGCGTGCTCGGGATCCTCGTCCGCCGCGGAGCCGACTTCGCGGCGGCCGAGGACGCCGTGCAGGACGCGCTGGTCGAGGCGGTCCGCGTCTGGCCGGCCGACCCGCCGCGGGACCCGAAGGGCTGGCTGGTCACCGTGGCCTGGCGCCGGTTCCTCGACGCGACCCGGGCGGACGCCGCCCGCCGCCGGCGTGAGGACCTCATCGACGAGGAGCCGGCGCCCGGGCCCGCGCCCGCGGTCGACGACACGCTCCAGCTCTACTTCCTGTGCGCCCACCCGTCACTGACGCCGTCGTCCGCGGTCGCCCTCACGCTGCGCGCCGTCGGCGGGCTGACCACCCGCCAGATCGCCCAGGCCTACCTGGTGCCCGAGGCGACCATGGCGCAACGCATCAGCCGGGCCAAGCGCACCGTCTCCGGCGTGCGGTTCAACCAGCCCGGCGACGTCGCCACCGTGCTGCGCGTGCTCTACCTGGTCTTCAACGAGGGCTACTCCGGCGACGTGGACCTCGCCGCCGAGGCCATCCGGCTCACCCGGCAGCTCGCGACCGCGATCGACCACCCCGAGGTGGCGGGGCTGCTCGCCCTCATGCTGCTGCACCACGCCCGGCGCGCCACCCGGACCGCGCCCGACGGCAGCCTGATGCCACTGGCCGACCAGGACCGCGGCCGGTGGGACACCGCGTCGATCGCCGAGGGCGTCGAGATCCTACAGGCCGCACTCGCCCGTGACCGGCTGGGCGAGTTCCAGGCCCAGGCCGCCATCGCGGCACTGCACGCTGACGCACGCACCGCCGAGGAGACGGACTGGGTGCAGATCGTCGAGTGGTACGACGAACTCGCGCGCCTGACCGACAGCCCGGTCGTCCGGCTCAACCGCGCCGTGGCCGTCGGCGAGGCCGACGGAGCGCGCGCCGGGCTGGCGGCGCTCGCGGCGCTGGACGACTCGCTGCCGCGCCACGCCGCGGTGGCGGCGTACCTCCACGAGCGCGACGGCGACCTGGCCACGGCGGCACGGCTGTACGCCGAGGCGGCCCACAAGGCCCCCAACCTCGCCGAGCGAGACCACCTGACGCGTCAGGCCGCGCGGCTCAACGCCCGCCGGAGTCGCTGACGGGTCGCGCTCGGATCCTGCCCGCGCCGGTGAGCCGGCGGTAGCGGCGTAGTCGTCCCTCTCCTCCCGGTCCGGCTCGACCAGTCCCTCGTCGGTGCGCCGGGCGAGTGCGCCGGGCCGCAGCGCCAGCCTCCCGCCGGACAGCGCGGCGACGTCGCTGATGACGCCGTAGCCATCGTCGGTGACGGGCCGGAACCGCACCGCGTCGTAGCGCACCTGGCCGGCGGCCGGGAATGCCGTTACGCGGTGTCAAGAGATCGGGCGGGCCGGGCCACGGCTACTGGTCAAGCGATGGCGGTCAGCCGAGTGGGACGGGCAGCCTGGCGCGGAACAGTCCTTGTTCGAGCCGCGGGACACGGACGGATTTTATCTGCTGGGAGGACTGCCGCCGGCGTGGTGTCCACGCCGGCGGCCGCCTCGGTCGCCGGAAGGGTGGTGCTGTCCGGCAGTTGGTCGGTATCAGACCGTACGGTCAGGAGAGGGTGATGCGTACCTCGATCCGGCCGTCGTGCGGCACCCGCAGCGTGTGCACCCGGCGCCGGGCGTCGTGCAGGTAGGTCCGGGACGTGCTGGTCACGGTGGCCGGCCGTACGCTGTCCCAACTGACCGTGACGACGGTGCCGCCGCGACGGATGGTCAGGCCGTCGGTGCGGGCAGCCGCGTCGGCGCCGTAGGCGACCGGGGTGCCGTCGGCGAACGTCACGACGTCCCGCGGTTGCAGCACCAGTGGGATCTGCTCGGTCGCCGTCGAGGTGACCCGCACCGAGCGAATCACGCTGTCCCGGGTGACGGTCAGCTCGGTGGTGATCCGCGAGTCCGGCAGACGGTAGCGCACCCGCACCGGCGCGTCGCCGGGGGAGAGGAACTTCCCGTTCCACTCCCGGTCACCGACCTGGTATTCGGCGACCAGGTTGCTCCGGCCGTCCGGGTTGCCGTTGGGCAGCAGCGTCGACCAGCAGCCGGTGTCGCTCTGCTGGGCGTGCACGATGGTGCCGGCCGCCGGGTGCCAGAGGAAGCCCGGTCCGCTGCGGACCGTGCTGGTCGGCCGGGTGCCGAAGAACGCTCCGAAATAGAGCCCCGGCCGCCTGACGTAGAGGTAGTCCTGCTTGACCGCGGTGTCCCGGCGCACCTGGGCGAACTCCGGCTGCCGAAGGTAGGGCAGCGCCGCGATGGCTCGCTCCTTCTCGGCGTTGCTCGGCAGCGTCTCCTCGTACGGTGCGTGCGCGATGATCCGGGGCGAGGTGTCCTGCTTGGCCGGCCCGGGGGCGGGACCCGGCTGGGCGGCCCAGGCGGCGCGGGCGGCGGCCCGGTCCTCCCTGGACGTGAGGAACGCGCCGAGTTGTGGCAGGTCGGGGACGAAGGCCGAGTTGAGGTTGGTGCGGTCCGGGTCGGGGATCACGTTGTCGTAGTAGGCGACGCTGGTCCGGGCGGACATGGCGTAGTAGGTGAGCCAGCCCGAGCCGTCCGGCTCGCGGAGCAGGTTGTGGCCGAACCACTCGGTGAACCGGCGGGCCATCCCCAGCACGGCCCGGTTGCCGGTGAGCAGGTAGATCTCCGCCAGCTCCGGCAGCATCACCTCGAAGTTGTAGTTGATGTCCATGCCGGTCGGGTCGTAGAAGAAGCCGGCGGGGCTCTGTCCGTGCTCGGCCAGGAAGTCGATCCGCTCGGTGAGCCGGGCGGCCAGCGTGGCGTCCGGTTGGAGCCGCAGCGCCAGGGTCGCGCCGGCGAGGCCACCGGCGACCTGGTTGGTCCACTGGACCGGGGTACGCCAGATGCCGTTGGCCGGATTCAGCAGCCAGCCCATCCCGGCGTGCAGGGCCCGTTCGATCTCTGTCCGCCGCTGCGGCAGCGCACCCGACTGTCGCAGGTTGGCCAGGGTCTTGGCCAGGTAACCGAGGCCGAAGCCGGTGGCGGGCAGCGAGTGCTCGTTGCGGCTGTACTCCGGCCAGGATCCGTCGTCGTGCTGGAGCCCGAGGTAGTGCCCGAGCGCCGCGTCGAGCCGCCCGGCCAGCGCCGCGTTCCCGGCGTACGGATTCCACGGCCGCTGGTTGGCGTGGAACCAGCTCAACGTGTAGACGTGCTCCTGCACCCTGGCGTTGTACGGCGCGTTCGGGGAGCGCCACCAGCCGCCGCCCATGAACCCGTGGTTGGTCGTGTCGTCGATGTCGTTGGTCATCCCCGGAAGGATCGCCAGGTAGCCGGCGAACCGCTGTTCCAGCGGGGCGAACAGGGCCCGGTCCGGTGCTCCGGGCGGCAGTGGGGCCAGCAGCGGCAGGCCCGACGCGGTGGTCGCCGACGTCCCAGCGGTCTCCGACGTCTCGGCGAGCGCCCGGATCGGTACGGCGAGCAGCGCTGCTCCGCCTGCTGCGGCGGCCAGCAACGCTCGGCGTCTGAACCTGGTCGGGGTCGGGTCGTTGGCCATGATGGTCCTCCTGTCGGGACGGGCAGGCGGGTCGGAGCGGAATCGGCGACTCGGACGAGGCACGGGAGACTGGCCGGCGGTCGCGGCGAGGGCGGCGTCGGGGCATGGCCAACCCGACACCGATAGTGACGAAGGGCGCGGTAGGTGTCAGGCTGATCCGAGTGCTGAGTGTGGTCCCGGGCGATCCGTCGAGTCAAGAAGCTAATACGGATTAGTAGCGCACTTCCCGGTCGTCTAGTCAGGCGACGGGGCTCTTGACCCGGCCGCTCGCCGCAGCCAAGGATGGCATCCGGCCGTTCACCCGCCCGTCCATACTGGACACCAGTCATCACTCAGCGTGACCATGGCTGGTTCGGGTCGGCCGACGCGACCAGAGGAAATGGGGTACGCCATGCCGTTGACCGACCTGCCGTTGGCCGAACTCGCCGGATACCGGCCGGTGCGCCGCGAGCCCGCCGATTTCGACGAGTTCTGGGCCGACACCCTGGCCGAGGCGGCCCGGCGCGGTCTGGACGCCACCTTCGAGCCGGTCGACTCGCCGCTGCGCGTGATCACCGTCCACGACGTGACGTTCAGTGGCTTCGGCGGCGACCGGGTCAAGGCGTGGCTCGCCGTCCCGACCGGTGCCGAAAAGCCGCTGCCGTGCGTGGTGGAGTTTCCCGGTTACGGCGGCGGCCGGGGCCTGCCGCACGAGAACCTGCTCTACGCCGCCGCGGGCTATGCCCACCTGTTCATGGACGTACGGGGCCAGGGCAGCGGGTGGAGTGCCGGAGCGACCCCCGACCACGAGCCGGCCGGCGGCAACCCGCAGCATCCCGGCTTTGTCACCCGGGGCGTGCTCGACCCCCGAACCCTCTACTACCGGCGGGTGGTCACCGACGCGGTGCGTGCCGTACAGGCGGCCCGGGCGCATCCGCTGGTCGATCCGGACCAGGTGGTGGCCACCGGAATCAGCCAGGGTGGCGGGCTGTCGCTGGCGGTCGCGGCCCTCGACCCCCGGCTGCGCGCGGTCGCGCCCGACGTGCCCTTCCTCTGTGACTTCCGGCGTGGCGCCGAGCGGGCCACCGCCGGCCCCTACCAGGAGATCGTCAACTACCTGAAGGTCCACCGGGGCAACGTGGAGCGGGTCTTCGACACGTTGAGCTATGTCGACGGGGTCAACTTCGCCATCCGGGGGCGCTGCCCGGCACTGTTCAGCGTGGCGTTGATGGACGCCAGCTGCCCGCCGTCGACGGTGTTCGGCGCCTACCACCACTATGCCGGCCCGCGCCGGATCGAGGTGTACCCGTTCAACGGACACGAAGGCGGTGAGTCGGTGCAGGACGAGGTCCGGTTGCGGTTCTTCGCCGAGGTGCTGGCCGCTGGAGGAAACCGGGGTGGCGGGGAGAACGGGGCGGCGGAGAGTAGCTCGGCGTGAGCCCTCGGATAGCTGATGGCATTAGCCAGGGATGTTCCGCTGGCGGGGGATCTTACCCGAACCCTCGGGTCGGTGGCGGCGAGGCGGGGCCCGCACCCTCCGTAGTGCCAGCGCGTCGGGAGGGCTGCCCAGCGCCAGGGTGGGGTGTTGTCCACGGAGGGGGGCGCGACCGGCCGTCGTGGCGGCCTCGGTGAGCGCGCTGGCGCTCGCCCGGCCCGCGCCGGATTACCTCGGTTGCCCGGTCCGGCCGGCCGCGCCGCTGGGACGATCCGTAGGTGAGGGCGGAACCGCGCGAGTGCGTACCGGAGCGGCCGGTGGGGCGGCGCCGGGTGGACTGGCGGCAGTGGGCGCCGCTGACCCTGCTCACCCTGGCCGTGCTGGCCGGCGCCGGGTTGTGGCTCGCCGGGCTGCCGGAGGCGGCCCAACTGGTCTGGGCGGCGGTGACCCTGGTGGCACTGCTGCCGGCCACCTGGTCGACGCTGCGGCAGGTGTGGCGCCGGCAGTTCGGGGTGGACGTGATCGCCGTCCTGGCGCTGGTCGGCACGCTGCTGGTCCGCGAGTACCTGGCCGGCGCGGTGATCGCCGTGATGGTCGCCACCGGGCAGGCGCTGGAGGACTACGCGCAGCGCCGGGCCAGCCGTGACCTGCGCGCGCTGCTGGAACGGGCACCCCGGCAGGCGCGGCGACGCACCCCGGACGGCGGGATCGAGGTTGTGCCCCTGGACCAGGTGGCGGTGGGAGATCGGCTCGTCGTCGGCCCCGGCGACGTGGTGCCGGTGGACGGGACCGTCGAGGAGGCCGCGACCCTGGACGAGTCGACGGTCACCGGCGAATCGCAGCTGGTCACCCGCTCCGCCGGTGAGCAGGTCGTCAGCGGTGTGGTCAACGCCGGCGCCGGGTTCGGGCTGCGGGCCGGCAAGAGCGCGGCAGAGAGCACGTACGCGGGCATCGTCCGGCTCGCGGAGGAGGCCACCGCGCACAAGGCCCCGATGGTTCGGCTCGCCGACCGGTACGCCGCCGCGTTCGTGCCGTTCACCCTGCTGCTGGCGGGGCTCGCCTGGCTGCTCAGCGGCCAGTTCCTGCGGGCGGTGGCGGTGCTGGTGGTGGCCACCCCCTGCCCGCTGCTGCTGGCCACCCCCATCGCGATCGTCTCCGGGCTGTCCCGGGTGGCCCGGCGCGGCGTACTGGTCCGCGACGGCGGGTCGCTGGAGCTGCTGGGCCGGGCCCGCACCCTGCTGATGGACAAGACCGGCACGCTCACCACCGGCCGCCCCCGTGCCGCCGAGACGGTGGTCGCCCCCGGCGGCGACCGGGACGAGGTGCTGCGGCTTGCCGCCTCCGTCGAGCAGCTCTCCCCGCACGTGCTTGCCGCCGCCCTGGTCCGGCAGGCCCGCGAGCAGGGGCTGCCGCTGGCCGAGCCGGCCGACGTCACCGAGGAACCGGGGCGCGGGGTCACCGGCCGGGTGGACGGCCGCCTGGTCCGAGTCGGCCAGCTCACCGGTGAACCACCCGAGTGGGCGCGCCGGGTACACGAGCGCGCCGAAATGGCCGGCCGCTCCACCGTCTGGGTCAGCGACGACCGCGTCCCGCTCGGCGCGATCCTGCTGGAGGATCCGGTACGTCCCGACGCCCGGCGTACCGTGCGGCGGCTCCGGGAGGCCGGCCTCCGCCGGTTGATCATGGTCACCGGCGACCGGTCGGAGACCGCTCGACAAGTGGCGCAGGCCGTCGGCGTGGACGACGTGATCGCCCAGTGCTCGCCGCAGGAGAAAGTGGCCCGGGTCCGGGAGGAGTCCGGCCGGACGATCACGGTGATGGTCGGCGACGGCGTCAACGACGCCCCGGCCCTGGCTGCGGCGCACGTGGGGGTGGCAATGGGCGCCACCGGGGCGACGGCGTCCGCCGACGTCGCCGACGCGGTGCTCACCGTGGACCGGCTGGACCGGCTCGCCGACGCCGTCGACATCGCCCGGTACGCGCGCCGCATCGCGGTGCAGAGCGCCACCGTCGGGATGGGCCTGGCCGTCGTCGCGATGATCATCGCTGCGGCCGGCGGGCTGCCCCCGGTCGCCGGCGCGTTCCTCCAGGAGGGCATCGACGTGCTGGTGATCCTCAACGCGCTGCGCGCCCTCGGGGGCGGCCTGCGCCGCCGCGACGTCCCGCCGGAAACCCGGAAACTGCTCGACCGGTACGCCGGCGAGCACGGCGGGGTGCGGGACGTGCTGACCCGGCTGCGCGACACCGCCGACCTGGTGGCGACCCGCCCCGACGCGCCGGAGTGCGTGCCGGCGTTGCGCGACGTGCACCGCCGCCTGGTCGACGAGGTGCTGCCGCACGAGGCGGCCGAGGAACGCCACCTCTACCCGGCGTTGGCGGGCCCGCTCGGCAGCGCCGACGCGACCTCGACGATGAGCCGCGCACACGTGGAGATCCACCGGCTTATGAACCGGATCGGCGGCCACCTGGCCCAACACCCGGACGGCCGGCTGCGCCGCGAGGAGGTGCCCGACCTGCTGGCCGCCCTGTACGGCCTGGACGCCGTGCTCCGGCTGCACCTGGCCCAGGAAGAGGAGGACTACTTCTCCCTCAACCCGACCTATGCGCCAGAAGGTTAGGGGTTCGAGTCCTTCGGGGAGCGCAGACGCCGTCGCAGCCGATGCTGACCCCGACCGGGCTGGGATCGCCGAATCGGAGCGGCTCAGGCTCGGCACGGTGAAGTGGGTGAACGCCCCGCAGGCCGGTCAGCGGTGGGTGATCCAGGGTCGCTGCTGGTCGACCGGTGTGGCCGCTGCGGTGACGCGGATCGCGTAGACCGTGCCGGCCGCGGATGGTTGGCGGCCGAGCCACGTGTGGCCGGTCAGGTGGCACCAGGCGGGTAGGTCGATGGGCGCGACGGGGTCGGTGGCGATGACGTGCACGACGGTGCCCGGCGGGACGCCGTCGATTTCCTTCCGCAGGCGGAGCAGGAGGGTGACGCAGAGAAGGCCACTGCCGTCGACGGTGCGGACGGCAGGGTCGGTGGGCGGGTTCATCGGATCCTCGTGGTGGCGGTGATGGTGGGCAGCATGGTGAGGGACACGAGGCCGCCGACGAGCGCCAGGACCGGAGAACCGGCGGCGGAGACGACCAGGCCGGAGGAAAGGCCGCCGGTGGCGCCGGCGACAGCGATGGACACGTCCATCATGCCCTGGGTCCTGGCCCGGTTGGCCAGGGGCACCGCGTCGGTGACCATCTGCGGTGCCGGCGATCAGGCCGAGTTCCAGCCCGATCCGAGTAGGGCTGTGGCGATGGCGAGCAGGCCGCCCAGGGCGGCAAGGCCGTCAGGACCGTAATCGGCGCGCCGCCCCCGGGGCGCGATGAGACGCAGAGCAGGCGCCGGGCGCTGAGGATCCGGGGATCCTCAGCGCCCAGCCCGAGACTGCTCGCCGGTCCGGGACGGCTACTCGCAGCCCAGGGCCTCCTTGTACCCGACGGGCGGGCTTCCGGCGGCCACCTTGTCGGCGGTCTCCCAGAACACCTCCGGCCAGTCACCCTCGTCGTTCATCTGGTGTAGCACCTTCCACTTGTGGCTACCGCGCAACGCGTCCGCGGCCCGCCGGAGGGCGGCGTCGTCGCCGGCCTCTTTCGCCCGCAGCCATTCGGCGATCCATCCGCAGCCGATCCGGCTGGTCACCTTGGCGCCGAACTGGTAGGGGTCGTTGGTGCCGAGACCGTTCAGTGCGGCGATGTCGAAGCCTGGCGGGAGCGGCACGTCGGCGAGCACCTTGGCCGCCTGCTCCTGCACCCGCTCGGGTGTGACGATCTCGGCCGGAAGTGCGGCCAGCCAGGTGCGGGCGTCGACGCGGACCACGTCGGCGACAACGCGATCGAACTCGCTCCGCGTCCAGGCGCTCCCGGTACGCAGTTCGACGAAGGAACCGTCGCGGGGACGGAGCATGACGGCGAAGTCGCTCGCGCTGTACCGGAACAGGTCGGCCGGCCAGCCGTCGACCTTCACCGGTTCCGGCTCGCTGACCCGGAGCCGATCCTTGTGGTAGCCGTCGTACTGGGCGGCCGGGTACCAGTTCATCTCCAGTTGCTGTCCGCCGTTGCTGAACGCGATGGTGCCCGCTTTCTCGGCGAACCCGTAGACGGTGGTCGCCTTCCAGCCAGGCTGGTCGATCAGCAGCCGCGGGTTCTCCTCGGCCGCCTTGAGCACCATCGCCGAATACGCGGCCGGGCCCGTCGCTTCGGAGGCGATCGGCGGGGTCGCCGGGCGCCCTTCCGGCTGGTCACCGTTCATGATCGAGACGGCCAGGACGCCGGCGAGAAGGGTGGCCGCGACGCTTGCGCCGACGAGCCCGCTCATCATGCCGCGGCGCGCCCGGGGGCGTTTGCCGGGCGGCTCGGCGACAGGTCCGAGGGTCGGCACGGACATGATCTCCTCCAAGAGGTTCTGCGCGGCCCCGTCGAGGTGCCTGATGACATCGGGTCGGTACGGGTCGGCGTCTCGGACCATCCGGCCGAGGTGCTCGTCGGTCATCTGCCCTCCTCCGAGGTGCGTGCTGCCATGACGTCGAGTACATGTCCGGGCGGGCCGAGGTCGTCACCGACGAGATCTCGCAACCGGGCCCGGGCACGTGACAGCCGGGTACGGACCACAGCCGGGCTCACGTGCAGGACCGCGGCGGCCTCGCGCGGCTCCAGGCCCTCCCAGAAGGTCAGCATCAACACCTCGCGATCCAACTCGCCCAGCCGGGCCAGCGCGGCCCGGACCGTGAGCCGTTCGGGCACCTCGCTGCCCGGGTCGCCGGCGACGGCGACCCTGAGTCGTTGCCGCAACCGTTCACCGAGCCGTTCCCGGCGCACTCCGCCGCGGTGGTGGTTGGCCAGCACCCGTCGGGCCACGCCGTACAGCCACAGCCGAACCTCAGCCTCCGGCGGCATGTCACGGCTGCGCCGCCAGGCGACGAGAAACGTCTCGGCGACCACGTCCGCCGCGTCTTCGGGCTGCTCGACGCGCCGCATGGCGTACGCCAGCAGCGGCTCGAAGTTCGCCGCGTAGACGCGTCGGAAGCGGTCCTCGTGCTCAGTCCCCGAACCCACGTCTACTCCATGTCCGGGGGAGCGCCCATCGTGACAGACCCGACCCGGGAATCGCGGCGCTCGCCGGGCCGACCTCGATTCGGGTCCCGCCGATGCGGCACGGGGATGGCGCGTACGAGGCGGTCAGGTGTGCAGCGCCGCGGTCAGCAGGTCGTACGTGGCCTCGTCGAAGGCGACGAGGCGTACCTGCCCGACCTCGGTGGGGGTGGCCTGGATCGTGGTCACGGCGATCGCCGCCGCCCGGTCGGCCGGGAACCCGTAGACGCCGGTGGCGATGGCCGGGAACGCGACGCTGCGCGCGCCGATGACGTCGGCGACCTCGAGACAGCGCCGGTAGCACGACGCCAGGACGTCGGTCTCCCCGTGGCCGCCGCCCTCCCACACCGGGCCGACCGTGTGGATGACGTGTCGTACCGGTGGGTCCAGGTCGAACGCCGGAGTGGCCACCGCGTCGCCCGGCTCGCACGGCGCCAGCGCGGCGCCCGCCCGGGCGAGCCGTGGCCCGGCCGCGCGGTGGATCGCCCCGTCGACGCCGCCGCCACCGAGCAGCGACTCGTTCGCCGCGGTGACGATCGCGTCGACGTCCTCGTCCGTGATGTCACCCAGTACGACCTCGATCAAAGGCATGGCCTGATCCTGCCACCGGTGCAGGGCCCGCGACCTCGGGGAGAGTTCAGCCGACGGGCCCGACGGCTCCGCTCAGGTCGCCGGCCCCGGTGCGGTGGCCGTCGGCGCGGCTCGCGGGCAGCACCGTGGGGGCGGGCCCGGTCGAGTCGCGGACCACCAGGAGGTGGCCGGTGGACCGGCGGCGGGGACGGGTCGACCGGGGCTTGAGCGCGAGCGACAGCGCCATCCGCCCCATGTCGGTCATGGGCAGCCGGATGGTGGTGAGGCTGGGGGCGAGGTCGGCGGCGACGGAGACGTCGTCGAACCCGACGACCGACATCCGCTCGGGCACGGGGATGCGGTGCGCCCGCAGCGTCGACAGCACGCCGATGGCCATCGCGTCGTTGAGCGCGATGATCGCGGTGGTCCGGGGGTGGTCGCGCAGGATCCGTTCGGCGGCGACCCGGCCGCCGTCGCGGGTGAAGTCGGAGTGCACGACGGGAAGGTCGTCGAGGGAGAGGCCGCGCTGCCGCAGGGCGGCCGCCACGCCGGAGAGCCGGTCGGCGACGGTGGTGAGCCCGGCCGTGCCGGCTGCGACGGCGATGTGGCGGTGCCCGAGGTCCAGCAGGTGCTCGGCGAGGGCGCGGCCGCCGGCCTCGTTGTCGGGCAGGACCGCGTCGACGCCGAGGGCGTGCCGGCCGATGACGGCGACCCGGCCGCCCTGGCTCTGGAACTCCGCGAGCTCCGCGCGGGCCTCGGCCTCGATCCGGGCGTCGTCGTAGCCCGATCCGGCGACCAGGATGATCCCGACCCGCTGCGCGATGAGATGGCGCAGCTGCCGTAGCTCCGCGTCCGGGTCCCGGCCGGAGTGGCAGATCTGCACCAGCAGCCCCTCCTCGGCGGCCACCTGGATGACCCCGCCGGCGATCTCGGAGAAGTAGGGGTCGTCGACCTGGTGCACGACCAGCCCGACCGTCGAACTCGTGCCGCCGGCGAGGGTGCGGGCGTACGGGTTGGCGACGTATCCCAGCTCCTGGGCGACCTGCCGGACGCGCCCCGCGACCTCCTCGCTGACCCCCTCCCGGCCGGCGAGGGCGCGGGACGCGGTCGCCAGCGAGACACCCGCGCGCTCGGCGACGTCGATCAGCCGCAGTCTCGGGCCAGGCCTGGGCATCGGCAACTCCCTGGAAACATCGATGTCATCTGACTATTGCCAGTGACGCAAACCACAGCCTAGTCTACGCAAGCGCTTTCGCAAGCGCTTCCGTCCCGGCAAAGGAGCGTCTCGGGATGACAACCCGTTTGAAGCGAATCCAGTGGATGACAGCACTCGGCGCGAGCCTCACCCTCGCGCTCGCGGCCTGTGGTGGCGGTGGTGGCGGGGGCTCCTCCGACGCCGACGATCCGATCGTCGTGGGGATCTCCCTTCCCCTGACCGGGGACTTTTCCGAACCGGGGAAGGGTGTCCAGCGCGGCTACGAGGCCTGGGCCAAGATCACCAACGACAA
Organism: Micromonospora sp. NPDC047730; assembly: GCF_043204765.1. Taxonomy (NCBI): domain Bacteria; kingdom Bacillati; phylum Actinomycetota; class Actinomycetes; order Micromonosporales; family Micromonosporaceae; genus Micromonospora; species Micromonospora sp. NPDC047730. The sequence goes on along the minus strand of NZ_JBIDCU010000006.1, from coordinate 68,961 downwards.
GGGCGGCCTCCTGGGCCGCAAGGTCGAGCTGAAGATCCTCGACGACCAGTCCAACGCGGACCGGGTGGTCGCCGACTACGAGCAGTTGATCGGCAAGGACAACGTGGACCTCGTGGTGGGCCCGTTCTCGACCCGTCTCGTCGTGCCCGCGGCCCGGGTCGCCGAGGAGTACGGCATGCTCTTCGTCGAGCCGGCGGGCGCGGCGAAGGAGGTCTTCGAGCAGGGCTTCAAGAACCTGTTCTATGCCGCCCCGGCGGTGGCGAACGACCACTACAACCACCTGGCCGAGTACATCCTGGCACTGCCGCCCGACCAGCGGCCGAAGACCGCGGCGTACGCGGCCATGGACGACCCGTTCGCGCAGGGCACGGCGTACGGGCTGAAGGAGAAGCTCGAAGCGGGCGGCGTCCGCACCGTCGTCGACGAGGTCTACCCGCCGAACACCACCGACTTCGGCAGCATCGCCGCGAAGATCGCGTCGTCGAAGGCCGACCTCGTGGTGGGCGGCTCCCAGTACCAGGACGGCGTGAACCTGATCGTCGCCCTCCAGCAGCTCAGGTACCAGCCGAAGCTGGCCGCCTTCTCCACCGCCCCGACGAACCCCGAGTTCGCCGCGGCGATCGGCAACAAGACCGAGGGGATCCTCTCGCCGACCGGGTACACGCAGGACGCGCCGTACCCGAGCAACAAGGAGTTCGTCGAGAAGTACACCGCGCAGTTCGGCTCGCCGCCGGAGGAGGACGAGGCCAACGCGTACACGACCGGGCAGGTCGTCGCGGCGGCGATCGCCGCGGTGGGCTGCGCCGGGCAGGGTGAGTGCCAGAAGAAGCTGGTCGACTGGATCCGCGGCAACACCGTGGAGACGGTGGTCGGCCCGCTGTCCTGGGACGAGACGGGCAAGCCCAAGGGCGCCCACATGATCCAGCAGTGGGTGGGCGGCAAGATCCAGATCGTGCTGCCGGCCGACGCCAAGGAGACCGACCTCGTCTACCCGAAGCCGGCCTGGTAGGACGACATGCCCTCCGGTGCCCTGCTCTTCCAGAGCGTCATCCTGGGTCTGCTGCTGGGAGGGCTCTACGCCCTCCTGGCAGCGGGACTCACCCTCTACTTCGGAATCATGCGGGTCGTGATGATCGCCCACTCGGCGTTCCTCATCCTCGCCGCGTACCTCGCCTGGTGGTTCCACACCCGGCTGGGCGTCGATCCGCTGCTGTCGATGATCGCCACCGTGCCGCTCTTCTTCGCCTGCGGCGTCCTGCTGCAGCGGCTGCTCCTGGCCCGGCTGCGCCCGGCCACGCTGACCATGATGTCGGTGCTGCTGACCTTCGCGATCGCGGTCGCCATCGAGGGCCTGCTCGGCTACGCGTTCGACGGCACCCAGCGGCGGGTCCAGCTCGGCTACGGCTCGGCGAGCTTCGGGATCCTCGGTGCCCGGGTCGCGGTGGTCAAGCTGATCGCGTTCGGCCTCGCCGCCGTCGCCCTGGCCACCCTCTACCTGCTGATGAAGAAGACCACCTTCGGCTGGGCCCTGCGGGCGACCATCCAGCACCGCGACGCGGCGCGCCTGGTGGGCATCGAGACCGAGCGGGTGGCCGGGTACGGCTTCGGCCTCGGCCTCGCCACCGCGGCCGTCGGCGGCACGGCCCTGGCCCTCGACACCACCATCTACCCGTCGCTGCACTGGCACTGGATCGGCCCGCTGATGGCCATCATCGTGGTGGGCGGGCTGGGCAGCGTACCCGGTGCCGCGATGGCCGCGATGGTGCTCGGCATGCTGCAGAGCCTGCTGCAGATCCCGCTCGGCACGACCTGGGCGCAGACCATCTTCTACCTGGCCCTGTTCGCGACGCTGGCGTTCCGGCCACAAGGTTTCTTCGGAGGTCGCCTTGCCCAGCGCTTCTGACCCGACGACGGTGGCCGTCCCGCCGGCCGGGGCGGTGACCGCGCGGCGCAGCCTCGACCGGGTCCTCCAGGTGGCGGCGATCGTGCTGTTCGCCGCGGCGGTGCTGGCCTTCCCGTCCCTGGCACCCAACCCGTACGTCCTCTCGGCGGGCGTCGTGGTGCTCAACTACGCGGTGCTCTCGACGTCGTGGAACTTCGTCGGCGGGTTCACCGGGTACATCTCCCTCGGCCACGGCGCCCTCGCCGGGCTCGGCGGCTACGGGACCGCCCTGCTGGTCACGAAGGCCGGCCTGCCGAGTTTCGTGGCCCTCGCGGTGGCGGCCCTGCTGGTGGCCGCCCTCGCCGTACCGATCGGCTTCGCCGCGCTGCGGGTCCGCGGCGCGTCGTTCGTCATCGTCTCGATCGCGCTGGTGCTGATCCTGCTGCTGGTCTTCCAGAGTTGGGCGTCGCTCACCGGCGGGTCACGCGGCCTGGTGGTGCCGCGCCCGTTCCCGGACCTGCTCCGTCCGGAGCACCACCGGGTGTTCTACTACCTGTTCACCGGCCTGCTCGCGCTGGCCCTGCTGGCCTGGTGGGTCGTCGACCGCTCCCGGTTCGGCCTCGGGCTGAAGGCCATCCGGGAGGACGAGGACAAGGCGGAGGCGCTGGGCACCCCGACCTTCGCGTACAAGCTGGTGGTGTTCGTGGTCTCGGCGGGGTTCACCGCCCTGGGCGGCGGGCTCTACGCGCTCTGGTTCGGCGACCTCGACCCGGTGTTCCAGTTCTCCATCCTCACCGGCTCGTACCTGGTGCTGATGGCGCTGCTCGGCGGGGTCCGGAACCTGTTCGGCCCGCTGATCGGCGCGCTGGTGGTCGGCATCGGGCTGGAGTACTTCAAGGTGGAGTTCGGCGACACCCAGCTGCACCTGGTCGCGACGGGCCTGCTGCTCGCGCTGGTCGTGCTCTTCATGCCCGACGGCGTGCTGCCCGCGATCGGTTCCCTGCTCGGCCGGATGCGGCCGGCGCAGAACTCGATCCGCGAGATCACGGCCGCGCAGCTGCGCCAGCAGCGTGCCACGGCCGCCGGCGCGCCGGCCGCCCGGGAACCGGTGGACGCCGCCGCCGGCACCGCCGGCACGCGGGCCCAGTCGACGGAGGAGCGGGCATGAGCGAGCGAAGTGAGCGAATCGTTTGGCTCAGGGCGGTGGTGCCTCATGGCGGCACGGAGCGAAGCGGAGTGCCGGCATGAGCGAGGTACGAGGGTTGGCCACCGCCGGGCTCACCAAGGCGTTCGGTGGCGTGGTGGCGCTCGACGGCGCGACCGTCGAGTTCCAGCACGGCAAGGTCAACGCGCTGATCGGGCCGAACGGGTCGGGCAAGACGACCTTCTTCAATTGCGTCACCGGGATGATCAGGCCGGACGGCGGGCAGGTCACCTACCGCGGGCGGCACATCACCGGCGCGGCCCCGCACCGCATCGTCCACGCCGGCGTCGGCCGTACGTTCCAGCTGTGCCGCGTCTTTCCCCGGATGACGGCGCTGGACAACGTCCTCGCGGCCGTACGCCCGGCCGGCCTGGCCGGCCTGCTGCGTGGCGCCCGCGGCCACGCGGAGGTCGAACGTGCCCGGGGCTGGCTCACCCGCCTCGGCATCGAGCACCTGGCCGACGTGGAGGCGCGCAACATGTCCTGGGGCCAGCAGAAGCTGCTGGAACTCGCCGGTGTGCTGATGAGCGACCCGGAAACCGTCCTGCTCGACGAGCCGGCCGGCGGCGTCAACCCGGCGCTGCTGGACCGGATCGGCACCCTGGTCCGCGAACTCAACGCCGAGGGGCGCACGTTCGTGATCGTCGAGCACAACATGGACCTCGTGATGAGCGTCAGCGACCACATCGTGGTGTTCGACCGCGGCCGCCCGATCGCCGAAGGTCCGCCGTCGCTCATCCGCTCCGACGAACGCGTCCTGGGGGCCTACCTTGGCGTCTGAAATCGAACTCGTCGACATCCAGGCCGGCTACGGGCGCGCCGCGCCGGTGCTGCGTGGCCTGACCGTCTCGGTGCCCGCGGGCCAGATCGTCTGCCTGGTCGGCCCCAACGGCGCCGGGAAGTCCACCGTCCTGAAGGTCGCCAGCGGGCTGCTCAGGCCCCGTTCCGGGAGGATCCTCGTCGGCGGCGTGGACGTGACCGGCCAGGGGCCGCAGCGGATGCTCGCCTCCGGCGTCGCGCACGTCCTGCAGGGGCACAGCGTCTTTCGCGAAATGACCGTGGCGGAGAACGTCCTGCTGGGCGGCTACACGTTGAAGGACAAGGCGTTGATCGCCGAACGGACGGCCTTCGTCAAGGAGGTCTTCCCGGTCGTCGCGCAGCGCTGGAACTCGCTGGCCGGGCTGCTCTCCGGCGGGCAGCAGAAGCAGGTGGAGTTCGCCCGGTCGCTCATGGTCAACCCCAAGGTCGTGCTCCTCGACGAGCCGTCCATGGGTCTGGACCCGAAGGCGACGACCACCGTGTTCGAACAGGTCGTGCGAATGCGCGACGCCGGTACGGCGGTGCTGCTCGTGGAGCAGAACGCCCGGCGGGCGCTGGAGACGGCCGACCTCGGCTGCGTGCTCGACCTCGGGCGCGTGCACATCTCCGGGCCGGCGCCGCAACTGTTGGCCGACCCGCAGCTCGGCGAGCTGTACCTCGGCGGACGGCCCGCCGAGCCGACGGCACCGCCGAAGCGGTGACAGACCCCGATGTGACAGCGGCACACAGAGTTGGAGCGTGAGCACGGAAGCGCTTCCGGAAGCGGTCGCGTGCTCCGCCAGAGCTGAAACGAGGCGTATCGCGATGACCAGAACGAGACAGCTCGCCGTCGCCACCGCCGCCGTACTGGCGACCGGCGTGCTGGCGGGCGCCGGGGTGCCACCGGCCCAGGCGGACCGGAGCAACCCGCGCGACGTCCATCCCCACCTGCGATCGAGCCTGGTCGCCTTCTACGACTTCGACCACCCGGCGGAGGGTGACGCGGCGCTCGAGCGGGACCTGGGCCGCTCCGGCACCGAGATCGAACTCGTCAACGGCGGCGCCGACATGCGCGTGGCCGAGCACGCCTACCCGGGCAGCGGCAACGCGTTGCAGACCCGGCAGGTGAACCCCGCCCAGGCCGGCAACGACGACTGGAAGGCGGGCATCTGGTCGGCCAGCGGCGTACGCACCCTGCGCCCCTTCGCCGGCACCCAGGGCACCACCGTGATGGGCTGGTTCAAGATGGAGATGGAGGCCCCGGCGCCCAACTCCACCACCGCCAACCCGGCCGACCGGTTCAACGCGATCGGGCTGGCCGGTGTGCTGACCGGCGACTCGGACGGCCACGGCGTCCGGGCGCTGCTGGAGCTCATCGACGTCAACGGCGAACTGCGGCTGGTCGCGCTCGGCCGGCGCCTCGACGGGGGCAACTCGCAGACCTTCGCGGCGGGGGAGGACTGGCGGACGCTGCTGCCGAAGGGGGAGTGGGTCCACCTCGCGGCCACCTTCGACTTCAACACCGGCGCGCTGGCGCTCTACCGCAACGGCCAGCCGGTGGACGGCTTCTACACCCGCACCGACGACCCGTGGCTCGTGTCCGGCCCCGGCCCGCACGTCACCACCGCCTCGGACCCGCGCGGCATCAAGATCGGCGGGAGCTTCCCGCAGGACACGCTGGAGCGCAACCCGTGCGACTGCCGCATGGACGCCCTGATGTTCCTCGACACCGTCGTCTCGGCGTCCGACGTCGAGAAGCAGTACCGCTACATGGCCCGCTGACCACCCTCCGCACCGCCTCACCGGGAAGGAGACCCGCGTGCGCAGTGTCCGCAAGACCCGCAGATCCGCGCTGACGGCCGGGCTGACCGCCGCCACCCTCGTCCTGTCCACCCTGGTAGTCGGCCCCGTCCGGGCCGCCGACCCCGTCTACGACCCGGTCGTCGAGATGCCCAGCCAGTCCCGGCTCGGACTGGTCCTGACCGAGTACGCCAGCTTCCCGCAGTCGTTCCCCGTTCCGGCACCGACCGACCAGCGGCTGATGCGTACCGCCCGCATCAACACCATCATGGAGCTGCCCGACGGCTCCGGCCGGCGTGCCGTGCCGGACCTCAACGGCCACCTCTACCTGGTCAGGGACGGCGTGCCGCACGTCTACCTGGACGTCGCCGACACGTTCGCGCCGCAGTTCTTCTCCGGCCGCGGGCTCGGCCAGGGCTTCGGCTACGTCGCGTTCCACCCCGAGTTCGGCACCAACGGCCGCTTCTACACCATCCACACCGAACAGGCGTCGCTGGCCACCAAGGCGCCGGACCACGCCCAGGCCAACAGCATCTTCCACGGCGTGATCACCGAGTGGACGGCGACCGACCCTGCCGCCGACACGTTCTCCGGCAGCCGGCGCGAGCTGCTGCGGATCGGCTTCGCCGGCCAGGTCCACGGCATCCAGGAGATCAACTTCAACCCCACGGCGCGGCCCGGCCAGCCCGACTACGGGCTGCTGTACCTGGCCGTCGGCGACGGCGGCACCGGCGTACGCAACACCGAGCCGCAGAACCTGGGCATGGTGCACGGCAAGCTGCTGCGCATCGACCCGCAGGGCACCGACTCGGCCAACGGGCAGTACGGCATCCCGGCGGACAACCCGTTCGTCGGCCGGGCCGACGCCCTGGGTGAGGTCTACGCGGTCGGGTTCCGCGACCCGCACCGGTTCAGCTGGGACCCGGCCACCGGCCGGATGTTCCTCGGTCACATCGGCGAGCACGCCATCGAGGCGATCTACGAGGTGCGCGCCGGTGACAACTTCGGCTGGAGCGAGCGCGAGGGCGCGTTCGTCTTCAACAAGGCGGGGCGCGCCTGCGACAAGCTCCTGCCGCTGCCGCCGGACGACGCCGACTTCGGCTACACGTACCCGGTCGCGGCGTACGACCACAACCCGGCGCCCGGCTGGAACTGCACCTCCGACGTCGGTGTCGCGGTGGCCGGCGGGTTCGTCTACCGCGGCAACGAGCTGCCCGCGCTGAAGGGCAAGTACGTCTTCGGCGATCTGGTCGACGGGCAGGTCCTCTACACCGAGGCGCACGAGATGCGGCAGGGCCACGAGATGGCCACGATCCACCGCCTCGCGCTCTTCACCGCCGCCGGTGAGCCGGTGCGCATGCAGGACCTCTCCGGCCCCGGCGCCCCGGGCAACCCGGAGCGGGTAGACCTGCGTTTCGGTACCGACGCCGCCGGCGGGCTCTACCTCCTCGCCAAGGCCAACGGGAAGATCTGGAAGGTGACCGGAACCCGGGAGTTCGCGGGCGGCGACGTCGGCGGCACCAAGCTGCACAAGCCCTCGGGCCCGGACGGCTGGGCGCCGGTGACCCCGTCGAAGTGGCAGTTCGACCGTGACGAGGTGATCCTCGCCGAGGCGGGCGTGAGCCGGCCCGGCCCGCGCCGCCCCTTCGAGTACGCGGTGGTGACCGACGGGCCGCAGTGGTCGTCCGTGGAGATCCAGGCCGACGTCCGGCTCGACACGCCGGTCGAGGTGAGCAACCGGGACGTGATCATCGTCTTCGGCTGGCGCTCGGACACCGAGTTCTACTACGCCCACCTGTCGACCGACAACACGATCCTGCCGCACAACGGCATCTTCAAGGTCAACAACGCCGACCGGCAGCGCATCGACCACCAGTGGAACGGCCGGTCACGCGGCGCGAACCCGGCGATCGTCGACGCCGACTGGCACAAGGTGCGCGTCGTGCACCTGCCGGCCACCGGCGAGATCGCGGTCTACGTGGACGGGAAGAAGGACCCGCTGATGACCGCGAAGGACACCACGTTCGGCTCCGGACGGGTCGGCTTCGGCTCGTTCGACAACATCGGCCGGCTGCGTCACCTGACGGTGACCGGAACCCCGGCCTGAACCCCTCCGGCGGGGACGACGGCAGGGCCGTCGTCCCCGCCGGAGACGGGCAGTGTGCGGCACCCGGCCGGCCCGGGTGCGGAGATGACCCCTGAGGAGAGTGGGACGATGACGGCACGTGTCCCGATCGGCATCGTGATGAACGGCGTGACCGGGCGGATGGGCTACCGGCAGCACCTGGTCCGGTCGCTGCTGGCCATCCGCGAGCAGGGCGGCGTACCGCTGCGTGACGGGAGCCGGCTCTGGCCGGAACCCGTCCTGGTCGGGCGGAACGAGGCCAAACTACGCGACGTCGCGGCCCGGCACGGGTTGACCGACTGGACGACCGACCTGGACGCCGCGCTGGCGCGACCGGACGTCTCGATCTATTTCGACGCCCAGGTCACCAGCGAACGGGAGAAGGCGATCGGGCTCGCCGTCGCGGCGGGCAAGCACATCTACACGGAGAAGCCCGTCGCCACCACCCTGCACGGCGCGGTCGAGCTGGCGCGCGTCGCCGACGCGGCCGGCGTACGGCACGGCGTCGTGCAGGACAAGCTCTTCCTGCCCGGCCTGCGCAAGCTCGACCGACTCGTGAAGGGCGGGTTCTTCGGCCGGATCCTGTCGGTGCGCGGCGAGTTCGGCTACTGGGTCTTCGAGGGCGACTGGCAGGAGGCCCAGCGGCCGAGCTGGAACTACCGGGCCGCCGACGGTGGCGGCATCGTCGTCGACATGTTCCCGCACTGGCACTACGTCCTGGAGCAGATCCTCGCGCCGGTCCGGGCGGTCACCGCGCACGTCACCACCCACATCCCGCGCCGGTGGGCCGAGGACGGTCAGCCCTACGACGCGACCGCCGACGACGCCGCGTACGCGATCTTCGAGCTGGACGGCGGCATCGTCGCGCAGGTCAACTCCTCCTGGGCCGTCCGGGTGAACCGGGACGAGCTGGTCGAGTTCCAGGTCGACGGCACCGAGGGCAGCGCGGTCGCCGGCCTGCGTCGCTGCCGCGTCCAGCACCGGGCCGCCACCCCGAAGCCGGTCTGGAACCCGGACCTGCCGTCCACCGACGACTTCCGCGCGCAGTGGCAGGAGGTGCCGGACAACGAGGCGTTCGACAACGGATTCAAGGCACAGTGGGAGATGTTCCTGCGGCACGTCGCCGAGGACGCCCCGTACACCTGGGACCTGTGGGCCGGCGCGCGGGGTGTGCAGCTGGCCGAGCTGGGCCTGCAGTCGGCGCGGGAGGGCCGGCGCGTCGAGGTCACGGAGCTGCGGCCGTGACCCGGACCGTCAACCTGCCCGACGGGCCGCTCACCCTCTCCGGTGCCGGGCGCGAGCACGTCACGCCCGGCGCCCGCTTCACCAGCCGGGTCGCGTACGCCGCCGCGCACGTCGTCGCCGACCCCCGCGCGGAGAACGTGCCGGGCACGCCCGCCGCCGTCGACTGGGACGCGACCCTGGCGTTCCGCCGGCACCTGTGGTCGTACGGGTTCGGCGTCGCCGAGGCGATGGACACCGCCCAGCGTGGCATGGGCATGGACTACCCGGCGGCGCGCGAGTTGGTGCGGCGCTCGGCGGCGGCCGCCCGGGCCGAGGGCGGCGCGATCTGCGCGGGCGTCGCCACCGACCAGCTGCCGGCCGGCCCGGCCACGCTCGACGAGATCCGCAAGGCGTACGCCGAGCAGCTCGCCGACGTGCAGGACGCCGGCGCCCGGCCGGTCCTCATGTGCAGCCGCCACCTGGCCGCCGCGGCCCGGTCCGCCGACGACTACCTCGACGTCTACGGCCGGCTGCTGGCCGACGCCGACGGCCCGGTGGTGCTGCACTGGCTCGGCCCGGCGTTCGACCCGGCCCTCGCCGGCTACTGGGGCGACGTCGATCCCGCGCGGGCCGCGGACACCGTGGTCGCGCTGATCGGTGCGCACACCGGCAGGGTCGACGGCGTCAAGCTGTCGCTGCTCGACGAGGACTTCGAGGTCGCGCTGCGCCGGCGCCTGCCCGCGGGGGTACGGCTCTACACCGGCGACGACTTCAACTACCCGGCCCTGATCCGGGGCGACGGCGAGGGCCACTCCGACGCCCTGCTCGGCGTCCTCGCCGCGATCGCGCCGCCGGCCGCCGCCGCGCTGCGCGCACTGGACGGCGGCGACCTGGCGACGTACGACCGGATCCTGGCGTCGACGCTGCCGCTCGCCCGGCACCTGTTCGGCGCCCCGACCTTCTACTACAAGACCGGCATCGTGTTCCTGGCCTGGCTCGCCGGTCACCAGGACCACTTCACGATGGTCGGTGGTCTCCAGTCGGGGCGGTCACCGGTGCACCTGGGCCGGCTGCTGCGGCTGGCCGACGCGGCCGGGCTGCTGCCCGACGCCGAGCTGGCCGCGCACCGCGCGCGGGCGTTCATGACCACGGCGGGGGTGGCGCAGTGAAGCGGTTCGCACTCAACTCGGCGACGACGAAGCGGTGGCCGCTGCCGGAGCTCGTCGCCGGCTGCGTCGACGCCGGGGTGTCCGGGGTGGGGCTGTGGCGGGAGGATCTGGCCGCGTACGGGGTCGAGCCGGCCGCGGCGCTGGTGCGGGACGCGGGCGTGACCGTCACATCGCTGTGCCGCGGCGGGTTCTTCAGCGCTCCCGGCTGGCTCGACGAGAACCGGCGTGCCATCGACGAGGCGGCGGCAATAAGCGCGCCGGTGCTGGTGCTGGTCTCCGGCGGCCTGCCCGACGGCAGCCGGGACATCGACGGTGCCCGGGCGCACGTGCGGGACGCGATCGGCGAGTTGGTGCCGTACGCCCGGGCGGCAGGGGTCCGGCTCGCCGTGGAGCCGCTGCACCCGATGTTCTGCTCCGACCGGTGCGTCGTTGCCAGCCTCGGTCAGGCCCTGGACCTCGTCGCGCCGTATCCGGCGGAGACGGTGGGCGTCGTCGTCGACACGTACCACCTCTGGTGGGACGACCAGGTGTGGGCGCAGATCGCGCGGGCCGGCCGGGAGGGACGTATCGCCTGCTTCCAGATCGCCGACTGGCTGACGCCGCTGCCGGCGGGGGTGCTGCTCGGCCGGGGGCTGCCCGGCACGGGCTGCGTCGAGCTGCGCCGCTTCCGGGAAGCCGTGGACGCGGCCGGCTACGACGGACCGGTGGAGGTGGAGGTCTTCGCCGAGGAGGTGTGGGCACGGCCCGGCCGGGAGGTGCTCGACGAGGCCGTCGCCGGCTACCTCACGCACGTTGCCTGAATCGGCGCCTTCGGCTCTATCCTTGCGCGGTGCCGTACGCCGACCTCAGTTTCGCGCAGTGGAACGACCTGTCTGACGGCGCTGCCCGCCGGATCGCCCAGGACATCGCCGACCGACACGACCTGACTGTGGTGGGCCTGAAAGACACGGCGTACGCGGGGCGGTCGCACCGGATGGCGCTGTTCGACCGTAACGGCATGCGATTCGCGCTCGTACCCGGCGGCCGGCCCACTCTCGGCTACGACGCGGCCCGATTCCAGCCCTTTCCGGAGCAGGCGGCCAGCTACGCCGACAGCGCCGGCGAGTACGGTCTTCCACCGCTGGCCGAGTACGTCGACGCGATGACCTCGCCGGTACGCGGCGCCGAGATGCCGGCGATGCTGGTCGCGGTGGAAGCGTTCGACCCCTGCGAGATTCCGCTGGCGCCGGACGACCCTCGGGTACTCGAACTCGTCGCGTCGACCGGGGATCGGCGCGGCGTGGTGAAGGTGTTCCGATCTGGTGGTGGGCTGACGGTCGAGTTCGACCAGACCGGGCAGGTGGCGCGGGCCCGGGCGACCCGGGAGGTCTCCTACGACGAGGCTGTGGCCGGGCTCGCGAGCATCGGCTTGCGGACGACCACTGCGGATGAGTGGGAGTGGGCGTGTGGAGCCGGTGCGACGACCCTGTTCCGCTGGGGCGACGACTGCCCCAACGACGGCTACCCGTTCGACTGCAAGACTGGCGCGCACCGCGAGGCGAACCTGTGGGGGTTGGCGATCGGGCAGGATCCCTACAAACACGAGGCGACCACCGAGCGAACCATCGTGTGCGGCGGCGATGGCGGCGGCACCACCTGTGGCGGCAGCGGATTCTTCCTGGGCTGGCTCACCCTCGCGACCGCCTACCGCGACAAGGATTTCGGCCAGTGGCTCGCCTCCGACGACCGGTACTCCCACGAGATTCTGACCCGGCCCGTCATCAACCTGGGCTGAGGAGCGTCAACGGTGGACGACCGGACGCGTGAACTTCTCGACGCCGCCGTGCGGGAACAGCTTGATGCTCATGGGCGGGTCCTGCCGCCGTGGCGGGCGTACCCGCAGATCGAGCGGTTCAGCATCGGCTGGCGCATGGGTGACGGCGAGTGGCACCTGATGACTGGTGCCGAGGACCATGACCCCCCAGCCCCCAGCCCCCAGCCCCCAGCTCGCAGCCCGCAGCTCGCAGCCCGCAGCTCATCACGTGCGACTGGTCCGCTACGCGTTCAGCCGATGGCCTTGGCGTCGTTTTCCAGAACGTCGACCAGCCGCTGCTTGACCTCGTGGCGGTGGGTGATCTGCTGCCGGGGGCTGTCTGGTCGGACCCGTATCCCGCAATCGACGAGTACGTAGAGTGCCCGCAGTGTGCGCAGCATGTTGGAAACGTACGTGGGTGTGGTCGAGGCGGACACGGCACGGAAGTCGGCGGTGATCGGGTCGAGCCAGGTCGTCGACGCCGCGGCGGTGAGCTCCGGGCGGGTCAGAGTCAAAGCGACGGCGCGGGCGAGGCGGTCGTCCTCACGCTCGGCCCAGAGGTGGTCGGTGCGGGCGAGCAGCCGGGCGCCCGCCAGGTCGAGCATGGCGGCGGGATCGACGTCACGGTGGCGGCCGAAGGTGCCGAGCAGGTCGGCACCGTGCGCCACCGCGTGCAGCCAGCCCAGCCGCGGGTGGTAACCCCGCAGGTCCGTCTCTGCCGGATACCAACGACTGAAGGCGTCGAGCCAGCGCGGACGGAAGTCTCCCCGACTGACGATCATGTCCAGGACCAGGGGCGCGAAGGTACGGGCCTCGGTGTGCGGGTCGGTGAACCGGTCGGCCATCTCGTCGCCGAGTTGCACACGGCGATCACCGGCGATGACGTCGCGTTCGATCCAGGTGCGCAGCACGACGTACGGATGACCGTCGCGGATGCCCGGGTCCGGATCGCGTAGGCACTGCGCCAGTTCCGCGGTCAGTTCGTTCAGCTCACGCCCTGGTGGGACGCGGCAGTCGTCGTCGAAAATCTGGATCCAGTCGGTCACGGGCGGCAAGCTACCGTGCGCTGATCGAGACCCGCCAGCCGATAACGGCGCCGGCTGATCGACACGGTCGGGATTGCCGCCGCCCAGGCCGCGCATGCCCAGTCTGGTCAGGCGTTGATAGGCGGGTGGAGGATGTCGACATGACCACGACCGTGTCTCGTCCTGGCATCGGCCTACTGGCTCTCGAACGCGGGCCCGGCGATCTGTCCACATGGAGACTCCAGCAGCCGGTCACGAGCTCGGCCTACCGCCTGCCGATCGCGGTCAACATCCTGCTCAACGGCGTCGAAGACCTCGACCACGTCGATCTGCCAATGATCGCCCACGTGATCGACGACATCGATCACTACCTGGTGACCGGGCTTCGCTTCGTGCGCGCCACGATGCTGACCGATCCGGCCTGGTTCGGCTTGGCCGAGGACGAGCTTGATCCCTACCGAAAAGTCCCTGCCGAGGAGCTTCCGCTGGACAATCCCCAGCTCAACTTCTACGCCGACGGCGAATGGATGCTGCACTTCCAGGAGGGACGCTTTGCCGTCTGTGACCCCTACGGCCTGGCTGTGGTATTTGCTCAGCACCGGCCGGTACGGCTGGAAGACCTGAGCGACGCCGAGGAAATCGACTGATTCGCAGAGCACCACATTCGTATCGTGCCGGCATGCTCGATGAGCCGATTGATCCGGACGATCGCCCCGAGTGGCTGGTCGAGCAGGGGCGGGTGGACGAGGCGATCACGATTCTCGAAGCCCGGGCCGGCGGCGGGGACTGGCTGGATGTGGAACGCCTGACCGACCTGCTGATGGAGGACGGCCGCGTCGAGGAGGCGGAGGCGCATTGGCGGGCGGCCATCGAGGCCGGTCTGCCTCGGGCGTACGGCGGCCTCGCGAACATGCTGGCGGATGCGGGCCGGACCGACGAGGCAATCGCCGGGTGGCGGGCGGCGGTGGAGGCGGGTGAGCCAGAAGCCCGGGTCCGTCTCGCCGCGTTGCTCGCCAAGGCCGGCCGGATGGACGAGGCCATCGGCGAGTACCAGATGGCGATCGCGGCTGGTGACGCGGCGGCGGGCGTCCGGCTGGCCAAGGTGTATGCCCGGGCGGGCCAGCTGGACGAGGCGGTCCGCGCCTATCGGTCAGCGATCGGCGGAAAGGGTGTTTCTCGATGGCCGCTGGGTGCGCTGTTGGAGAAGCTGGGCCGCGCCGACGAGGCGGTAGCCGCCTACCAGGCCGCCGTTGACGCTGGCGAGGAGCACGTTCGCGTGCGGCTGCTGGCGGCACAGGGCCGCCTGGAGGAGGCGACTCAGCTCGTCCGGGACAAGCTGGCCGAGCCGGGCCACAACCCTTCCTACCGGCAGCTCGGCTGGCTGTTGACCGAGCAGCGGCGCTTCGAGGAAATCGAGGCCGAGGCACTGCTGCTCAAGGACGACAACCTGGTAGGGCTGTCGTATCTCCTCGCCGGCGCCCAGCAGTCCGTGAACCACCACGAGAACTGTCCAGCCGACTGCAAGGGCAGCACCCGGGTGGTGCGACACCTTCCAGGGACGCTGGGATGACGTGCGGCGGGGCCCTGCTGAATAGCGCGGTTGCCGCGGTCGGAGCAGTTGATGGGGTGGCGTGCCTGCCTGCCTCTACTGCTCGACCTGGACATCCTCAATTTCCGCCACCCGTGCGGCGCCCGTGGGACTCTCGCGGGGCGCACCGGCGGCTTCAGTCTGGATTCTCGCATCGCACGCCGACGCTTTCTATCTCCCCGCTGCGAACGAGTTCTCGGATAGCTGTGGTCATGGCCGACACTCCCGGTTCTGGCACGATCAGCTGATCAACGGCCCAGAAGTAACTGCCGTTCGCGGCTTCACCGGTCTTTTTCCATTCCTCAAGCAGGCGGCGGACCTCATCGACGGTGAAGATCGTCAGCACCCAACTGGAGCCGTCAGGAAGATCGACGAAGACATCCACGTTGGCTACCGACTCCTCGGTGTCCGAGCCGAGATCGAGGAGGAACCGTGCCACGAATGTCGGTTCCGTGACGGTCACATACGGATCGACGATGTCCATGAGGCACCCATCATGCCGCACACGCACGGGCGGATCGGGGTCGTGCCGGCATCCGCCTGGACCGGCGACAGAGCGACGACTCAGGCCACTTGCCGCCTCGCGGGTGAGTAAGGATGTGACATGCTCCATGAGCGTCACATCTTCCGTAACCCGCCGCCGTCGACACCGGTCGAGGTGCGCGCCGCGCTCGATCGCGGCGACCTGCCCGCCGCGCTGGACGCCATGGTCGGAACCGCCCTGTACGCGGTACCCGATAGCGTGCGGCGCAGCGCTTCCGGCGGTCAGCCGAAGCGAGACTCGCGGCGAGCCACCATCTGCCCCGGCTCGACGGGCGAACGAGACGCGCGCAAGTACCGTCGGCATCTCGGTTTGCGGTCGGCTCCGCCGGCTGTGCTGGGTGCCGCGATGGGCTTTCTCGGCGGCGTAAGGGTGAGGGTTGCGATAAGAGCACGAATTTTGATTCGTCAGTACCGTTTGGCACGATGACCGTCGTGTCGGTTGCGCAGCACAGCTACGTGGGACCGCCGGACGCGCCGGACCGGTATGAGCTGATCGAGCGGCGTGCCGCTGGTGGCGAGGGGGAGGTCTGGCGAGCTCGCGAGCACCACGGAGACGTGGCGTTCTCGTACGCGGTGAAGATCCTCCGGGTGCCGGCGGAGGACCAGACCGACCGCGGCCTGGAGGGCCTTCGGCTGCAGGCGGCGCTGGCGACCCAACTCGAACACCCGGCGCTGGTGAAGGTCAAAGAGGTCTTCGTCGGCCCATCGCCGCATCCGGCCGGAGAGTCCACCACGGACACCGCACCACGGCTGTACTTCGTGATGAAGTGGATCGAAGGCCGCAGCCTCCAGGAAATGCTGGAAAGCGGCGGGGTACGCGGGTTGGACATCCTCAAGCCGCTTGGGCCGATCGCCGAGGCCGTCGACTACCTGCACAGCGGCCAGGACACCGACGGCATACCGGTCCTGCATCGGGACATCAAACCGGCCAACATCCTGGTCTCCGGCAGCGGGCGGGCCTATCTGGTCGACTTCGGCCTGGTCCGGCTGCATAGCACCAGCGGCACCGCCCGGTTGTACGGCACGGCACCGTTCATGGCACCGGAGTCCCTGGCCCGGGGGGAGTACACCCCGGCCACGGACCGCTACGCCCTCGGCGCGACCGTCTACTACGCGGTGACCAGCGAGATGCCGGTGCCCGGCGACATCGACGGCATGACCCAGCGGCTCACCGCGGCACTCGGTCCAGGGCAGGACCGGGTGATCCGCGGGATCCTGTCGATGGTCGCGGTGACCGCCGAGCGCCGGCCGGCCGCCGCGGCGGCCTGGGTCAACGCGCTGCACGCCGCACCGCCGGAGACCGCGATCGGCGGGGCACCGCAGCCGTCGTTGCCGCCCACCCCTGGGCCGTCGAACTCTCCGTTGCCGCCGACCTCTGGGCCGTCGAGCTACCCGTTGCCGCCCACCTCCGGGTCGCCGGGCTCTCCGTTGCCGCCCACCTCGGGGCCGCCCGGCTTCCCGTCGTCGGGAAACCCTGCGTCGCCGGGCTACCCGTTGCCGCCCGGCCCACGGCCGGCTCCGGGGCCGCCGGGCTACCCGTTGCCGCCCGGCCCGCGGCCGGCTCCGGGGCCGTCGGACTACCCGTTGCCGCCCGGCCCGCGGCCGGCTCCGGGGCCGTCGGACTACCCGCTGCCGCCTGGCCCGGGGCCGTCCGGCTTTCCCGGGGCGCCCGGCCAGCCTCGGAAGAAGTCCAAAGCCCCGATGATCATCGGAATCGTGGCAACGGTCCTCTTGGCCGCCTGCTGCGTACCGTCGGTGTGGAGCCTCAGCCAAGGCAGCCTGCCCGGCGGCCTCGGTGCGAGTCCGACCCCCAGCGTCGACCGTGCCTCCCCGCCGCCGGCGGTGACCGCACTGGAGCCGGTGTTGCTGTCGGTGGCCGACGTCGTGTCCGCGATGAAGCTCGGAGACCGGGACCTGGTCAACACGAGCTCCTCCAGCGACGCGCTGCACAATGGCCTGGCCAAGCTTGCGCTCTGCTCGGACGGCAACGTTCGCGGTGATGCGATCGGGGCGCACAGCAGCAACAGCTACTGGGTGTCCAGCGGCCAGTACCCGTACCTCGGCTCAGCGGTCGCCGGCTTCTACGGCAACGCGGCCGACCCGTTCCTCGATGCCACCCGCACGGCGGCCGAGCGGTGCGGATGGCGGCCGTTCACGGTGCCGAAGTTGGGTGAGGAGTCGTTCGGGATCACCGTCAGCGGCTCCAACGGCGTCTACGCGATGATCTTCGTCCGCTCGGGCCAGGTGCTCTTCCAGGTCGCGATCCAGAACGACTACGAAGGTGGCAGTCACCAGAGCGACCTGATCAAAATGGCGACGTCGATGGCCAAGCGGCTGCCGAAACCCAAAGCGAACCGATGACCGCCCCCGAGGGAGGTGGCGGCGCGAGCGCCACGTTGCTGGTCGGCGTACCCGGTGAGGACGGGGAGCGACGGGTCACCGCGGCCGGCGGGCCGCTGCGGATCGGCCGTGATCCCCTCTGTCCGATCGTCCTGGACGACTCGCGGGCCTCCCGCGAGCACCTGGAAATCACCTACCGGGCCGGACGGTGGCACCTGCGTGACCTCGCCAGCCGGAACGGCACGTTCCTCGACGGCCGTCAGGTGCACGAGCTGGAGATAGGGGTCGCCTGCGCGGTGCGGCTCGGCAACGCCGTCGACGGTCCGGTGCTCACCTTCCGCCCGGAAGGGCCTCCCGCTGCTCCGCCGCCGGTGACCGATTCCGCGCAGCCGGGCCTGTCCACCGAGGTACGCCCGAGCGGGCCCGTATCCGCGGCCGAGCCACCACCTGGTGCACGATTCGCGCTGGGCCGGACCCCCTCGGCCAGCTACCCGGCCGCGGATCGGATCCTGATCGGGCGGGCGCCGGAGAACGACATCGTCCTCGACGACCTGCTGGTCTCCCGCTACCACGCCGACCTTGTCCGGGACGGCGCCGGATTCCGCGTGATCGACCTGGGTACGCGCAACGGCACGTACGTCAACGGGCGGCAGGTCGAGCAGGCGGTGCTGAACGCCGGGGACCTCCTCTCGTTCGGGCACCACCAGATGGTGTTCGACGGCACCGCACTGCACGACTACGTCGACGCCGGCCGGGTGTCGCTGCGCGCCGAGGGGCTCGGTGTCACGGTCGGCACGCGGAACCTGCTCTCAGAGGTCTCGTTCGAGCTGGACGAGTGCAGCCTGCTCGCGGTGGTCGGCCCGAGCGGTGCCGGCAAGTCGACGCTGCTGGGGGCGCTGACCGGCAACCGCCCGGCGCAGGCCGGCACGGTCCGCTACCAGGACCGCGACCTCTACGCCGAGTATGCCGACCTGCGGCACCGCATCGGCCTGGTGCCGCAGGACGACATCCTGCACCGTCAGCTGACCGTACGCCGCGCGTTGCGCTACGCGGCCGGGCTGCGCTTCGGCGCCGACGTGACGCCTGCGGAGCGGGACCAGCGCATCGACGAGGTACTCGCCCAGCTCGCCCTCACCGCACACGCCGACCAACGCATCGACACGCTCTCAGGCGGACAGCGCAAGCGCACCTCGGTGGCCCTGGAGCTGCTCACCGAGCCCTCGCTGCTCTTCCTCGACGAGCCGACCTCCGGGCTCGACCCGGCGCTGGACCGCGACGTGATGCACGGCCTGCGCGAGCTGGCCGATCGCGGCCGAACCGTCGTGGTGGTGACGCACAGTCCGCTGCACCTGAACGTGTGCGACCGGGTGCTGGTACTCGCCCGCGGCGGCAAGGTCGCCTACTTCGGCCCGCCGGACGAACTGCTCGACTTCTTCGGGGCGGCCGAGTACGCCGACGTGTTCACCGCGGTCGCCGCCGACCCGGAAGTCTGGGCCGCCAAGTTCGCGGCCACCCGCCCGCCGGCCAAGGCCGCACCGCCGACCGAGCGGACGGCGGCCACCGCGTCACCGCCGCGCCAGGGATGGTGGCGGCAGACGGCGATCCTCGCCCGCCGCACGGTCGCCGTCACCCTCGCCGACCGGCTGTACGCGGCGCTCTCCCTCGGCCTGCCGGTGGGCCTCGCCGCCCTGCTGCACGTGGTCCCCGGCTCCGACGGCCTCGGGCTGCCCGCACAGCCGCCCGGGCGCAGCACCGAGGCCGCCCAACTGCTGGTCATCCTGACCATCGGTGCGGTCTTCATCGGACTGGCCGGGGGCATCCGAGAGTTCGTCGGGGAGGGTGCCATCTACCGCCGGGAACGAGCGGTGGGCATGGCGCCCGGCGCCTACCTGAGCGCGAAGCTGGCCGTGTTCGCCGTATTGAACGCGTTCCAGGCGGCGCTGTTCGTCCTGCTCGGCATGGTGGGCCGGCCGGCGCCACCCGAGGCGCTCGTGCTGGGCGTGCCGCTGGTCGAGCTGATCGCGGTGGTCTGGCTGACCACGCTGGCGGCCACCGTGCTCGGGCTGCTGGTCAGTGTCTACGTGTCCACCAGCGAGCAGACGATGCCGGTGCTGGTCGGGCTCGTGATGGCGCAGCTCGTGCTCTGCGGCGGGCTGTTCGCCGTGGTCGAACGCGCCGGCATCGAACAGCTCTCCTGGCTTGCCCCGGCCCGCTGGGGCTACGCCGCCGCAGCCGCCACGGTGGACCTGCGCGCGATAATGCTGAAGCCCGCGCCGGACGCACTCTGGGCGCACACCACCGGCGCGTGGAGCTGGGCGATGGCCGTTCTGGCGGGCCAGACCGTACTGCTGACCGCGGCGGTGCGGTGGGCGCTGCGCCGCCACGAGCCCGTACTGGAGAGCCGGAGGAACCGCACGTGAGCCGCCGTAAGGATTCTGCCGCCGCGCTCGAAGCCGTTCTGCGCGACGGTTGGAGCAGTGCGTGCCGGCTGTACGAGCACCTGGCGCGCGGTGGCCAGTTGGTCGCGCTGCCGCCCAGCGGACTGCGGGTGAGCCAGAACGAAACGATCTTCGGCGACACGGTGCTGGGTTACGCACGCTTCTACGGCACCGCCGTGCAGTATCGGGAGAGCAGCCACTTCTGGTTCGGCTCGACGGGCTTCGTGCTCGCCGGCATGGCCGGTGACGCCATCAGCAACGCCAGTGCCCGCAGCCGCGCCCAGGCCATGGCGGCGGCCCAGTGGCGGGACCAGGCGCAGGTGCGGATGATCCTCACCAACCAGCGGCTGCTCGGGGACTGGCAGGGCAACATGTTGAGCTTCTGGCACAACGGCGTACTGGAACTTTCCGCCGACCTGACCCAGTGGTCGTTCATCCTCCGCTACCAGGAGGGCAATCCGCTGATGCTGCATGGCCCGGCGGCGCCATGGTACGCGGTCGCGATCGCATGGCTGATCTTCGGCCCGCAGGGCATGCACCTTCCGGCCCTCGCACCGATAAGCGCAGCCGTCGCGCAACGTTCCCGCGCCATCACCGGCGAGGTCGTGCCTGACTAGTCACCCACTGGCACCGTGGTTCGACGTCGCATGGCTGGTGAACGTCATCGCCCGTTCCGATCAGGGAGATTCCGAGCATCAACCGGCGCAGCGTGTTGCAGGAAGGCGCCGACGATGTCGGCACGACGAGAGCTTCGAGGATGTGACGGATGTCGGGAACGAATGTGGCAGCCAAACGCCGGCGCGCGATGGTGATGGGTGCGTTGGTTGTCGGGGGTCTGCTGATCGTGGGCGTGTTGGCGCGGCCTGCGGACACAGCGCAGCGGACGGGGAACGCCCAACCCTCCCCCGCACAGGCTGTAGCCATGCGTCTCGACAAGCCCGAGAAGCTCCTGAGTGGCTGGCCGGAGTCGAAGAACCGAAAGTGGCGGAATGCGGCGCAGCAGAGCGTGGGCGCCTTGAAGACGCTCCTTGACGGCGATGCCACCAGCGCGGTCGCAACTGCTTACACCACTGCGGATGACAAGTACACGGTTGTTGTCAGCGGAGTGTCCGGCAAGGTGCCAGACCCGACTGCGGCACTCGACCGCATCTTCGCGACACTGCCAAGGTTGTCCGAGGTCGAACCCACGCGACCCGGCCCGATGGGCGGTGAAGCGCGCTGCGGCAAGGGAGAGGATCAGGGCGTCTGGCTCGACACCTGCGCCTGGGCGGACGACCACAGCATCGGCATGGTGGCCTTTATCGGCTTTCCGCAGACAGGCGATCCGGACGACATGTTCGTGCGGGCACGATCCCAGATCGAGCACCCGGTCGCCTGAAGTCACGGGACGGGGCGGACAGCCGCATCGGGCAACGCCCACGGCGGGGCGGGTGACCGACGCGGCCACCCGCCCATCGTGCTCGTCGCGAGCATCGGCGTTACCCGGCGAGCATCTCGGCCGGGGCGACCGCAGCGGACGCGGCATGGCCGCTGGCAGCGTGGCGTGCCCGAACCAGAGCCCAGATCCGAGTCATCATGACGCTCACATTGGTGATCGCAGCGACCGCCGTCCAGACGACCAGCGGCAGCGTGTAGTACGCCAACTGCACGAAGGTGACGTCCCGTCCGCCGCCCACAACCTGACCGAGCAGGTCGGGCAGCATCACCAGCAACGCCACCGGCACCAGCCGCGGCACCAGCCGCAAGACCGGCTGCCAGAGCGGCCTGACGGCGAACCGGCGTGCCCACTCGCCGCTGCGGCAAAGGTTGCGCACGCCCAACGCCAAGCTGACCAACGTGAAGCCGGCCAGCACAAGGTCGATGATCAGCCGCAGGGCCGCAGGCGCCTGCGGGCTGTCGCCGCTCACCAGCTCCGCGATGGCGTCCGCCAGCTGATCGGTGCCCTCGTTGCCCAGGCCGATACCGCTGTTGCCCAGCACCGCGATGCCGTGGCCAGACGGCAGGAGCAGCTGGCTGGCGGTGAAGGTGAACCACACGCCGTTGTGGCGGACCCAGCCGTTGTCGTCACGATCCCAGCCCAGGCTGTAGGTCGAGCCCGAGCCGGACGACGTGTGCATGGCGGTGATGCTCGATGCGGAAACCACGCGCGCACCGCTGGCCGCGACACCGCCGCTGTTCTGCATGATCAGCCACTGAGCCATGTCCGCCGCGGTGGCGATCACCCCGTCAGAGCCCGCCACGAACCGCTTCGGCTCGGCCGCCGGGACCGTCGCCCCGTACGCATACACGTAACCCTCACGCACCTGCTCCGGCAGATCGCCCGGGGTCTGATCGATGCTGACGGTGGACCGCATACCCACCGGCTCGAACACCCGATCACGCAGGTAGTCCGCGAACGGCTCCCCGGAGACCACCTCGACCAGCCGCGCCGCGAGGTGATAGTTCGTGTTCGTGTACGCGTACCTGGTGCCGGGATCGGCCGCCAGGGTGGCCGCGCGCGCCCGCTGCTGCGCTGCCGCAAGCGAGTCCGGCTGCCGCAGGCTCTTCTCCCGCAGCGTGCGGTCGGTGATCCCGGAGGTCTGATTCAGCAACTCCCGCACCGTGACTCGCGCCCCGCGGGCGTCGTCGATCTGGAAGTCTGGTAGATAACGGCGAACCGGCGCGTCCAGCTCCACCTTCCCCGCCTCCACGAGCTGCATTACCGCCAGGGCCGTGAACGACTTGCTGACGGACGCGACCGGCATCGGCGTCGCCGCGGTCACCGCCGCGCCGGACGCGTCGTGACCATGACCGCCGACATGCAGTACCCGATCTCCCCTGGTGATCGCCACGGCGATCCCCGGATACCCGGCCCTGCTCGCGAAGTCCTCCACGACCCGCTCCACCGCTCCGGCATCCACGGCGTCGTCGCCCGCATCAGCGGCCAGTGCGGGGCCGGAGCCCACAGAAACTGCCAAGCCCGTGGCCGCCGCCAGAACGATCCCCCGCCACCAGCAGAAACTATCCGCCCTCACGGCGTGCTCCGATCATCTCGATTGACGCCGGCCACGCTACGAATCCGCGCCCTGCCGTCACAGGGTCCGATCGACAGCAACCACCCCTGACTTTCGTCAGGGACTGGGCCCGCGCCGGACGGCAACCAGGCCGCCGGCACGGCGCTCTCACCGCCCTCATTCGTTGTGCGACAGACCGCGCGATCGCGAGGACCGGGTCAGGGAATCCGAACAGCATCAGCGAGGGAAGCGGTCTGAGACGACCGTCGGAACACGAGACAGCGCACAGTGGACGATGCGGCGCCGGGGGTCGGTCGGGGATGAGGTGTGGTGGCCGGCTTCGGCCGCCGGGAGGCGGTCACGGTCGTGGCCTCTTCGAAAATGGCTGGCATGATCACAGGAAGGCGGGCAGGCTCGTGCCCGTGACGAGCAGCGACCTGTGGGACGAGGACACCGCGGAGCGGTACGACGACAGCTCGGCCGAGATGTTCGCCCCCGAGGTGCTCGACCCCGCTGTGGACTTCCTCGCCCGGTTGGCGGGTTCCGGCCCCGCGCTCGAGTTCGCGATCGGCACGGGTCGGGTGGCGATCCCGCTCGCCGCCCGAGGCCTCTCGGTGGCCGGGATCGAGCTGTCGCAGCCGATGGCCGACCAGCTGCGGCGCAAGGTGCCCGCGGAGGAGTTGCCGGTCGTCGTCGGTGACATGGCCACGACGACCGTCCCCGGCCGGTTCTCGCTCGTGTACGTGGTGTGGAACAGCATCGGCAACCTGCGTACCCAGGACGAGCAGGTGCAGTGCTTCCGCAACGCTGCCCGGCACCTGTCGCCGGGTGGTCGCTTCGTCGTCGAGCTGTGGGTGCCGGGCATCCGGCGGTTCCCGCCAGGGCAGGCGGCGGTGCCGTTCGAGGTGACCGACCGGCATGTCGGCATCGACACCTACGACATGGTCACGCAGCAGGGGACCTCGCACCACTACTGGCGGCTGGACGACGGGAGCACGCGCTACGGCTGCAGCAACTTCCGCTACATCTGGCCTGCCGAGTGCGACCTCATGGCGCGGCTGGCCGGCTTGACGCTGGAGCAGCGGGTGGCGGACTGGAACCGGGCTCCCTTCACGTCCGACAGCGAGAGCCACGTGTCGGTCTGGCGCAAGCCACTCGACGCCCTTGATGAGGGCTAGTCGAGCCCATCGGCGACTTCCGCGAGGCGGGAGCGTATCGAATCCAGTGGCCCAGGCGCGGGCGCCGGAGCCAGGTCGCGGCGGCACGTGCGCCGGTAGTTCTCAGTCGGCGGCGATCTGGCGGCCGGAGTGGATCGCCAGGCCGATCGTCGCGGGGGTTGCCGGTGTGGCCGTGCGTGTCGATGGCCGTGTCGGCGAACTTGATCGCGTGGGCGTCGCCGGTACCGGCGGCCAGGGACATCAGCTCGGCAGCCTGCGTCGCCGGCGTCGCCTCCGGAGGGCGTGCCGCGGCGGGGGAGTACGCGGCGGTGACGGCGGCTGCCGCCGCCCACGCAGCTGCCAGGCTCGGCCTCCACAGCGCCGGTGGCAGGGCGGGCAGGGACCGCAGGACCGCGTGGGGAGCGGTCGCCGCGTGTACGAGCATGACGGGGTTGGCGTAGCCGTGGTGCGGTCTGTGCGCCGAGTAGGGCACGGACGGCATGGCCGACCCGGATCACGCCGTGGGTGGCGCCGGCGGCGATGCCGGGAAGCAGGCGGGGCCACCAGCGGGCCAGCAAGCCCGCCGCTCGCTTCGGAGGCCGGAGGTAGGCGGAAGCGGGTCAGCGGTAAGCCGCACCGGTCCACGAGTCGTCGGACGGGCGAGGCTGCGGGACGCGGGCGGGGATCACGGTGAGGGAACGGGGGAGGTCGGCGGTCGCCCGTCCGGTGCCGTCGACGGCGACGGTGACCGCGTGGTTGGCGAGGCGGAGACCGGTGACCGACAGCGCGCCGAGTTCGGGCCCGGCCAGCGGGGCTAGTCGGACCGTGCCGGCCGGGACGTCCGGATAGAGGCCCAGGGCCGCCTGGAGCAGCAGCACCGCGCTCGCCGCCGACCATGCCTGCGGGTGGCAGGCGGCGGGGTAGGGGACCGGGCGGCCGAGCACCGACCGGTCGTCCCCGCCGTACAGCTCCGGTAGCCGGTAGTCGAACGCCTCGGCGGCCCCGAGCAGCCCTTCGGCGAGGCCGCGCGCGGCTTCCGCGAAGCCGGCCCGGGCCAGCCCCGCGAGCACGATCGCCGTGTCGTGGGACCAGACGGACCCGCAGTGGTACGACAGCGGGCTGAACCCGGCGTCGTCGGTGGACATGGTGCGCAGCCCGAACCCGCCGGCCATCGCGTTGCCGGTGAGCAGGCGGGCGACCTGCGCCTCCTCGGCGGCGTCGAGCAGGCCGGTGCCGAGCAGGTGGCCGATGTTGCTGGTCAGTGAGTCGACGGGGCGCTTGTCCCGGTCCAGCGCCAGCGCCGGTCGGGGGCCCTGCGGGCCGCCGTCGACCCAGAAGGCGGCGCGGAAGCGTTCGGCCAGCCGTTGCGCGTGGCCCCGCCAGCGGTCCGCCCCCGGGCGGCCGAAGGCATCCAGCAGGGCCGCCCCGTTGACCGCCGCCTCGTGCGCGTACCCCTGCACCTCGGCCAGCACGATGGGTGCCGTCGCCAGCCGGCCGTCACGGAACCTGACCGCGTCGCCGGAGTCCTTCCAGCCCTGGTTGGACAGCCCGTGACCGGTGCTGTCCACGTATTCGACCAGGCCGTCGCCGTCGGCGTCGGCGTGCTCGCCGAGCCAGCCCAGGGCGGCCTCCAGGTGCGGCAGCAGCGGCTCGATCTGGTCGTCTGCCAGGCCCCAGCGCCAGGCGTCGTGCAGCAGGTTGACCCACAGCAGGGTGGCGTCGACGGTGCCGTAGTACGCCGGCGGCAGCCGCAGCCGGTGGTCGGGCAGGGCGAACTCGTGCCGGCGCAGCTCGTGCAGGATCTTGCCGGGGGCCTCGCCGGTGTCCGGGTCGACCCGGGTGCCCTGCCGACGGGCGAGCACCCGCAGCGTGCCGGCGGCCAGGTCGGTGCCGAGCGGCAGCATCATCCGGGCGGCCCAGAGGCTGTCCCGCCCGAAGAGAGTGAGGAACCAGGGCACCCCGGCGCCGAGGAAGACGTCCTGTGGCGCGCCCGGGTCGGCGAGCCGCAGCCCGCGCAGATCGTCCAGGCTGCGGCGCAGGAGCCGGGTCAGTCGGCGGTCGTCGGCGTGGACGTCGGGCTCGGACCAGTTGGGTTTGCCGGGCGGGCAGACCACCACCGCGCGCGGGTCCTCGACGGTCAGTCGCCAGCGCAGCGTGACGGTGTCGCCGGGAGCCAGTTCGACCGGCCAGGACAGCCGTGGCGCGGTGGCCCGGTCGGCGACGACGTCGGCGCCCTCGCCGACGACCGTCACCACGATGCCGTCCGCCGCCCACGTCAGCTCGCCGGGCCGCCCGGTCCGGGCTGCCAGCGGCTGCGTCGTCTCGCCGGACTTGACCAGCTCGATCGGGGCGAGGTCGCAGCCGAGGTCGATGCTGACGACGGCCTTGACCGCGATCGTGGCGGTCGAGACGACGCGCACCTCCTCGACGAGCCCGCGCGGGTCGAGCCGCCGTGTCCGGTCGAGCCGGACGGTCGGGTCGGGGGTGGGGTCGCCGAGCCAGCGGGCCAGGCCGACGAAGCGGACGCCGTGCGGCTCGACCGCGCCGCGGGCCACTGCCTCCGGCTCGCGGTCGTCGACCCGCAGCTCGGCCCGGGAGAGCACCCGGGCGTCGGCGTGGAAGACACCCTGGACGCCGGCCGGGCGGATCTGCCCGGCCGCGTCCCCCAGCGCGCTGGTGGGAGCGAGGACCACCCCTACCAGATCATGCAGCAGGGGTTGCAGGTGGCGTTCGATCACGACTCGACTCCAGATCCTTCTCGGACGGACCGATGTCTTGACAGGCGGTCCTCGGGCGGTGCAAAGTGCGAAACATTCCTGGAACTTGAACGATCCAATCTTGCCGTACGGGGCTTGGATCGTTCAAGACGGCGAGAGGCATGAAATGGCCGAAAAAGTGACCATCGCGACCGTGGCCCGGCGCGCCCGGGTCAGCCGGCAGACCGTGTCCAACGTGCTCAACGCCCCGCACATCGTGCGCGAGGAAACCCGCCTGCGCGTGCAGGAGGCGATCGCCGCCCTGGGCTACCGGGCCAACCAGGCAGCCCGGCAGATGCGCACCGGCCGGTCCCGGCTGATCGCGGTCCGCATCGAACCCACCCGGGACGGGATCAACGGCTCCGTGCTCGACCGGTTCCTGCACGGCCTCACCGAGACCGCCGAGACCGCCGGCTACCGGATCATGCTCTACACCGCCACCGACGTCGACCGCGAGATCGTCGCCTACGACGACCTGCTCGGCGCGTACGACCTCGACGCCTTCGTGCTGACCGGCACCGACCACGGCGACCCGCGGACGGCCTGGCTCGCCCGACGTGGCGTGCCCTTCGTGACCTTCGGCCGGCCCTGGGACGCTCCCGACGCGCACCCCTGGGTCGACGTCGACGGCGCCGCCGGCACCGCACAGGCCACCGCCTACCTGCTGGCGGCCGGTCACCGGCGGATCGCCTTCGTCGGCTGGCCGACCGGTTCCGGCGTGGGCGACGACCGCCGCGCCGGTTGGCACGCGACCCTGGCCGCCGCGGGGGTCGACCCGAGCGGGCTGGACCGGGAGACCGTGGACGGCATTGCCGAGGGCGGGCAGGTCGCCCGGGAGCTGCTCGGCGGCGCCGCGCCCCCGACCGCCCTGGTCTGCGCCAGCGACTCCCTCGCCCTGGGTGCCCTTCAGGCAGTCCGGGCCGCCGATCCGGCCGTGCCGGTGATCGGCTTCGACGACACCCCGGTCGCCGCCGCGATCGGGCTGAGCAGCGTCAGCCAACCCCTCGGCGAGGCCGCGGCCCGCTGCGTGGACCTGCTCACCGCCGTCCTCGACGGGCCCCACCGGGCCCCCGACCACGTGTTGCTCCAGCCCTCACTGGTCCTGCGACACACCGCCTGACCCCCGTCCCCCACCAGGAGAACCAGATGGCACCTCAATTCCTCACCCGGACGGCTGTGGCCGGCATCGCCGCCGTCACCCTGCTCGCCTCCGCCGCCTGTGGCAGCGGCTTCGACGACTCCTCCGGCGACACCCCACAGTCCAGCGGCCCGGCCAACCTGCAGATCCTGATCGGGTCCTCGGGCGATGCCGAGACCAAGGCCGTCCAGGAGGCCGCGGCGAAGTGGGCGTCGTCGTCGGGCAACCAGGCCACGGTCACCCCGGCCCAGGACCTCACCCAGCAACTCGGCCAGGCCCTCGCCGGCGGTACCCCGCCGGACGTCTTCTACGTCGACGCCGCCCGGTTCGCCGACTACGCCAGCGTCGGGGCGCTGGAGCCGTACGGCGACAAGATCAGCAACCCGGACGACTTCCACGAAAGCCTGCGCACCACCTTCACCTACGACGGCAAGCTCTACTGCGCGCCGAAGGACTTCTCCACCCTCGCCCTCCAGATCAACACCGACCTGTGGGCCAGGGCCGGCCTCACCGACGCGGACGTGCCCACCACCTGGGACCAGCTCACCGCCACCGCCCAGAAGATCAAGGCCAAGGGCCTCGTCCCGCTCGCCCTCGGCGACACGCGGGACCGCATCGGCGCGTTCATGGTGCAGAGCGGCGGCTGGCTGATGAGCAAGGACGGCAAGCAGGCCACCGCCGACACCCCGGAGAACGTGGCCGCCCTCCAGTACGTCAAGAAGATGCTCACCGACGGCCTCGCCCGCTACCCGAAGCAGCTCGACGCCGGCTGGTCAGGCGAGGCGTTCGGCAAGGGCAAGGCCGTCATGACCATCGAGGGCAACTGGATCAAGGGCGCCCTGCAGAACGACTTCCCGAACGTGAAGTACAAGGTCGTCGAGCTGCCGGCCGGCCCGAAGGGCAAGGGAACGCTCTCCTTCACCCAGTGCTGGGGCGTCGCCGCCAAGAGCAAGCACAAGGAGCAGGCGATCAGGTTCGTCGAGGCGATGACCTCCGGCGAGCAGCAGATGTCCTTCGCCAAGGCGTTCGGCGTCATGCCGTCCCGCCAGTCCGTGCGCGACCAGTACACCAGCACCTTCCCGGCGGACAAGCCCTTCATCGACGGCGCCGCGTACGCCCAGGGCCCGGTGAACGCCCCCAAGATGGACAGCGTCCTCAGCGACCTCGAGGCCGGCCTCCAGGGCCTGGCCGCCGGGGACCCGAAGGCCGTGCTGGCCAACTTCGACAAGAACGCCAAGGCGGCGCTCGGCGGCAACTGAGGTGCACCGCGGGAGCGCCGCCGGTCGGCGGCGCCCCCGCGGTCACCCACGAGTCGAAGGAGGGGAGATGGCAACCGAAGCACTGGCGGCGCCCGCCGCCGCCGCGACCGCGGGCCCGCCCCGTCGTCCGGGCCGCGGCGTCCGGAGCGGGGAGAATCTCGCCGGCTGGCTCTTCGTGGCGCCGGTCATCGTCATCCTCGGGCTGTTCATGCTGCTGCCGATCCTGATGGCGTTCTGGGTGAGCCTGACCGACTGGAACGGCCAGGGCAGCCCGTTCACCGCCGACGTCCCGTTCGTCGGCACGGAGAACTACACCCGGCTGTTCGCCGAGGACGGGCTCGCCCGCCGGGACCTGATGACCAGCATGCGGAACAACATCTACTACGTGGCGATCGTCGTGCCGGCGCAGACGCTGCTCGCCCTCGGGCTCGCGCTCGTGGTCAACAACCGGATGCTGAAGGGGAAGGCGTTCTTCCGGACCGCGTTCTACTTCCCGTCGGTGACCAGCTCGGTCGCGATCAGCGTGGTCTTTCTGTTCCTGTTCGCCAACTCCGGCGCGGTCAACAACCTGCTGGGCGTCTTCGGCGTCAACGGGCCGCAGTGGTTCGCCGACTCGCGCGGGGTGCTGCACCTGCTCCTCGGCGCGGTCGGCGTGGACGCGGCGCCCGCCGCCCTGACCGGCGGCGGCCCCCTCGGGTTGAGCTGGTGGGAGTGGCTCTCCGGGCCGAGCGTCGCGATGATGTCGATCATCGCGCTGGTGGTCTGGACGACCTCCGGGACCTTCATGCTGATGTTCCTCGCCGCGCTGCAGGGCGTCCCGGTGGCGCTCGACGAGGCGAGCACCCTCGACGGCGCGACCCGCTGGCAGCGGTTCCGGCACGTCACCCTGCCGCTGATCAAGCCCACCACGTTCCTGGTGCTCACCCTCGGCCTGATCGGCTCCTGGCAGGTCTTCGACCAGGTGTACGTGATGAGCCAGGGCGAGCCGGCGAAGACCACGCTCACCCCGGCCTACCTGTCGTACCGGACCGCGTTCCGGGACTTCGAATACGGCTCCGGTGCCGCGATCTCGTTCGTACTGTTCCTGATCATCATCGTGCTCACCCTGGTCCAGCGCCGGGTGATGGCCGAACGGGACGTCGAGGGCCGTCGGCGCGGCTGGCGGCGTCGCCGCGTACCGGAAGGGGGCGGCAGATGACCGCGCTGACCGACCGGCCGCCGGTCGCGGCGGCGCCCGCCCGCCGCGGCGGTCCCGCCGCCCGCACCCTGGCCACCCGCTTCCTGGGGTACGCCGTTCTGGTCTTCTTCGGACTGGTCTTCCTCTACCCGTTCGTGATCCAGATCGGCAACTCGCTCAAGACCGAGCCCGACGCGGCGGCCAACCCGCTCTCGCCGATCCCGGACCCGCTGACGCTGGCCGGCTTCGAGCGGATCTTCGCCGGCACCAACTTTCCGCTCTGGCTCGGCAACTCGCTGCTCGTCACCGTGCTGGTCACCCTCGGCCGGGTCTTCTTCGCCTCGCTCGCCGGCTACGCGCTGGCCCGGCTGCGCTTCCGCGGCCGTCGCGGCCTCTTCGTCGCGATCATCGCCGTGATGGCGGTGCCCCCCGTCGTCCTGCTGATCCCGAAGTTCCTGGTGCTCAACCAACTGGGCATGTACAACAGCTACGCGGGGCTGATCGTGCCGTTGCTCGCCGACGCGGCCGGCGTGTTCATCATGAAGCAGTTCTTCGAGTCCGTCCCCGTCAGCGTGGAGGAGGCGGCCCGCATCGACGGCGCGAGCATCTTCCGGACCTTCTGGTCCGTGGTGCTGCCGATGGCGAAGCCGGCACTGATCACGGTGACGATCCTGTCCTTCCAGGGCTCCTGGAACGAGTTCCCGCACAGCCTGGTCGCGGTGCAGGATCCCGGCCTGTTCACCCTGCCGCGAGGCCTGGCCGACCTGGTCAGCGGCTCGCTCGGCAAGGGCACCCAGTACCCGCTCAAGCTGGGCGCGGCGCTGCTGGCCACCATCCCGGTGGCGATCATCTTCGTCGTCTTCCAGCGCTACTTCGTGCGCGACGCCAACGAGGGGGCCGACAAGGTCTGACGCGGGCGTGGCCACGCGCGTCCGTGGGCGAGGTCGGCGCAGGCGACCTCGCCCACGGACCGACGGGTCGCCCCCTGGGCGCCCCGCCGGTCCACCGACACGGGTCGGCGGACCGACGGGTCGCCGCGACCTGCCTCAGGCGCGGGTGATGCGGACCGCGTCGGCGACGACGTAGCCCGTGCCGCTGGTCCACCGGCTCACGCCGACCTTGTCGCCGTCGCCGGCGGCCAGCGTGAACACGCCGAGCGACACCCACCGGCCGCCGTTGAGGCGCTGGTTGACCCGCACCGACTGGTTGCCGCCGGTGGTGGCCACGATGTACGGGGTCGAGTCGTTGTAGCCGGAGGAGGCGGGGTACCAGACCGAGACCTCGTACGCGCCGGTCTCGGGCAGGTTCGCCTTGTACCAGGCCACGTCGCTGGCGGAGAGCGGGTCGGCGAACCGGTAGTCGGGACCCATCCGCTGGCTGGAGTAAGTCGAGGTCCCCCAGTTCGCGCTCGCCGTGAACCGACCCGCGGTGGCGTTGTCGACCGTGACACTGAACTCCTGCGGCGGCGTGGTCCCGGCCGAGACGTCGAGGTAGTCGCGGTCGATGTAGATCCGCACCCCGCCCCAGGTCTCGTAGCTGTCTCCGGTGTACTGGTGGATCCGCTGACGGTTGGCGTAGTGCCCGTCCGGGCAGTAGCTGCCGGCGTCGGTGTCCGCCACGCCGTTCCACCAGCCGAAGAAGAGGTGGTCGACGCGGGTGTACCGGGGGTCGTCGTAGGCGGCGCAGAGGTCTCGGACACCGGAGGAGCCGCTGGAGTACATGCCCGAGAGGTAGCCGAGCGCGTGGAGCCGTTCGGTCCAGCCGGACAGGTACGAGAGCACCGCCGCCTTGCACGACTCGCTCGTCGGGTAGTGCTCGATGTCGTTGTAGATCACGCTTCCGGCGGGGATGCCCAGCGCGCCGGCCGCGTTCACCGCGCTGGCCGCCCGGGTGGCGCCCTGCGACCGGGCGGTGGCCGGGTCGTACGACATCTTCGGCGTGCGGGTGCCGCACGGGGCCTGGTAGTCCAGCTCGATGGGGATCAGGTGCCAGCCCTTGTTGGTCTGGTTGGTCACCCAGGTCGCCGTCAGGTTGGCCTGGGTGCAGGACCGGCTGGCGCCGCTGATGTAGATGCCGACCGCACGGTACGGCGAGCTGTTGCGCCACGCGTCCATGGTCGACTGGGCCGGGGCGGTGCACGTGTCGAAGCCCTTGCCGGTGTAGGTGCCCGGCTGCGGACCGGCCGCCGCCAGGGGTGCCACCGGGGTCGGCCCGGCGGCCGTGCGCGCGGGGTCCAGGGGCGCCGGCGTGGCGCCCCGACCGAGGCTGGCGGAGGCCAGGATGCGGCGGACCGTCGCCTCGGTGTCCGGCGTGTGGGCGGCCGTGACGAGGACGCCGGCGTCGCGTACCGCGACCTGGATGGTGCCGTCGCGCGACGGTGGGGCGTCCACGGTCGCCCGGCCGCTCGTCGTGACGGCGGTGTCCGCCGTGAGGCGGTCGGCGGTGACGGCGTCGATCGGTTCGATGACGAGTCCCGCCGTGCGCCCGACCAGGCCGGAGGGGCACCAGGGCTCGTCGCCGGGGTGGCCCAGGTAGACGGTGGGCCGGTCGAACCGGACGCAGGCGTGGGGGTCCTCGGCCAGGTCGACGACCTGCCAGCCGGCGGGCACCGCCACCTGGTAGCCGCGATAGCTGACGGTCCGGTCCTCGGTGGGGGCCGCCCAGGTCGGGGTCACCGCCCCCACCGAACCGACGATGGCGACCGTGAGGCTCGCCATGATCCTTCTTATCGTCATCGAAGCCTCACTGTGGGGAAGAATTTTGCCGGCAGGTGAACGGCCTTGCAAAATTTCTACCAGTCGCGGGCGGGTATAGCCAGAGACCTGTCTCGATGCTCGACCTTCAACGTGGCGGGGAGAGGACCCGCCACAGCGCCAGCGTCGCCGCGAGCGACGCGCCACCGGCCAGCGCCATCACCGCGCCCGGAAGGAGGACGTCGCTCAGGGCGCCGCCGGCCGCGGCGGCCAGGCCCTGGGCCGCCATCAGGCCGGCGCCGAGCAGCCCGAAGGCCTGACCGCGACGGGCCTCCGGAACGGCGTCGAGGAACCGCTGGGCCAGACCGAGCTGGTAGGCGAAGCCCGCGGTGGCCACCGCGAAGAGGGCCGCCGCCGGCCACAGGCCCGGCCGGGCCGCGAAGACCAGCATGGGTACGCCGAGCAGCAGCGCGAGCCAGGGCGTCCACGCCTCCCGGCGGGCGGGGGCGACGAACCGCCCGACCAGCAGGTTCCCGACGAGCATCCCGGACGCGGCGGCCATCAACAGCACGCCCGCGCTGGCGTCCGGCCCGAGACCGGCGGCGTACGGCACGGCGACGCCCTCCGCCCCGACCAGCAGCGAGCCGGGCAGCCACTGGGCCAGCAGCAGCCCGCGGATCCGCCGGTCGGCGAGCAGCGCCCGGTTGACCCGCCAGGTCTCCCGGACCGCCCCGGAACCGTCCCGCCCCTCCCGGGGCGGTCGCGCCGCGAGCCCGGCGCGGACGAGCAGGGCCGAGACGGCACACGTCGCGGCGGCCACCCACAACGCGCCGTACGGGCCGATCCAGCCGAGCAGGAGCCCGCCGAGGGCGAACCCGGCCACCTGGGTGCCGCCCGCCGCGACGGTGAGCAGGGACCGTCCGAGCACGTACGTGTCGCCCGGCAGCACCTCCGGCAGCAGCGCCGAGCGCGCGGCGCTGCCGACCGGGGCCAGCAGGCCGACGGCCGCGGCCAGGACCAGCATGCCTGCCGGGGAGAGCGCGCCGAGGGCGAGGACCACCACCAGGGCGAGCCGGAGCAGGTCGTACCCGACGATCACCGCGCGCGGAGGCCACCGGTCGGCGAGCGCGAGCATGAACAGCCCACCCAGCGCGTGGGGCAGGAACCCGGTCACGTACGCCAGGGCGGCGAGCAGCCCCGAGCCGGTGCGCTCGTAGACGAGCACGGACAGGGCGAGCATCTTCACCGTCTCGCCGATCATGAACACGCCGAAGCTGCCGAGGAGCGCCCGGAACTCGGCGACGGCGAAGGCGTCCCGGTAGGCGGCGGGTCGCCCGGCGCCGGCTCTGGTGGAGGTGGTGGTCACCCGGGCATCGTGCGGGCCGTTCCGGTGGCCGGCCTATCCTTTCGCTGTCGGACGAAAGGTGCGGTGTGCGGATCGAGGTGACCCCGGCCGACGTGGCGGCGAGCCGCTACGCCATCTCCCCGCTGGGCGAGGCGGTGGCCGCGCTGCGGCTCTGCGCCGGGCAGAACCCCGCCTCCGTGCTGGCGCCGTGGGTGGCCCGGGCGCGACCGGGGTACCAGCGGCTGCGGCGGGAGTTGCCGGCGGTGGGCGCGCTGCTGGCGTTGCTGCGCCGCGGCGGCTACAACGCGGACTTCATCCAGCCACCACCGGACGGCACCGGGCGGGACTTCGCCGACGAACTGGCCGTGGTACGGGCGACCCCGCTCGCGCAGGCCCGCGACGAACTGGCCCGCAACCTCGCCGGTCCACGCGGCACCCCACCGGCGTACGCGCGCCGGATCTACGACTCGCCCCACGTGGTGGACCTGCTCGCGGACGCGATCGAGGCCGCCTGGGCGACCCTGGTCGAGCCGGACTGGCCCCGCCTGCGCGCAGTCCTTGAACGGGACCTGCTGCACCGGGCCGGCCGGCTCCTCGCGTACGGCTGGGGGGCGGCCGTCGCCGACCTGGACCCCCGGCTGCGGTGGGCGCCCGGCGGGGCCGTCGGGGCGATCGAGGTCGCCGACGGCGACCCGGGCGTCCGCCGACTCGACGGGCGGGGCCTGCTCTTCGTCCCCACGGTCTTCGGCACCATGATCACTTACGTCGACCCGCCGTGGCCGTTCGCCGTCGTCTACCGAGCCTCCGGGGTGGCGGAACTGCTGGGGTCGCCCGACCCGGGCCGGCCGGAGGACGCGCTGGACCGGTTGGTCGGACAGGGGCGGGCGGCGGTGCTGCGGGCGCTGGCCGCGCCCGCCACCACCAGCCAGCTCGCCGCCCAGCTCGGGGCCAGCCTGGGCGGGGTGGGCGGCCACCTGGCGGTGCTGCGCGACGCGGGGCTGGTGGCCCGTGCCCGCACCGGCCGCACGGTGCTCTACCGGCGCACCCCGCTGGGTGAGGCGCTCGCCGGGCGTGGGTGAACAGGGCTCGGCGCACCCCGGGTGACGCGGCCGGTCAGGCCCGCACCACGGTCACTCCGGCCTGGGCCAGGAGCGCCGCCTGCTCGTCGTCCGCGCCGGTGTCGGTGACCAGCGTGTCGATCTCGCCGACGGTGCAGATGCGCGCGAACGCGCGACGGCCCAGCTTCGAGCCGTCCGCCACCACGATCGCGCGGGCCGCGGTGGCCAGCATAGTGTGGTTGACGGCGGCCTCGCCGTCGTGGTGCGCGCTCGCCCCGTGCCGGTGGTCGATCGCGTCCACCCCGATCACCGCGACGTCCAACGCCACCCCGTCGAGCATCGTCGCGGCGATGGGACCGACCAGCTCGTACGAGTGGGGCCGGGCCGTCCCTCCCGTGAGGACCACCCGGATGTGCGGGCGGACGATGAGCTCGTTGGCGATGTTGAGCGCGTTGGTGACCACCGTCAGCGCCGGTGTGCGGCCGTCGGTGGCCAGGTCGGCGCGCAGCGCCAGGGCACGGGCGACCTCGGTCGCGGTGGTGCCGCCGTTGATGCCGACGGTGGAGTGCGGGGCGATCAGCGCGGCGGCGGCCTCGCCGATGCGCTGCTTCTCCGGCGCGTGCCGGCCCGCCTTGTAGCGCAGCGGCAGGTCGTAGGTGACGTTGCTCGCGGCGGCGCCACCCCTGGTCCGCGTGACCAGCTGCTGGGCGGCGAGCTCGTCGAAGTCGCGGCGCACCGTCGCGCCGCTGACCCGCAGCGCTGCGGCGGTCGTCTCGATGTCCAGCTGGCCCTGCTCGGCCAGCATCTCGAGCAGCCTGTTCCACCGTTCGTAGCGGTTCATCTGTCGCGCACTCCGGTCCCTGGACGCATCCGGCGGGTAACCCTATCGGCTCGCCCGCCGTGCCCGGCCCACCTTGACCGGTGCCGCCCGTCGTCGTAGCGTCCTGCAACAAGTTGCAAAGTTACGGCACTTCTATTGCATGAGGTGGCAGTCGGTGGCGTACATCACCGAGGAGATCACGTCGCAGCCGGAGTCGTGGTCGCGAGCCGAGAGCCTGGCCCGGTCGTCGGCCGTGACCGCGGCGCTGCCCGCACCCGGTGAGCGGGTCGCCGTCGTCGGATGCGGCACGTCGCTGTTCATGGCGCAGTGCTTCGCCGTGCTGCGGGAGTCCGCCGGCGGCGAGACCGACGCCTTCGCGGCTTCGCAGTTCCCGCACCACCGCCGCTACGACCGGGTCGTCGCCCTGACCCGGTCCGGGACCACCACCGAGGTGCTCCGCCTGCTCGCCGACCTTCCCGCCGGCCAGCGGTCCACCGTCGTCACCGCCGTCCCCGACGAGGCGGCCACGCGGCTCGCCGACCGGTCCGTGGTGCTGGACTTCGCCGACGAGCGGTCGGTCGTGCAGACCCGGTTCGCCACGACGGCGCTCGCGCTGTGGCGCTGCGCCGTCGGCGCCGGACTGGGCACCGCGGTGGACGACGCCCGCGCGGT
This sequence comes from Micromonospora sp. NPDC047730, assembly GCF_043204765.1. Lineage (NCBI taxonomy): Bacteria > Bacillati > Actinomycetota > Actinomycetes > Micromonosporales > Micromonosporaceae > Micromonospora > Micromonospora sp. NPDC047730. Next base: position 31,965 of record NZ_JBIDCU010000006.1, on the reverse strand, counting down.
CCTGGCCGCCCCCGTCGACCCGGCGCTGCTCGACCGCCGGCAGTTCACCTTCCTCGGCACCGGCTGGTCGGTCGGGCTGGCGCACGAGGCGGCCCTGAAGCTGCGCGAGGCCGCGCAGGCGTGGGCGGAGTCGTACCCCGCGATGGAGTACCGGCACGGCCCCATCAGCGTCGCCGACGCCCAGTCGGCGGTGTGGATCCTCGGGCCGACGCCGGACGGCCTGCGGGAGGACGTCGCCGCCACCGGCGCCATGGTGGTCCAGTCCCCGGCGGACCCGATGGCGCAGCTGGTCGCCGCGCAGCGGCTCGCCGTCGCGGTCGCCAACCGCAAGGGCCTCGACCCGGACCGGCCGCGCCACCTCACCCGGTCCGTCGTGCTGCCGGCGACCGCGAGCCGACCGTGATCCTCGCGGTGTGTCCCAACCCGGCGATCGACGTCACCTACACGGTGCCCGATCTCGTTCCCGGCACCTCGCACCGGGTCACCACGACGCGGTGCCGGGCCGGGGGCAAGGGGGTGAACGTGGCGCGCGTGCTGTCCCTGCTCGGCGCCCCGACCCGACTGCTGGGCCTGGCTGGCGGCACGACCGGCGAGACCATCCGGGAGGAGCTGCGCGACGCCGGCATCCCGGCCGACCTCACCACCGTCGGCGGCGAGTCCCGGCGCACGGTCACCGTGGTGTCCCCGAAAGCGGCGACCGTCCTGAACGAACCGGGCCCCGTCGTCACGGCGGCCGAGTGGGGCGCCTTCACCGAACGCTTCGACGACGCCGTCGCGTCCGCGGCGGTCGTGGTGCTCTCGGGCAGCTGCCCGCCCGGCGTGCCGGTCACCGCGTACCGCGACCTCACCGTCGCGGCCCACTCGGCGGGGGCGGTCGTGCTGGTCGACGCGGCGGGGGCCACGCTGCACCACGCGCTCACCGCACGCCCCGACGTGGTCAAGCCCAACGCGGACGAGATCGCCGACATCGTCGGGGCCGCGCCCCGCACCCGGGCGGAGGCGGTCTCCGCCGCGTACCGGCTGGGCGACCTGGGAGCCGGGGCCTCGGTGGTCTCCCGCGGCGCCCGGGGCTTCGTCGCCGTCGCCGGCGGGGCCGCGTACGAGGTGCGCGCGCCGGAGACCGTGCTCGGCAACCCCACCGGCGCGGGCGACGCCCTGGCCGCCGTCCTCGCCCAGGGACTCGCCACCGGGCAGCCGTGGCCGCGGACCCTCGCCCGGGCCGCCGCGATCTCGGCCGCGGCCGTCGTCTCGCCGTACGCCGGGGACTTCGACGCCCCCACGGCGGACCGGCTGCTCACCCACGTCACCGTCGAGGAGGTCACCGATGCCGCTCGCCGCCACCGCTGAACTGGTCGCCGCCGCCCGCGCCGCCGGCACCGGCGTGCTGGCCTTCAACGTCATCACGCTCGAACACGCCCAGGCGATCGCCGCCGGCGCCGCCGCCGCCGACCGCCCGGCGATCCTCCAGATCAGCCAGAACGCGGTGCGCTACCACGCCGGCGTGCTGCCGATCGCCGCCGCGGCGGCCGAGGTCGCGCGCCTCTGCCCGGTCCCGCTCGGCCTGCACCTCGACCACGTGGAGGACGCCACGCTGCTGCGCCAGGCGGCGGACGCCGGATTCAGCTCGGTGATGTTCGACGCCGGCGCGCTGCCGTACGACCACAACGTCGCGGCCACCCGCGCCGCGGCGGACTGGGCCCGCGAGCAGGGCCTGTGGCTGGAGGCGGAGCTGGGCCACGTCGGCGGCAAGCCCGGAGCGCCGGCCAGCGCCCACCTCGCCGGAGTCCGCACCGACCCGGAGGAGGCGGCCCGCTACGTGGCGGAGACGGGCGTCGACGCGCTCGCCGTCGCCGTCGGCAGCTCGCACACGATGACCACCCGGACGGCGGCGCTGGACCAGGAGCTGATCGTGGCGCTGCGCGAGGCCGTGCCGGTGCCGCTGGTCCTGCACGGGTCGTCCGGCGTGCCCTTCGGGGAGCTGCGGGCCGGGGTCGGCAACGGCATCGTCAAGGTCAACGTCGGGACGGCCCTCAACGTGGCGTTCACCGGCGCGGTCCGGGCCGCGCTCGCCACGGACGGCTCGGTCGACCCCCGGCGCTACCTGAGCGCCGGCCGGGAGGCCATGACCGCCGCCGTCGCGGAGCTGCTCGCCGTGCTTCCGGAGCCGTCCGGGGCGCCCGCCCTCGGCTGAACCACCGGATCTTCCGACATAGCGGCTCCTCGATCCATTGTGCTATATATGTTTAAAGCCTTGGCCCCTCGTCGTGTCGTCGTCGCCCTTGTCGGCGGGCGCGACCAGGCCACAGTGGAGCCACCGCTCCGCGCGCACGCGCCGCGTTGCCAACGCCGAGACGACCAGCCGGGAGTGAGCCCATGCGCCAGCGTCACATCCTCTTCGCCAACGTCCAGGGTCACGGTCACGTCTACCCGTCGCTCGGCCTCGTCAGCGAGCTGGCCCGGCGGGGACACCGGATCACGTACGTGACGACGCCGCTGTTCGCCGACGAGGTCAAGGCCGCCGGCGCCGAGGTCGTGCTGTACAAGTCCGAGTTCGACACCTTCCACGTGCCCGAGGTCGTCAAGCAGGAGGACGCCGAGACGCAACTGCACCTGGTTTACGTCCGGGAGAACGTGGCCATCCTGCGGGCGGCCGAGGAGGCGCTGGGGGACAACCCGCCCGACCTCGTCGTCTACGACGTGTTCCCGTTCATCGCGGGGCGACTCCTGGCCACCCGGTGGAACCGGCCGGCCGTACGCCTCACCGGCGGCTTCGCCGCGAACGAGCACTACTCGCTGTTCAAGGAGCTGTGGAAGAGCAACGGCCAACGCCACCCGGCCGACGTGGCGGCCGTGCACTCGGTGCTGGTCGACCTGCTCGGGCAGTACGGCGTCGACACCCCGGTCAAGGAGTACTGGGACGAGATCGAGGGCCTCACCATCGTCTTCCTGCCGAAGTCGTTCCAGCCCTTCGCCGAGACCTTCGACGAGCGGTTCGCGTTCGTCGGGCCCACCCTCACCGGCCGTGACGGCCAGCCCGGCTGGCAGCCGCCGCGGCCGGACGTGCCGGTGCTGCTCGTTTCGCTCGGCAACCAGTTCAACGAGCATCCTGAGTTCTTCCGCGCCTGCGCGCAGGCCTTCGCCGACACCCCCTGGCACGTGGTCATGGCGATCGGCGGCTTCCTCGACCCGGCGGTGCTGGGACCCCTGCCGCCCAACGTGGAGGCGCACCAGTGGATCCCGTTCCACTCCGTGCTCGCGCACGCGACGGCGTGCCTGACGCACGGCACCACCGGAGCCGTGCTGGAGGCCTTCGCCGCGGGCGTCCCCCTGGTGCTCGTGCCGCACTTCGCGACCGAGGCTGCCCCGTCCGCGGAGCGCGTCATCGAGTTGGGCCTGGGCTCCGTGCTGCGGCCGGACCAACTCGAGCCGGCCAGCATCCGCGAGGCAGTGGAACGGCTCGCGGCCGACTCCGCCGTCCGGCAGCGCGTCCGCGAGATGCAGCGCGACATCCTCTCCGCCGGTGGGCCGGCCCGGGCGGCGGACGAGGTCGAGGCGTACCTGGAGCGGGCCGCGCCCTGACCTTCCCCATCCCCGCCCGGCGGGCCGGCGTCGTGACCGGGTGGCGTGGCCGGCCGCCGTCTCCGTGCGCGTGGCCGGGCCGTCCCCGGTGTGCGTGGCGGGCGGCCGCCCGTGGGCGGGTGCCGCCTGTCCGGCGGCCACGAGGGCGCGGACCGTCCACTTGACATATCGATGCCGATTTCGGCCTGCGCCGCTGTGGTCCTTGTTTCCACTTCAAAACTAGGTAGTATTTCGCCATGGGTCTTCGTGACGTCAGCGTGCTGCTGCTGTACCCGCCGAACCAGACCGCCCCCGGCACGGTGTGCAAGCCGAACGGATCGCTCGCGTACCCGAACCTGGGCGGAGCCCTGCGGGAGCACGGCGTGCACGTCCGCGTCTTCGACGCCTGCGTCGGCGAGGGCGCCGACCCGCTCGACGAGATCTTCGCCAACCCCACGCCGCTGCCCAGCGGTTTCCTCCGCACCGGCGTCAGCGACGAGCGGATCCTCGAGGTGGTGAAGGACCACGACATCGTCGGCATCACCTCGATCTTCACCGACCAGGAGACGATGGTCCTGCACTGCGCGCGGCTCATCCGGGCGGCCTACCCGGAGAAGCTCCTCGTCACCGGCGGGGTCAACGCGCGGTCGCGGCTGCCGCAGTTCTTCGGGGCGGGCTTCGACGTGGTCTGCCTGTCCGAGGCCGAGCACACGATCACCGACATCGTCGAGGCCGTACGACGGTCGGCGCACCCGAGCTTCGCCGACATCCACGGCGTCGCCTTCCTCGACGACGGCCGGATCCGGATGAACCCCGCGCGGGCGCAGGACGTCGTGTGGGACCTGGACACCCTGCCCATGCCGGCCTGGGACCTGCTGCCCAACGAGCGGTACTGGACCATCGCCCGGCCGCACTCCGGCCTCTTCGAGCCCGGCGCCGAGCTGCGGTACGCGACCATGATGACGTCGCTCGGCTGCCCGTTCCACTGCGCGTACTGCCACATCGCCGGCGAGCAGGAGGGGAGCCCCAGCGGCCCGATCGGCAAGTTCCGCGTCAAGTCGGACGACCGGGTGCTGGCGGAGATCGAGACGCTGAAGAACCTGGGCGTCGACAACGTGTTCATCGAGGACGACTCGCTCCTGGGCGACAAGCGGCGCGGCCTCCGGCTGCTCAAGAAGATCCAGGGCGCGGGCGTGACGATCTGCGACCTCAACGGCATTAACCTCATCCACCTGCTCAAGCGCTGGAAGCCCGACCACGAGGTCCTGGAGGCGATGGCCGACGCGGGCTTCACGCAGATCAACATGCCCTTCGAGTCGGGCAACCTGCGGATCATCCGCAAGTACGCGAGCAACAAGCTCAACATCGAGAAGGCCGACCTGCCCGGGCTGATCGTCGCCATGAAGGAGTACGGCTTCCAGATCTACGGCAACTACATGATGGGCTACCCGGACGAGACGCTGGAGGAGATCGAGACGACCATCCAGCTCGCCAAGGAACACGTCTCCTACGGGCTGGACGCCGCGAACTTCTTCCTCGTCGTACCGCTGCCCGGCGCGCCGTTGTTCGACATGGCGATCGCGGGCGGCCACATCAGCCCCGACTTCGACCCGGACACGATGAACATCTACCGGGCCAACATGACGGGCACCCTGGTGCCGGCGGAGGTCCTGGAGGAGTTGCGCCACCGCGCCTGGGACGAGGTCAACTCTCCGACCTGGAAGAACGCCAAGAAGGCGTGGGCGGCGACCGTCAGTTGACCGGCCGCACCGTCCATTCCTCCTGAGCGCCGGCGGCGAAGTCGCTCAGCGCGATCCGGTTCGGCAGCCCGGTCTTGGTGATCAGACTGGAGACGTGCCGCTCGACCGTACGGGGCGACAGGTGCAGCCGCTCGGCGATCTCGCGGTTGCTCAGCCGGCCGGTCAGCAGCCGCAGCACCTCGAACTCGCGTACCGTCACGCCCGTCGTCCGCAACGCGGGTGGGATCTCCGCCGCGCCGCGCCGCCGCTGCGCCACCCGGGCGCCGGCCTGGCGCAGCAGCGTACGACAGGCGCCGGCGACCGGAGCGACGTCCGCCTGGTGGAAGTAGTCCTCCGCCACGCGCAGCCACTCCACCGGGGTGCCCCAACCGTCGGCGAGCGCGGACTCGGCGACCAGGCGCAGGGCGAGGTGCCGCCCCATCGCGTAGAGATCGCCGACCTGCACCGCCTCGGCCACCGCCGCCGTGGCCGCCTCGTGCCGGCCGGAGCGGCCGAGTAGGACCGCCTGGGCGAAGAGTGCGAACTGGCGGTCCCAGCGCAGCCGGCTCGCCGGTGTGCCGGTGACCGCCTGGTACGCCTCCCAGTCGATCTCGCCGGCCATCGCCCTGAGCAGCAACTGGAGGCCGAGCCGCCCGCCCAGGTGGAACACGGTGGGACTGGTCTCCTCGGCCTCGACCGCCCGGGACAACTCGGCCAGGGCCCGCGGGCGGTCCTCCTCCAGCAGAGCGCAGAACGTCCCCGCCAGCCCGTGCACCCGCTGCGCGTGCAGGCCGTCGTCGCCGCCCCAGCGCCGGAACTCGACGAGCGCGTGCTCCATCTCCGCCCGCCGGCCCTGATGGGCGCCGAGCACCGCGCGGAGCAACAGGACGTACTGGGTGGTCTCGATCAGCTTGAGGCGGGTCGTCGCGGTCAACACCTGGTCGATCAGGTCCCGTGCCGACAGGTAGTCGCCCCGCATGATCAGATGCAGCGCGATGCTCGCCTCGGCCTGCTGGCGGGCGGTCACCGCGCCGGTCTGCCGCGCCCGTTCCCGCGCCTCCTCCAGCCGGTCCAGCGTGCCGTGCCGCAGCGCGTCGTCGTTGCCCAGCCGGATCAGCGCGTGCACCTCCCAGATCGGCAGGTCGTGCTCGGCGGCGATCGACCGCGCCTGCTCCAGACAGCGGGTGGCCTCGGCCGGGTCGCGGTGCCGGACCAACGCGCCGAGCAGTTGCCATGCCTGGCAGGCCACCACCGGCAGGGGAACCGCCGCACCGACCGTGGCGGCCCGGCGGGCCAGGGTCTCGGCGACCGACAGCTGGTCCTGCCCCGGAGTGTCCAGGGCCAGGTGCGCGGCGACGATGTCGACCGGGGCCGTCTCCTCCGCCGGGGCGTCCGCGCCGAGCAGCTCGCGGGCGATCTCCACCTGGGCCGACGCGTCGGTGAGCTGGCCGGCCACCACCGCGGTCCACGCCAACCGGGTGTGCAGCTGGGCCCGCCGTCGCGGGTCGAGCCCGGCCACCTGGTCGGGGCTGCTGACCAGGTCGAGCGCCCGCTTCACCAGCCCCGCCTCGCCGAGGGCCTGCAACAGTGTCTCCAGCGTGTCAGCCCGGGCCTCGGCCGCTCCGTCGGCCTGCAACTCCCAGGCCTGGTCGAGCAGGGCGACGGCCGACGTGGGGGCGCCCTGCGCCAGGGCCCGCCGCCCGGCCTCGGCGAACAGCCGGCCGGCCGTCGCCGTGTCACCGGCGTCCAGGTGCAGGGTGGCGGAGATCTGACACCACTCACCGGGCAGGTCCGGGTGGACCTTCGCCACGGCGTCGGCGACGGTGCGGGCCAACTCCATCCGGTCGGCCGGCTCGACCAACGCGAGCAGCGACTCCTGGGTGACCCGGTGCCGGAAGGCGTACCAGTCGGTCAGTTGGTCGTCCGGCATCACCAACTGGGCCACCAGGTCGCCGTGCAGGTGGTTGAGCAGATCGCGGTCGCTCAGGCCGGTGGCCGTCTGCACCACGGCCACCGGGAACCGCTGCCCCATCAGGGCGCCGCAGGACAACAGCTGCCGGGCCTGGGGGCCCAGCTTCTCGATCCGGTGGGCCATGCTGCGGGTGAAGGCGGCCGGCAGCGTGGCGGGCGGCTGCGGCGCGAGCTGCCAGCCCTGGGCCCCGGGCAGCAGCAGCCCGTTCTCCACCATGGCGGCGAGGATCTCCTCGATGAGGAACGGGTTGCCGCCGCTGCTGCCCCAGAGCAGCTCGGTCGCGGCCGCCGGCAGTTCCTCGCCCGCCACGCCCAGGCAGGAGCCGGCCATCGCGGGCAGGTCGTCCGAGCCGAGCCGGTCCAGCGCGATCAGGGTGCACCGCCCGCGCCGGGCCGCCGCCCGGGCCACCTCGATCGCCGGCGAGTCGTCGGCCCGGATGGTGCCCAGCAGCAGGGTCGGCTGCTGGTCGAGGTTGTCGATGAGGTATTCGACCACCATGAGCGTCTCGGCGTCGGCGTCCTGCAGGTCGTCCAGGACCATCAGGCACCCGCGGTCCCGGCCGGCCAGACCGGTCAACCGGAGCACGGCCTCGGCGAGGATCACCACCGACCCGCCCTCCTGGTCGGCCGGGGGCGTGCCCCAGTCGGGCACGAGCCGCCCGAGCACCGGACCGTACGGGCCGAGCGCGGCGACGTCCACCGGTGTGGAGCGGAGCAGGGAGAGCACCGCCTCGGTGAGCGGCCGCAACGGCACCCCGGCGCCGAGCGTGCTGCCGCGCCCGCGCAGCAGGCTCATCTCGGCGGTGTAGCCCAGCTCGACCGCCGCCGCGGCCAGCCGCGACTTGCCGATGCCGGCCTCCCCGACGAGGAAGACGGCCCCGCCGTTCCCGGCGCGGGCCGCCTCCAGCATGTCCCGTAACGTGCCGAGCTCCGCGTCACGGCCCACGATGATTCGGGAACGGCAGTGCACGACAGGAACGATAGCGAGGCGGTCCGGCGTTAACCAGGCTCGGCCGAAGACCCCACCGACCACGGTGGACTGTCTCGGCCGACCGGACGGACCGCCGCGCTGACCGTACCGTTCCCGCCCCCCGTCCCGTCAGATGCGGAAGGTGGGGCAGCAGGTGGTGAGCGGGGCGGCGTTCAGGTCGACGCCGTCTCCGGCGTCTCCGGCGACCAGGCGCCCCACCAGCAGACCCACCGGGATGGCCAGGCCGGCCAGGGCCGCCGTACGCAGCCCGAAGGCCACCACCGGGCTGGTCCGCGGCGCCCCGACCGGGCGCGCGTCGGCGGTGTCGTCGGTGGCGGGAACGTCGGCGGCGAGCTTCTCGGACATGATGTTCTCCTCAGATGAAAGGGTTGGTGGACGACGGCCAGCCGGTTCCGGCCAGCCGTGGGGTCGGTTCCAGGAGCAGCACGGACGGCACCCGCTCGGCCAGGCCGAAGCGCAGCAGGCCGTACCCGATACCGGCGAGCCCGGTCAGCAGGCCGGGGGTGAGCACACCACCGGGCGTCCCGCAGTAACGGGTGTGCCACTGCAACGTGTCCAGGATCAACGTGGCCCGCCGGCGCAGCGCGGCGGTCGCCGGCGGCCCGGCAGGCCCGGCGGCCAGGACGGTCAGGGCCTCGGCGATTCCCGACTCGCCGTGGCACAGGCTCAGGTCCTGGGCGGGGGGCCGGTCGGCGAGCTGCCGGACGAGGCGGGCCGGGCCCTCCGGGTCCGCGGTGTCGTCCCCGCCGGGCGACCGCTCGCATCCGGCGAGTGCGAGCGCCAGGCCGGCGGTGCCGCCGCACCACCCTGCCGAACTGGTCGGGGCGCCCTCGGCCTGCCGCAGCGCCCGGCGGCCGGCGTCCGCGTGCCGGGCGGATCCGCCGCTGGTGCCGGCGAACCGGCGTAGGGCGTACGCGATCCCGGCCGAGCCGTCGGCGAAGCCCGGCGGGCCGGCGGACCCGCCCACCGCATCGGCCAGCCGCTCGGCGCAGATCCCGGCCAGCGCCGCCGCCCGGTCGAGGCCCAGCTCGGCGTGGATCGAGGACATCGCGGCCAGGCAGCCGGCCCGGCCGGTCGCCCAGTCGTCACCGGCCGGGCCCGCGACAGCCACCTCGGCCAGCTCGACCGCCGTGCCCGCCCATCGGCCGATCTCCGGGTCGTCGAGCAGGTTGGTCAGCCGGGCCAGCCCGTAGGCCAGCCCGCCGAGACCGTGCAGGCCGCCGCAGCCGATCGCCGTGATCAGCTCCGGCCGGCCCGAGAGCAGGTCGAGCAGCCGGGGCGCCGCGGCGACCGCCCGGCGGGCCACCTCGCCGTAGCGGGCCACGCCGCTGATCCGGGCGAGCTGGCCGAGGAAGAGCGCGACCCCGAGGTACCCGTTGGCCAGCCCGGCTCCCATCGGCAGCAGCAGCCACTGCCGGTCGTCGACCAGTTCCAGGCCGAGCCAGTTCACCCGCTCCCGGCCGGGTACACCCCGGGCCACGAGCTGGTCGGCGATCGCGCACGCCGCCGCGACCAGCCGTTCGGGCGGGGCCGCCGTGCCGTGCAACGGCCCCGGCATCGAGGCGCCGTCCCGGTGCCCGGCCACCGGCCGGCGGGTGGCCAGGCTGGCCGCGATGACCCACTCCTGGTCCTGCCGGTCGGCCTCGCCGAGCCCGGCGATCCGGTCCAGCGCCGCCTCGACACCGCTACGGCGCAGCGGCACCGCGGTCGGCTCGCCGTCGGCCATCAGGTGATGGCTGTCGGCCCGGGCATGGAAGTAGGGGACGTCGCCGCGCCACAGCGCGACGATGTCGTGGCGCGCGAACACCGGGTCGCCGGGGGCCTGGGTCCGGTCATGGAGCAGCCCGAGGAACCGGTCCCGCTCCAGGCCGTCGCGGAGCAGGTCCGGGTGGGTGGCCTCGTCGAGCAGCGTCCGGTAGGTCCAGGTGGGGCGGACGACGAGCCGCACCGTCATCGCCGACGACGCCTCGACCAGCCCGCCGAACTCCTCGCGGTGCGCCTCGATCGCGTCGTAGCCGAGCCGGAAGCCCTCCAGTATGGCCGCCTCGTGGTCCTCCGGGTCGACCACCCGGTCACCGAGCCGGGGCTGGTTCAGCGCACCGTCGAAGGCGACCGCGCGGCGGACCAGGCGCATCCTGTCGGTGCCCGGGTCCGCCCAGTCGACCCGGCTGGCCGGACTCGGCCGTCCCGGGTCACCGCCGGAGCCGGAGAGGTCCATGATGCCCTGTTCGCCGACGACGATCAGCGGCAGCAGCGCGGTCCGGTGCACCGAGGCGACGAGCAGGTCGGCCGCCGGGTCGCCGCTGTCGACCGGCGGCCCCCAGAGCGGACGGAACAGGGTCTCGGCGTCGACCAGCACGGGATCCTCCGCACTGGCGATCAGGTTCTCGTAGTGCAGGTCGGTGGTGTTCAGCGCGTGGGCGAGCGCCAGCAGCGCGCCCTGCCGCCGGTAGAACCGGTGCGCGCCGTCCGGGTCGGTGAGCGGGGCCGCGGCCACGAACTCGGTCCAGCCGTGCTCGGCGCGGGCCAGGCAGGCCACCCCGCGGAGACCGACGGTGGGCACCACCCGGTTCAGCCAGTCCACGAAGGCCCGCAGCCGGACGTCCGGGCTCAGGTCGCGGGGCTTGTAGACCAGCCGCCTGCCGTCGGCGAACCGGACGATGGTCGTGGTCCGCCCGCCGCGGTGCGCGTCGCCCTGCTTGTCCTCGACCGCCACCAGCGGACCGGGGTCGGCGCCGTCGAGCAGGGCGTCCACCAGAGGGGCCCGGTCGGCGGCGTACCGGGTCACCAGCTCCAGCATGGCATCGGCGGCCTGGGTGGCGGCCTGCCCGAGCAGCCGCGCCAGGACCGGATGGTCGGCGAACAGCGCGGCCAGCCCGGCCGGGGCGCTCAGCCGGCGGACGAAGTCGGCGAACCGGGCGCGGCCGTCGGTGCCGGTCAGCCGACCGGCGGCCCGCTGGCGGTGTAGCTCCGCGACGAGGGTGCGGGCGGCCAGGCCGCCCAGTTGCCGGTCCAGGGTGGCGCCCAGCGCGGTGGCCAGCGCGGGCAGGTCGACCTGGGCGTCGGTCACCACCCGGCCGGCGTCCCGGCAGAAGCGGGCCGTCGCGTGGTCGACCAGCGGGCGCAACGGCAGGGCGAACGCCGCCCGCCAGTCCGTCGGGACCGGCGCCGACGGGGGGAGCGGCGCGGCGGCGCGTACCGCGGACTCGACCGGCGCCACCCAGGACGGCGGGTCGAGCCGCGCGGCGATCTGCGCGTCCTCCTCGGCCAGCAGCGCGAGCAGCCGGTTCTCGTCGACGGCCAGTTCGCCCAGCCGGACGTCCAGCGCGGGACCGTGCTCGGCGCGCCACCGGTCCAGCCGCTGCCGGGCGTGGTCGAGCCGGGCGCCGCCGACCGGGTCGGTGCCGCAGCCCGCGGCCACCCGCTCGTGCAGGGCTAGGCCGCGCGCCCACCAGCCCGGACCGAGCAGGTCCGGCTCGGTCGGGGCGAGGCTGTGCGGGCCGTCGGCCGTCGTGGTGTTCACCGGATAGAGGGTGCCAAGGGTCGGCGGCGAACTCATGCGTGGGATCCACCCAAATTCTCGCCGTCCCCGCTGGTCGCCGGCCGGGACGGGGCAACCCCGGCCGCGGCCTGCGCGGCCGGCTCGCCGAGGCCGATCGCCGGTGTGCCCGGCCGGAGACGGGTGCAGCGGTGCCGGGTGTCGGTGGCGCGGCGACACGGCGGGCGGCCGCCGGCGGGCCGGGCGGCGGAATTTGGGTGTACCGCACAGATGCGTCGGCACGCGATGTTGGTGAGTCTCCGACCTGTCAATCGGCCTGACCTCGATCGGAGCGACCGTGGAGTTTCGCGTACTGGGGCCGGTGAGCGCCTGGCGCGACGGCAGCGAGGTCCCGCTGGACGGCGCCAAGCAGCGCACCGTCCTGGCCGCGCTGTTGCTCGCCAGGGGGCGGACGGTGTCCGACGCCCAGCTCTGCCAGCTGCTCTGGGGCGAGCACCCGCCGGCGACCTTCGCCGCCCAGCTCTACAACTACGTCTCCCGGCTGCGCAGGTACCTCGGCGACGGGGTGGAGATCGTCCGGCAGTGGTCCGGGTACGTCATCCGGACCGGGGGCAGCCGGCTCGACATCGAAGAGTTCGAGCGGCTGGCCGGGCTGGGCCGGGACGCGCTGCGCGGCGGCCGGCACGAGGAGGCCGCGCAGTGGCTGCACGAGGCCCTGGCGTTGTGGCGCGGTACGACGCTCGCCAACGTCACCGACCACCTGGTCGAGGCCGAGGCGCATCGGATGAGCGAGCTGCGGACGGCGGCCCTGGAGCACCGGATCGAGGCCGACCTGATGCTGGGCCGGCAGGCCGAGCTGGTGCTGGAGCTGACCGACCTGGTCGCCGGTCAGCCGCTGCACGAGCGGTTGCGCAGCCAGCTGATGACCGCTCTGTTGCGGTGCGACCGCCAGGCCGACGCGCTGGCCGTCTACCACGAGGGTCGGCGGGTGCTCGCCGACGAGCTGGGGGTCGACCCGGGCCCCGCGCTGGTCGAGGCGTACCGGGCGGTGCTCGCCGGGTCCGCTCCGCCCGTCGCCGAGGTGGCACCGCGGGCCGAGCCGGGCTGGCGGGACGTACGTCCGGCGATGCTGCCACCCGGCGCGCAGGACTTCTGCGGCCGGGGCCAGGAGCTGCGGGAGCTGACCGGGCTGCTGGCCGAGTCGTCGTCGGCCGCGCCTCCGCGGGCCCTGCTGACCGGGATGGCCGGCGTCGGCAAGACGGCGCTGGCGCTGCGGGCCGCGCACCTGTGCCGGGGCGACTTCCCGGACGGGCAGCTCTACGCCGACCTGGGCGGCACCCGGGGCAACGCCACCGACCCGAGTGACGTGCTGGGCTGGTTCCTGCGCAGCCTGGGCAACACCGAGCAGGCGATCCCGAGGCGGCTCGACGAACGCGAACGCCTCTACCGCAGCCAGCTGGCCGGCCGCCGGATGCTGGTGGTCCTCGACAACGCCGCCGACTACGCGCAGGTCCGCCCGCTGCTGCCCGGCGACCCGTCGTGCCGGGTGATCCTGACCTGCCGCGGGCGCCTCTCCGAGCTGCCCGGCGTCACCCGCCTCGAGGTGGGCATCCTCGACCCGGCGCAGGCGCTGGACCTGTTCGCCACGATCGTCGGCCCGCAACGGGTGGCCGCCGAACCCGCGGCCGCCCACCGGATCGTGCAGTTGTGCGGCCGGCTCTCGATCGGCATCCGGGTGGCCGCGGCCCGGCTCATCGCCCGGCCGCACTGGTCCCTGCGGTACCTCGCGCAGCGGCTGGCCGACGAACGGTTCCGCCTGGACGAGCTGCGGCTGGGGACGCTGGACGTCCGGGCCCGCATCGAGGGCAGCTACCAGGGACTCGCGGCCGAGAGCCAGGTCGCGCTGCGCCGGCTGGCGCTGCTGGAGACGGCCGACTTCCCGATCTGGGTCGCCGCCCGGGTGCTCGGCGTGCCGCGCTGGGTCGGGGAGGAGGTGGCCGAGAACCTGGTCGACGCCCGGCTGCTGGAGATCGCCGGCTCGGACGGCGGGCGGCGGCAGCGGCACCGCTTCCACGACCTGGTGCGGGTCTTCGCCCGGGAGAAGGCCGACCCGGTGGACCGCCGGATGATGGCCGGTGGTCCACCGGCGTCCGCGGGGCCGCGCGTCCGTGTGCCCGCCTGAGCCCTCGGCACCGGCTCCGCGCGCCCGGCGGCCGGCACGGCGACGCGCACCGGTCGGCGGTATGGAGAAGATATAGCCGGCACCGGCACGGTCAGCAGGTGACCACCCTGATCCCGCCCGAGTGCGCGACCACCGCGCGGATCGACCTGACCCACGCCACCGCCGACGAGATCGTCGCCCGGGTCCGGCCCGACCGGGACGACCCGGTCTTCGCCGGGCACTACCCCGGATTCCCCCTGCTGCCGGGCGTCCACATCGTCGAGTACGTGCACCGCACGGTGCTCGCGGCGACGCCGGCAGCGGTCCTCGCCGAGCTGGTGTCCTGCCGGTTCCTCCACACCGTCGACCTGGACGACGAGCTGGTCGTCGCCGTCCGGTACGACGGCGGGCTGCGCCGTGGCACGGTCACCGTGTCCGGTGTCCCGGCCGCCGAGGTCGTGCTGCGCTACCAGGACGGAGACGACTGATGCTGGACAGCGACGACATCCGGCGGCTCATCCCGCACCGCCCGCCGATGCTCCTGGTCGACCGGGTCAGCGAGCTGGTGCCCCGGCGCCGGCTGGTGGGCAGCCTCACCGTCACCGGCACCCGGCCGCTGCCCGCCGTGCTGCTGCTGGAGTCGTGGGGGCAGGCCGCGCTGCTGCTGATCCGGCACGACCGGCCGATGCCCGACGTGCTGGCCGACGGGGTGCCGGTCGCGGGGGCCTTCGAGGGGATCCGTTTCGGCCGGCCGGTGCTGCCGGGCGAGACGGTCGAGCACCGGGTGGACCTGATCCGGCTGATCGCCGACACCGGCTTCGTCCGGGGCGAGAGCGTGGTCGGGTCCGAGGTGGTCATGCAGGTCGGTCGCCTGGTCGGCGCGGTGCGCCCGGCGGCCTCGCTCCGCCCCGCCGCCCTGGCCGGGGCATCCGACGTCAAGGAGTCGACATGAGTGAAATCCGACGACCGGTCGCCCTGGTCAGCGGCGGGTCCCGGGGGATCGGCCGGGCCGTGGTCCGGCAGCTCGCCGCGGACGGGTACGACGTGGCCTTCTGCTACCAGAGCAGCCAGCAGGCAGCCGAGAAGGTGGTCGCGGAGGTCGGCGAGGCCGGCGCCCGGGTGCTGGCCCGCCAGGTGGACGTCGCCGACCCGCAGCAGGTACGCGACTTCGTCTCCGGTGTGGAGCGGGAGCTGGGTGAGGTGGACGCGGTGGTGACCGTCGCCGGGATCATCCGCGACCGGCCGGTGGCGATGATGGCCGACGACGACTGGCGGTCGGTGATCGACGTCAACCTCGGCGGCGTCTACCACGTGTGCCGGGCGGCGATCCGGCGGATGATGCGGCGCCGCAGCGGCTCGATCGTCACGGTCTCCTCGGTGGCCGGCATCACCGGCAGCCCCGGCCAGACCAACTACTCGGCGTCCAAGGCCGGCATCATCGGCTTCACCAAGGCGCTGGCCAAGGAGGTCGGGCCGTACGGGATCAGGGTCAACACCGTGGCGCCCGGGTTCATCGAGACCGACATGCTCAGCAACCTGCCCACCTGGCTGACCGAGGGCATCCAGAAGCGGGCCGCGCTCGGCCGGCTCGGCCAGGTGGAGGAGATCGCCCCGGTGGTGACGTTCCTGCTGTCGGAGCGGGCCTCCTACCTGACCGGCCAGGTCGTCACGGTTGACGGTGGTCTGACCTTCTGACCCGCTGCGCGGCGAGCCGGGTCCGCATGGCCTCCAGGCGGACCCGGCTCGCCTGTGCGTGGGCCCGGCGTGCGGTGAGGCGCGGGTAGACCGTGCCGAGCAGCCGGGAGAACAGGTCGACCCGGCGGGCGTCCGCCCCGACGATGATCTTCACCCGGTTGCGCCGGACCCCGCGCAGGATGATCCGGGCGGCCTGCTCGGCCGACGTCGTCGCCTCCCGGGCGAACCGCTCCTGGATCCCGCCGTAGCCCAGTCCCCGGCCGGTCCGCGCGTTGCTGAAGATGTCGGTACGCACCTTGCCCGGGTAGACGCAGCTGACCGCCACCGGCACCTCGCCTACCCGCATCTCCTGGAGCACCGCCTCGGTGAACCCGCGCACGGCGAACTTGGCCGCGTTGTACGCGGTCTGCGCCGGCGCCGCGGTCAGCCCGTACATGCTGGAGACGTTCACCAGGTGGCCGCGGGAGGCGACGAGCAGCGGCAGGAACGCCCGGGTGCCGTGCACCACGCCCCAGAAGTCGACGTCCAGCACCCAGCGCATGTCGTCCCACCTGGCCTCGGTGATCGAGGCCAGCAGGGTCACCCCGGCGTTGTTGACCACCAGGTCGGCGCCGCCGAAGTCGGCGCGGACCGCCTTGGCGTGGGCCTGCACCGCCGCCCGGTCGGCCACGTCCAGCCGGTAGGTGCGTACCTCGGCGCCCCGCTCGGCGCACCTGGCCGCCGTCTTTTCCAGGCCGTCCTCCACCGCGTCGGACAGCGCCAGCCGGGCGCCCTGGGCGGCCAGCTCGACCGCCAGTGCCCGACCGATGCCCGAACCGGCTCCGGTGATGACCGCGACCTTGCCTCGGAAATCCTTCATGCGCGCTCCCTCGCGAGTCGGCGTGCCCGCCTGCGGCGACACACTTCGGCCCGCACGGTCTCGGGCCGGGCTATCTCTTTTCCATACCGGGCGCGATGTAGAGAAGTTATGAGAGCGCCGTCGAACACTCCCTCCGGACGGTGCCACCAGGACGCCGACCGGCATTGTGCGGAGGGAGCGATGGCGCGGATGACTGGCGCGGCAATCACCGGGCTCGGGGCGTACCGGCCGAGCAGGTTGATCACCAACGAGGAGATCGCCGAGGAGACCGGCGTGACGCCGGCGTGGATCGAGGAACGTACCGGCATCCGGTCGCGCTACCGGTCCGGGCCGGAGGAGACCGTGACGATGATGGCCGCCGAGGCCGGCGGGAAGGCGCTGGCCATGGCGAACGTCGACCCGGCCGACGTGGACCTGGTCATCCTCGCCTCGGCGACGAAGAAGGACCGCATCCCGGGCGGGGCGCCAGAGGTGGCCAGCCGCATCGGCATCACCGCCACCGGCGCGTTCGACCTGAACGCCGCCTGCGCCGGCTTCGCCTACTCGATCGGGATCGCGGCGAACGAGATCCGGGTGGGCAGCGCCCGCAACGTGCTGGTCGTCGGGGCCGAGCAGCTCAGCCGGTTCATCGACCGGGAGGACCCGGCCACGTACGTCATCTTCGGCGACGGCGCGGGCGCGGCGGTGGTCTCCGCCGCGGAGACCGAGGGCATCGGCCCCACGGTGTGGGGCAGCGACGGCCGACGGGCGGACATCCTCGGCACGAAGTGGGACGCCAACGGCCGGGAGTTCGCCAAGATGGACGGGCCGCTGGTCTACCGCTGGTCCACCAAGAACGTGCCGCGGGTGGCCCGCAAGGTGTGCGCCCTCTCCGGCATCGAGCTGTCGGACATCGACTGGTTCGTGCCGCACCAGGCGAACCTGCGCATCGTCGACCAGCTCGCCGAGATCCTCCAGATCCCGGACGAGAAGGTCGCCAGGGACATCGTCGACACCGGCAACACCTCGGCCGCGTCGGTGCCGCTCGCGCTGAGCCGGCTGCACGAGAGCGGCCGGACCACGCCTGGCGACCGCGTGATGCTGCTCGGCTTCGGGGCGGGACTCGCCTACGCCGGCCAGCTCATCCGGATGCCCTGACCACCTCGAACCGGACCACCAACCCCGAAAGGACCACGACCATGACGATGACCGTCGACCAGGTGTCCCTCGACGTCGTGCAGCTCACCCGCAAGCTGATGACCGAGGACGTCGACCGCGAGATCAACCCCGACGACGCGTTCGTCGACCTCGGCCTGGACAGCCTCAAGCTCGTCGACCTGCTCGCCGCGGCGGAAGCCCACTTCGACATCGAGGTCCCCGACGAGGAGGTCGGCAGCTTCACCAAGGTCCAGGACCTCACCGACTTCGTCCTCGCTGCCAGGTCCTCGGTGTGACCGAGGACGTCCGGGAGCTGTCGGTCGGGCAGCGGGCACTGTGGCTGGTCTACCGGCTGGCCCCGGACAGCCCGGCCAGCAACGTGGTGCACGGCCTGTACGTCGCACCGGCCCTCGACCCCGACCTGGTGCGCCGGGCGATGGCGGCGGTGCAGCCGCGGCACGACCTGCTCCGGTCCCGGTTCGTGCAGACGGACCAGGGACCGGTGCGGGTCGTGGACCCCGACCTCCGCTGCGAGGTCGAGGTGCACGACGTGCCCGACCTGGACGACGATGCCCTGCTGCGCCGCTGCCAGGAGTTCGGCGACCGGCCGCTGCGGCTGGAGCAGGACGGTCCGCTGCGGGCGGCGCTGCTGCGGCGGCGTACCGACTGTGTGCTGGTGGTGGTCATCCACCACATCGCCACCGACTTCCACTCGCAGCGGATCGTCTGGCAGGAGCTCGCCGAGGCGTACGGGGCACTGCAGGCCGGGCGGCCGGTGGAGCTGCCCCCCGTCACGGGCAGCTACGACGACTTCCTGGCCCGGGAGCGGGCGGCGCTGTCCGGCGAGCGCGGCGAACGGCTGCGCGCCTACTGGGACAGCGTCTGCGACGGGGCCACGGCGGCGACCCTGCCGACCGACCGGCCCCGCCCGCCGGTGCGCTCCTTCCGTGGCGGCGCGTTCACCCGGGCGTTCCCGGACGACCTCGCCGGACGGCTGCGGGAGACCGCGGCGGCGGCCAGGGTGACGCCGTACAGCGTGGTGCTCGCCGCGTTCGAGGCCACCATGTACCGCTACACCGGGCTCGGGGAGTTCACCGTCGGGTGTCCGGCCTCGCTGCGCCGGGGCCGGGCGCTGCGGGGGGTGGTCGGGTTGCTGGTCAACACGATCGCGCTGCGGGCGTCGTTCCATTCCGGCACCACGTTCGCCGAGGCGATCACCGCCGCGAGCCGGCAGCTGGCCGACGGCGTGGCGCACGCCGGCTACCCGTTCCCGCTGGTCCAGTCGGGCCGGCGCAACCGGGAACCGGCCGTGCGGGTGACCGTCACGCTGCTGGTGCACCAACACGACGACGACTTCACCGTCGAGCGGCACCACTTCGCCGGGCACCGCATCCGGCTGCTGGACATCCCGTACGACGAGGGCCAGTTCGACCTCTCGGTGACCCTCACCCAGTACCAGGACGGCAGCCTCCAGGCGGAGTTCGGGTACGACACCGACCTGTTCGACGAGGCGACCGTGCAGCGGCTGGCCGGGCACTTCCTCCAGATGCTGCGGGTGGCCTGCACGGCACCGGAGACGGTGGTGTCCCGGGCGGCCATGGTCGACGAGGCGGAGCTGGCCGACCTGCTGGCGCTCGGCACCCAGTAACCAGCGCGGTGGGCACCCCGCGCCGGCCCGGTACGACCGGTCGGCGACCCGCCGCGCAGGGCCGGATCCGGCCCGGTGCACCCCCCGTCGCCGGGCCGGATCCCGGTCGGCCCGCCGCCCGCGGCCGATCGGTGCGCCACGGGCCGGGGGAGCGGCCGGCGCGCACGGCCCCCGGACAGCCGGCAGGCCCGGCCGGGCACGGCGCCGGTATAGCAGCGATATAGCAGCGGCTGAGACCTTCTCGGCGTTGACAGTCCATTGTGGAGGGAGGAACGGTGCGCGAGGGCATCCTCTCGACGATCGGGAACACGCCGCTGGTGCAACTGGTCCGGTTGTTTCCGGAGTTTCCCTCCCGGGTCTTCGTGAAGCTCGAACGCTTCAACCCCGGCGGCAGCATCAAGGACCGCACCGCGCTCAACATGCTGCGCGACAAGATCAGCTCCGGGGAGCTGGTGCCCGGCCGGTCGGTGGTCGTCGAGTCCAGCTCGGGCAACCTGGCCATCGGCCTGGCCCAGGTCTGCGCGTATTACGGCATCCGGTTCATCTGCGTGGTCGACCCGAAGACCACCCGGCAGAACCTGGCGATCCTGACCGCGTACCGGGCGGAGATCGAGATGGTCGAGCACCCCGACCCGGTGACCGGCGAGTACCTGCCGGTCCGCCGCCGCCGGGTCCGTGAGCTGTGCGAGCGGATCCCGTACGCCTACCGCCCCGACCAGTACGCCAACCCGCTCAACGCCGCCGCCCAGCGGCGGACCATGGCCGAGATCGTGGCCGCGCTCGACGGGCGGGTCGACTACCTGTTCTGCTCCACCGGCACCTGCGGGACACTGGTCGGCTGCGCCGGCTACCTGCACGACCACGGGTTGTCCACCCGGGTGGTGGCGGTGGACGCGGTGGGCAGTGCCATCTTCGGCGGCGAGCCCGAATCCCGGCTGATCCCTGGGCACGGCGCCTCGATCGTGCCGCCGCTGGCCGCCGACGCGGCACCGGACGAGATCGTGCACGTCTCCGACCTGGACTGCGTGGTCGGCTGCCGGCTGCTGCTCAACCGGGAGGCCATCCTCGCGGGCGGCTCGTCCGGCGCCACCGTCGCCGCGCTGCGCCGGCGCATCGCGCAGATCCCCGCGGGCGCCACGTCCGTGCTGATCCTGCCAGACAACGGCGACCGCTACCTCGACACGATCTATTCGGATCAATGGGTCGTCCGGCACTTCGGCGAGATCACCCACCTGTGGAAGGACGAGTCATGCTGATCATCGGCCAGGCCGTGGTCCGGGACATCCTCGACGGCGACGACGCCCGGGTCGTGGACCTGGTCCGGGACGCCTACCTGCTGCACGACCAGGGCCGCAGCAGCCTGCCGCACTCGGTCTTCCTGCGGTTCCCCGAGCAGCCCCGGGACCGGATCATCGGCCTGCCGGCGTACCTCGGCACCGAACCGCCCGCCGCCGGGATCAAGTGGATCTCCTCCTTCCCCGGCAACCTGGCGCACGGCCTGGAGCGGGCCAGCGCCGCCATCGTGCTGAACTCGGTGCGCACCGGGCACCCGGTGGCCCTGGTCGAAGGCTCGGTCATCTCGGCCCGCCGCACCGCGGCCAGCGCGGCACTCGCGGCCGGCCTGCTCACCGCGCGCCGCCGCCCGGACGGCCTGGCGCTGATCGGCTGCGGCCTGATCAACCAGCAGGTGCTGCGGTTCGTGGCCGGCACCGTCGCCCCGCCCCCGGCGCTGACGCTGTTCGACACCGACCCGCACCGGGCCGCCGCCTTCGCCGAGGCCGCCCGCGCCCTGCTGCCCGGCGTGCCGGTGACGTCGGCCGCGACCGCCGAGGAGGCGATGGCCGCGCACCGGATGGTCTCGATTGCCACCACCGCCACCGAGCCCCACCTCGACCTGGACGCCTGCCGGCCCGGCGCGGTGCTGCTGCACCTGTCCCTGCGCGACCTGCGTCCCGAGGCGGTGCTGACGGTGCGCAACGTGGTCGACGACCCCGACCACGTCTGCCGCGAGCGCACCTCACTGCACCTGGCCGAGCAGCTCACCGGCGGCCGGGACTTCGTCTCCGCCACCATCGGCCAGCTCGCCGGCGGCCGGGTGCGGCTGCCCGACGACGACGTGCCGGTGGTGGTGTCCCCGTTCGGCCTGGGGGTGTTGGACCTCGTCCTGGCCGAGCACGTCCGCGCCACCGCCCACCGGCGAGGCCTGGGCGTACGCGTCGACGACTTCCTACCCGTGGCGGACGCCACCGTGGCGTCCACCTGATCCGCGAAGGAGTAGCAATGACCGACGACCGCAGCTACCGGGTGGTGCTCAACGACGAGGAGCAGTACTCGGTCTGGTGGACCGACCGGGAGCTGCCCGCCGGCTGGCGGGCCGAGGGCACCGAGGGCAGCCGCGACGAGTGCCTGGCCCGGATCGGCGAGATCTGGACCGACATGCGGCCGCTGAGCCTGCGCCAGCGCATGGAGTCCCAGGCCACGGCCTGACCCACGGCCCGACCCGACGCCCGCGCCCGGTCCCCCCGAGGAGGAGCACCATGAGCATCGTTCCGCCCGCGGCGCCCGCAGCCGCAGCCGCCGCCCTGGGGGCCGGCACCCTGTCCGAGCTGATCGCCCGGCAGGCCGCGCTGACACCCGCCGCGACCGCGGTACGCGACGACACCGAGCGGCTGGACTACGCCGGGCTGGACCGGCGGGCCAACCAGCTCGGGCGGTACCTGGCCGGGCTGGGCGTGGGTCCGGAGTCGCTGGTCGCGGTCAACCTGGACCGCGGCGTCGACCTGGTGGTCGCGCTGCTGGGGGTGTGGCGCGCCGGCGCCGCGTACCTGCCGCTGGACCCGGCCCACCCGGCCGAACGGCGGCGGTGGATCCTCGCCGACAGCGGCGCCGACGTGCTGCTCACCCGGGCCGCCCTGCGCGACGAGGCGGCGCCCGGCCGGGTGGTCTGCGTGGACACCGACCGGGCCCGGATCGCCGCCGTCCCCGCCACCGCGCCGGTACCGGCACCCGACCCGGATGCCGTCGCGTACGCCATCTACACCTCCGGGTCCACCGGCCGCCCCAAGGGGGTGCTGATCACCCACGGCGGCATCGGCAACCGGGTGACCTGGACGATCCGGGAACACGGCCTCGGCCCCGCCGACCGGGTGCTGCAGAAGACCTCGGTCAGCTTCGACGCGGCGGGCTGGGAGTTCTTCGCCCCGCTGGCCAGTGGCGGCACCGTGGTACTGGCCCCGGACGGGGCGCACCGCGACCCGGCCGCCCTCGTCGCCGCCGTCGCCCGGCACCGGATCACCGTCCTGCAGGGCGTGCCGTCGGTGTTCGGGCTGCTGGTCGACCAGCCCGGCTGGGCCGGGTGCACCAGCCTGCGGCTGGTCTTCTCGGCCGGCGAACCGTTGCACGCCGAACTGTGCCGGCGGTTGGCCGTCACCCCCGAGGTGCGGGTGTGGAACACCTACGGCCCCACCGAGTGCGCCATCGACGTGACCGCCCACCCGGTCGACCCGGGGCAGCCGACCGGGCCGGTGCCGATCGGGCGCCCGCTGCCCAACGTCCGCGTCCAGGTGCTCGACGCCGACCGGCGGCCCGTGCCGGTGGGCGTGGTCGGCGAACTCTACGTCGGCGGGGCCAACCTCGGCCGGGGCTACCTCAACCGGCCGGACCTGACCGCCGAGCGGTTCGTGCCGGACGAGTACGGGCCGCCGGGCGCCCGCCTCTACCGCACCGGTGACCAGGTGCGCTGGCGCGGCGACCGGACCCTGGAGTTCGTCGGGCGGGTCGACCACCAGCTCAAGGTCAACGGCGTCCGGATCGAACCGGCCGAGGTGGAGGCGGTGCTCGCCGCCCACCCGGACGTCCGGGCGGCGGTGGTGGTGGGGCACACCGACCCGGCCGGCCGGCGGCAGCTCGCCGCGTACGTCGCCGGCCGGCGGCAGCTCACCCCGGCGGAGCTGCGGGCCCACTGCGTCGGCCGGCTGCCCGAGGCACTGGTGCCCGCCGTGTTCCAGCCCGTGGCGGAGTTTCCGCTCACCGCCAGCGGCAAGATCGACCGGTCCGCGCTGCCGGCGATCGACCCCCTCGACCGGCCGGCGGTACGCCCGCCGCGCACCGCCGCCGAACGCACCGTCGCCGCCGTCTGGAGCGAGCTGCTCGGCGTCGACGAGGTGGGCCTCGACGACGACTTCTACCAGCTCGGCGGCTCCTCGCTGGTGACGCTGCGGCTGGAGAGCCGGCTCAGCGAGGCCGCCGGCGGCACGGTGGCGCTGCGCGACCTGCTCGCCGCGACCACCGTGGCCACGCAGGCTCGGCTGGTGGAGACGGCCAGGCCCGCCGCCGCGCCCGTGCTCCCGGTGGGACGCGACCGGCCCCTGCCGCTCTCGGCCGCCCAGCACCGGCTCTGGATGCTCGATCAGCTCGACCCGGGCAGCAAGGAGTGGGTCGTCCCCCTCCACGTGCGGCTGCCCGCCACCGTCCATCCCGACCACGTCCGGGCGGCCCTGCGCGCGCTCGAGGCGCGGCACGAGCCGCTGCGCACCCGCTACCTGGTCGTCGACGGCGTGGCCCGGCAGCAGGTCGTGCCGCCGGGGGAGGTCGCCCTCCAGGTGCGCGACGTCAGCCACGGCGGGCTCCCCGAGCTGGTCGCCGCGCAGCTCGGCCGGGGCTTCGACCTGGGCACCGGACCACTGTGGCGGGCCGGGCTGGCCACCGCCGCCGGCCGGGACCACCTGCTGGTGCTGGCCGTGCACCACATCGCCTCCGACGCCGGCACCGCCCTCGTCCTCGAACGGGACCTGCGCGAACTGTGCCGCGCCGCCGCCGAGGGACGCCCGGCGGACCTGCCGGAGCTGTCTGTGCAGTACGCCGACTACGCGGTCTGGCAACACCGGCAGCTCACCGACGAGGTCGTCGGGCGGGAGCTGGCGTACTGGCGGGAGGCGCTGGCCGGGCTGCCCGAGCTGACGCTGCCGCTGGACCGGCCACGCCCGACCGAGCGGGACGCGCAGGGCGCGATGCTCGGCTTCACCGTACCGGCGGACGTCGCCGGCGCCCTGACCGAGCTGGGCCGGCACTGCGGGGCCACCCCGTTCGCCACCCTGCTGACCGGCTTCGCCGCCCTCCTCGCCCGCTACACCGGGCAGTGGGACGTGCCGGTCGGCACGCCCACCTCCGGGCACCGGCCGCCCGAGGTCGCCCAGACCGCCGGCATCTTCCTCAACCCGGTGGTGCTGCGCTGCCCGCTGGACCCGGCGTCCACCTTCGCGCAGGCGGTCCGGGAGGTACGCGCCCGGGCCGCCGCCGCCCTGGCCCACCAGGACCTGCCCTTCGACCGCGTGGTGGACGAGCTGGTCGGCGAGCGGGACCTCGCCCGCACCCCGCTCTACCAGGCGATGCTGAACTACCAGGAGGGCGGGATCACCGGCCGGGTGGCCGACGACCCGCACGCGGTCGACGCGCTGCGGCAGGCGTCCACCGTGGCCAAGACCGACCTGACCGTGCACCTCTGGCCGCAACCGGACGGCTCGCTCGCCGGAGCCGTGGAGTACGCCACCGCCCTGTTCGACGAGTCCACCGCGCGGCGCCTGGCCGACCACTTCGTCCGGCTGCTGCGTGCCGCCGCCGACCGGCCGGACGCCCGCCTCGACGAGCTTGACCCGTTCTCGGCCGAGGAGCGGCACCGGCTGCTGCACGGGTGGAACGGGCCGACCGTGCCCCGCCCGGCCACCACCGTGGCCGACCTGTTCGAGGCACGCCGCACGGCGAACCCGCAGGCCGTGGCGCTGCGGCACGCCGGGGCGAGCACCAGCTACGCCGACCTGGACGGCCGGGCCAACCAGTTCGCCAACCACCTGCGTCGGACGGGCGTCACGCCGGGCGCGGCCGTCGCCGTGCTGCTGGACCGGGGGCCGGACCTGGTCGCCGCGATCCTCGGATGCTGGAAGGCGGGCGCCGCCTGCGTCCCGCTCGACCCCTCGTACCCGGCGGAGCGGATCGGCTACATGCTCGACACGGCCGGCGCCGGTCTCGCCGTCACCGCCTCGCGGTACGCCGACCGGTTCGTGGTGCCCAGCCTCCAGGTGGACACCCACCGGCTGATGGTCAGCGCCGAACCGACCACCGCGCCGCCCCGCGACCTCGACCCGGCGCAGCCAGCGTACGTGCTGTTCACCTCCGGGTCGACCGGCCGGCCCAAGGGCGTGCTGCTCTCCCACGCCGCGGTGACGAACTTCCTGGCCTGCGCCACGGAGACCGAGGCGCTCGGCGACCGGGGCGGCCGCCCGGCCGGGGGCGGGGCGCCGCTGTTCTCCACAATCGCCTTCGACCTGTCGATCTCCAACCTCTGGGGGCCGCTGGTGGCCGGGCAGCCGGTGACGCTGCTCCCGCCGGAGTTCGACCTCACCGGGCTCGGCGCGCTGCTGCTGGCCGCCGGGCCGTACGACCGGTTCATCATGACGCCTCCGCACCTGGAACTGCTCGCCACGCAGGTCGACGCCGCGCAGGCGCAGCGGCTGGCCGGCCAGCTCTGGGTGGCGGGCGGGGTGCTGCGCCGGGCGGTGGCGAACCGGTGGCGGGACCTGCTCGGCCCGGCCGGCCTGATCAACACGTACGGCCCCACCGAGACCACCGTGATCATGTCGGCGTACCCGGTCGTGGAGCCGCAGACCAGCGAGATCGTGCCGATCGGCCGGCCGATGGCGAACACCGTGGTGCGGATCCTGGACGACGCGATGCGGCTGCTGCCGGTCGGCGCGGTCGGCGAGCTGTACATCGGCGGGGCGTGCCTGGCCACCGGCTACGCCGGCCGGCCGGAACTGACCGCCGACCGCTTCGTCCCCGACCCGTTCGGCCCGCCGGGCTCCCGGCTCTACCGCAGCGGCGACCTGGGCCGCTGGCTGCCCGACGGCACGATGGCCTTCGTCGGCCGGGTGGACGACCAGGTCAAGGTCCGCGGCTACCGGATCGAGCCCGGCGAGGTCAGCGCCGTCGTCGCCCAGCACCCGGGCGTACGCGACTGCGTGGTCCTCGCCCACCAGGACCGGCTGGTCGCCTTCTACTGCGGCGAGGCCACCGACCTGCCCGCGCACTGCGCCCGGCAACTGCCCGACTTCATGGTGCCCAGCCTGTTCGTGCCGCTGGAGCGGATCCCGCTCAACGCCAACGGCAAGGTCGACCGGGACGCCCTGCGCGGCCGGCTCGACGCGGCGCTCGCCGACGGCACCGCCGACGCCACCGAGTTCGTCGCCCCGCAGACCGTGGCCGAGAAGCGGATCGCCGCGATCTGGGCGGAGATGCTGGACGCGCGGATCGGCGCCAACCACAACTTCTTCCTCCTCGGCGGGCACTCGGTGCTCGCCGCCCGGCTGATCGCCGCCCTCCAGGAGGAGTTCGATCTCGACCTGCCGATCCGCCTGGTGTTCGAGCACCCCACGGTGCACGCCCAGGCGATCGCCATCGAAGACCTGATCCGGGCCGAGGTCGACGCGCTGGGCGACGCCGACCTGACCCACGACCTGTCGCGATCCGAGGAGTACCCGGCATGACCAGCACCGCCAACGAGCCGAACCTGCGTGAAGAACTCGTCCAGCGCCGGCTGGCCGGCCGTCGTACGGGTCGCCGGGACCGGATCCCGACCGCCGACCGGTCGGGGGACCTGCCGCTGTCCCACGGCCAGCAGCAGATGTGGTTCCTCAACCGGATGGACCCCACCAGCGGGGAGTTCCTGGTCTCCTCGGCGCTGCGGCTGCGCGGCCGACTCGACGGGGCCGCGCTGGGCCGCGCCCTCGACGCCCTGGTCGCCCGGCACGAGATCCTGCGCACCCGCTACGCCCTCGCCGGCACCCAGCCGGTGCAGGTGATCGACCCGCCCGCCCCGCGCGACCTGCCGGTGGTGGACCTGACCGACCGGCCCGCCGCCGACCGCGAGGCCGCCGCCGCCACGCTGCTGGCCGAGACCGCGGCCACCGGCTTCGACCTGGCGCGGGACTGGCCGGTCCGGGCCGTGCTGGTCCGGCTGGACACCGACGAGCACGTCCTCGCCCTGGTGCTGCACCACATCGCCTGCGACGCGCCCTCCGTGGCGGTGCTCACCGGCGAACTGGCCGAACTGTACGCCGCCTTCCACGCCGGCGCCGAGCCCCGGCTGCCGGAGCCCGCCGTGCAGTTCGCCGACTTCGCCGCCTGGCAACGCGGCCGGCTGCGTGACGAGCGGGTGGCCCGGTCGATCGACTACTGGCGGGACCAGCTCGCCGGGCTGACCCCGGTGGAACTGCCGGCCGACCGGACCCGGCCGAAGAGCCGGGACTGGCGCGGCTCCTCGGTGCCGTTCGCGCTGACCGCCGACCTCTCCGCCGCGCTGCGCGGCCTCGCCCGCGACACCGGCACCACCGTCTTCGTCACCCTGCTCAGCGCCTTCCAGGCGCTGCTGTCGCGCTACACCGGCCGGACCGACCTGGCCGTGGGCACGGTGTCGTCGGCGCGGACCCGCTCGGAACTGCGCAACCTGGTCGGTTACGGCATCGACAACCTGGTCCTGCGCGGCCGGTGGAGCGGCGACCTGTCGTTCGCCGGCCTGCTGGAGCTGAACCGGGCCACCGTGCTGGACGCCTTCGACCACGCCGACGCCCCGTTCGCGCTCCTGGTCGACGAGCTGGAACCCGAGCGGGACCTTTCCCGCACCCCGCTCTACCAGGTCGCCTTCACCCTCCAGTCCGAGCCGCCGGCGACCCGCTGGCCCGGCGACCTGGCCGTGGAGCCGGTCGAGCTGCCGCTGCGCTCGTCCAAGGTGGACCTCACCCTGCACGTGCTGGAGGGCGCCGACGGCCGGCTGCGCGGCCGCTTCGAGTACGCCACCGCCCTGTTCGACCGCGCCACCGTCGAGCGGGCCGCCGACCACCTGGTCCGGCTGCTCGACCACGTGGCGACCGACCCGCTGGCCCGTCTCTCCGAACTGGCCATCCTCGGCGA
Organism: Micromonospora sp. NPDC047730; assembly: GCF_043204765.1. Lineage (NCBI taxonomy): Bacteria > Bacillati > Actinomycetota > Actinomycetes > Micromonosporales > Micromonosporaceae > Micromonospora > Micromonospora sp. NPDC047730. Next base: position 3,746 of record NZ_JBIDCU010000006.1, on the reverse strand, counting down.
CGCCGAGCTGGCGCTGGTCACCCGGGGCCCGGCCACGAACGACCCCGTCACCGGCACCGTGCACGGCCGGTTCGAGGCGGCCGCGGCGGCCCACCCGGACGCGGCGGCGCTCACCGTCGCCGACACCACCCTCAGCTACGCCGAGCTGAACGCCGCCGCCAACCGGCTCGCCCACTGGCTGCGCGCCCACGGCGCCGGCCCGGAGCGGCTGGTCGGGGTCCACCTGGACCACGGGCCCGACCTGGTGCCGGCCCTGCTCGGCGTGCTCAAGTCAGGCGCGGCGTACCTGCCGCTCGACCCGGCCTCGCCGGCCGACCGGCTCGACTTCATGATCGCCGACGCGGGCGCGGAGATCGTGCTGACCAGCACTGCCCAGCGGGACCGGTTCGCCGGCTTCGCCGGGACCGTGGTGCTGCTGGACGACCCCGGCTTCGCCGCCGAGCTGGCCGCCCAGCCCGCCACCGACCCTGCCGTGGCCGCGGACGTGGACAACCTCTGCTACGTCATCTACACCTCGGGCTCCACCGGCCGCCCCAAGGGGGTCGCGGTGGCCCACCGGCAGGTGCTGCGCCTGCTCACCGTCACCGCCGACGACTACCGGTTCGGTCCGCACGACGTGTGGGCGCTGCTGCACTCGTACGCCTTCGACGTCTCGGTCTGGGAGATCTGGGGCTGCCTGCTGCACGGCGGCCGGCTCCTGGTGGTGCCCCGCGCGGTGATCCGCTCGCCGCAGGAGCTGCTCGACCAGCTGGTCGCGCATCGGGTCACGGTGCTCAGCCAGACGCCCTCGGCGTTCCGCGCCCTGGTTCGCCTGGCCGCCGACGGTGACCCCCGGGTGGACCGGCTCGCCCTGCGGGTGGTCACCTTCGGCGGCGAGAAGCTGGAGTTCGCCGAGCTGACGCCCTGGGTGGCCCGCCGCGGCCTGGACGCGCCGCGACTGATCAACATGTACGGGATCACCGAGACCACCGTGCACACCACGTACCACCGGGTCACCGCCGACGAGGTCGGCGGCTCGGCCAACCCGATCGGCGCGCCGCTGTCGGACCTGACGGTCCACCTGCTCGACGCCGACGGCCGGCCGGTGCCGGTCGGCGTGCCCGGCGAGATCCACGTGGGCGGCCCGGGGGTGGCCCGGGGCTACCTCGGCCGCCCCGAGCTGACCGCGCAGCGGTTCGTGCCGGACCCGTGGGGGCCGCCCGGGTCGCGGCTGTACCGCAGCGGCGACCTGGCCCGGCGGCACGCCGACGGGCGACTGGAGTTCATCGGCCGCATCGACCACCAGGTCAAGATCCGCGGCTACCGGGTCGAGCTGGGCGAGATCGAGGCCGCGCTGACCGCCCTGCCCGGCGTTCGGGACGCGGTGGTGGTGCTGCGGGAAGACAACCCGGGCGACCGGCGGTTGACGGCGTACCTGGTGGCCGGCGACGACCCGATGCTGCTGCGCCCGTCGCAGCTGCGCGCGGCGCTGGGCCGGACGCTGCCCGAGTACATGATCCCAGCGGCGTTCGTGCCGCTGACCCGGATCCCGCTGACCAACAACGGCAAGCTCGACCGGGCCGCGCTGCCCGCCCCGGACCGGTCGGTGGCCGCCGTCGAGCGGCCGTACGTGGCCCCGCGCACCACCGTGGAGCAGCAGCTCGCCGACATCTGGACCGCCACGCTCGGGCTGGACCGGGTCGGCGTGCAGGACGGCTTCTTCGACCTCGGCGGCGACTCCATCCGCGCCGTGGCGCTGGCCGGCGCGCTGCGCGACGCGCACTTCGACGTGGAGGTCCGGGACATCTTCGAGCGGCGTACCGTCGCCGAGTTGGCCGAACTGCTCACCGCGCGGCCCGCCGCCGAGCCGGAGCCGACGGTCACGCCGTTCGCGCTGGTCGGCGACGCCGACCGCGCCGCGCTGCCTGCCGGCGTGGTGGACGCCTACCCGTGCACCCAGGGACAGCTCGGCATGCTCGTCGAGCTGCTGGCCGACACCGAGCAGAACCACTACCACAACGTGACCAGCTATCGGGTGCGTGACGAGGGGGAGTTCTCCCTGGACGCGCTGCGCGCCGCCGCGGCGCTGCTGGTGCGGCGGCACGAGGTGCTGCGGACCTCGTTCGACCTGACCGGCTACTCCGTGCCGATGCAGCTGGTGCACGCCACCGCCGAGCTGGCCGTCACCCACGACCGCAGCCTCGCCACCGACCGGGCCGAGCTGGAACGGGAACTGCACGACTTCATTGCCGTCGAGCGGACCCGACTGTTCGACCTGGACCACCCGTCGCTGCTGCGGCTGCACGCCCGGACCTGCCCGGACGGCAGCTGGTGGCTGACCCTCACCGAGTGCCACCCGATCCTGGACGGGTGGAGCTACCACTCGCTGATCATGGAGCTGGTCCGCGACTACCGGCGGATCCGCGCCGGTGAGCCGGTGCCGCCGCGACCGACCCCCTCGGTGCGCTTCGCCGACGCGGTCGCCGCCGAGCGGCGGTCGGTGACCGGCGACGCGGACCGCGAGTTCTGGCGCCGCGCGCTGGCTGGCCGGACCCGGCACGAGCTGCCCACCGGCTGGGGCGACCCGGACGCACCGGAGGGGGCCAAGCACGAGCGCTGGGTGCCGGTGCAGGACCTCGAACCCGCGCTGCGCGGCCTGGCCCGGCGCCTCGGCGTGCCGTTCAAGTCGGTGATGCTGGCCGCACACCTGAAGGTGATGAGCCAGCTCAGCGCCGCCGGGCGGTTCTACACCGGCCTGGTCTGCAACATCCGGCCCGAGGTGGCCGGCGCCGACCGGGTGTACGGCATGCACCTCAACACCGTGCCGGTCGGCTACGACGGATCGGCCGCCACCTGGGCGGAGCTGATCCGGCGGACCTTCGAGGCCGAGCTGGAGCTGTGGCCGCACCGGCGCTACCCGCTGTCGACCCTGCAACGGGAGATCGGCGAGGACGCCCGCATGCTCGACGTGCGGTTCAGCTACCACGACTTCCACCAGATCGACGCTGCCGACATCGACTACGCCGAGTCGATCGACGACAGCCCCACCGAGTTCCCGCTCGGCGTGTTCAGCCGGCTCGGCTTCCTCACCCTCCAGGCCAGCCGCCGGCACGTCGGCCAGGACGCCCTGCGCCGCCTCGGTGGCATGTTCCGGGCGGTGTTGGAGGCGATGGTCGCGGATCCGGACGGGGACGCGCGGGTGGTGTGTCTGTCGGCGGACGAGGTGCCGGTGGTGCTGGCCGACGACGTGGACTCGGTGGAGCCGGTGTCGGGTTCGGTGTTGGGGTGGTTCGAGGAGCAGGTGGTTCGGGTGCCGTCGGCCGAGGCGGTCAACGGTGTCGGGTTTGCGGAGTTGGATGCGCGGGCGGCGGGGTTGGCGGCGTGGTTGGGGTCGTCGGGTGTCGGTCGTGGTGCGGTGGTGGGGGTGCTGCTGGATCGGGGGCCGGATCTGGTCGCGGCGATGTTGGCGGTGTGGAAGGTGGGGGCGGCGTACGTGCCGGTGGACCCGTCCTATCCGGCCGGCCGGGTGGAGGCGATGCTGGCCGACGCGGGTGCGGTCCGGGTGCTGACGTCGGCGCGGTACGCCGACCGGTTCACGGCCGGCGTCGAGGTGCTGGCCGTGGAGCAGGTCCCGCCGGTCGGGGAGCTGCCGCCGTCGGAGCCGCCGACGGTGGATCTGGACGATCTGGCGTATGTGATCTTCACGTCGGGGTCGACGGGTCGGCCGAAGGGTGTGCAGGTCACGCATCGGGGGTTGGCGAACCATG
>NZ_JBIDCU010000005.1:316896-453960 GCF_043204765.1 Micromonospora sp. NPDC047730 | reverse complement strand
TGGCGCCGCCGGTGAAGGCGAGGCCAGCAGCGGTCAGGGCGGCCTTACGGATCAGATCGGTACGCATGATGGTGTGCACCTTTCGATCGGGGGTGTGCGGCGCGCACGGGGGACGGCGTGCCGCGAGAGGGGGAGGTCAGAACGGATCGCTCCGGCGGCGGGGCCTGCTCGGGCGTCCGGGGTGTCTCAACGACCCGGGCCGGCGACGCATTCCGCCGGTCGTTCGGGCCGCCGCGGCGCGGGGGAGTGCCGCGGGTATGCCATGTTCAACGACCCGGGCCCGCCGACGATTCCGCCGCCGGGGTGGCGCCGGCCACGGGACGAGCCGCACGTGGTGGCGACATCAGGGGCATATCGGGCGGCGGGAACCGGACATGCGGGACAGGTGGCGCAGGTCGTCGGGGTCGCCGAATGGCCGTCGACAGCCGCCCGACAGGACGTAGGGCGCAGTCGGGGCCGCCGCCCGTCAGGACATCGGGGCGCAGCCGGGGCCGCCGCGCCGGCGGGTCCGCCACCATGCGGTTGGCGGGCCCGCCGGGCGTGCGACGTCAGGCGGACGGGGCGGGCGCCCCTTCGGGGCCGCGCTGGGTGGGGATCGCCGCCGGGGACGCGGCCGGAGCCGGCTGCTCCGCCGGCCAGGGCACCTCCGGGGCGGCGTGGAAGGCGATGCCGGCGGCGGACCAGCGCGGGCCGTGCCCGGCCAGCCGGTCGCGGAACCCGGCCCAGTCGTGCGCCGTCCGCGGGGACCAGCCCAGCTCGGCGATCGCGGGCAGCCGGGGGAAGAACATGAACTCGACCTCGGCCCGCGAGGTGACCGACTCGGTCCACAGCGGCGCCTCCACCCCGAGCACCGCGTCGGCGGGGACGCCGGCCACGTGGGCGGCGGGGTCCCAGTCGTACGCCCGGCGGACGTCGATGAGGCCCGCCCAGTCGTGCCCGATGGGGGTGTCGGGGGCGTACTTCATGTCGAGGTAGGCGTGGTTGCCGGGGGAGAGGATCAGCCGGGCGCCCCGGCGGACGGCGTCCGCGGTGACCGGGTCCTCGCCCGTCGTCCCCCACCACTGGAGCACCCGCCCGTCGGCGTGCCCGGCGGGCGCGATCTGGTGCCAGCCGACCACCGTCTTGCCGGTGTCGGCGACGATCCGCTGGACGCGCTCGACGAAGGCGGCGTACGCGTCGGGGAGCACCTTGAACGCCTCGTCGCCGCCGATGTGCAGCCACGGCCCGGGGGTGAGCGCGGCGATCTCGCCGAGCACGTCGGTGACGAACTCGTACGTCCGCTCGCTGGCCGGGTCGACGTAGCTGAAGCCGACCTCGGTGCCGGTGTACGGCGGCGGCGCGACCCGGTCCGGCGCCAGCTCCCCGTACGCGGTCAGTGCCGCGTGGGTGTGCCCCGGCAGGTCGATCTCCGGCACCACGGTGATGTGCCGCTGCGCCGCGTAGGCCACGATCCGGCGGTAGTCGTCGCGCGTGTAGTGCCCGCCGGGGCCGTCGCCCACCTCGAACGCCCCGCCGACCGTCGCCAGCCGGGGCCACGAGTCGACCGCGATCCGCCAGCCCTGGTCGTCGGTGAGGTGCAGGTGCAGGTGGTTGAGCTTGTAGCGGGCCAGGTGGTCGATCACCCGGAGCACGTCCGGGACGCCGAAGAAGTGCCGGGCCACGTCGAGCATCGCCCCCCGGTAGGCGAACCGGGGGCGGTCGGTGATCGAGCCGCCCGGCAGCGCCCAGCGCTCGGCGACCGGCGTGGGGCTCTCGATCGCCGCCGGCAGGAGCTGCCGCAGCGTCTGCGTGCCGAAGAAGAGCCCGGCCGGGGTGGCGGCCTCGATGCGTACCCCGTCGGGTGTCACGTCGAGCCGGTAGCCCTCCGCGCCGAGGTCGTCGGCGTCGACCAGCGCCAGCGCGATGCCGCCGGCCGGCTCCGGCCAGGTGGCGTCGGCGACCGGCAGCGGGTAGCCGGTGGCCGGCCGGAGCAGGGCGGCGAGCTGCTCGCCGACGGCCCGGACGGCGTCGTCGGCGCTCACCCGGACGGCCGATTCGGCGGTGAGGACGAAGTCGGCGGCCGGGTCGGGCGCGACCAGCTCGGGGGCGGGCACCACGTCGCCCAGCCGGACCGGGGTGGGCGGGGCGAGCAGGTCGCCGGCGGTCCGGGCCGCCGCCCGGGCCAGGTCGGCGGCGGCGGGCGCGTGGGCCGGCAGGTCGAGGTGCCCGGGCGCCGGGTCGTCCGGCCCGGTGGCGGACGGGTCGAGCGGCTCCGAGGCGGTGGGAACGGATGGCACGGCGATGGCTCCCCGGGGGTGTATTCGCGGCTGTTATGGCAAAGGTGAGGTTCACCGAAATGCGTGCCGTCAAGAGTACGAGGGAGGGGCCGGAGTTGCGTGATCGTGCTCGTGGAAGCGTTCCCAAAAACCGGTACGAACGCGGATAGTCGTGATGGCTGTGCCTATTGTCACCGAACGGCCCCGGGTCACGCGATGTTCGCTTAGCCTTCGCCCACCAGCCGGGATGGCATCGGGATTACCGGTGGTCCGCCCCGGGGTATGGAGCAACTGAACCTTCGTTAAGTGTCGGACCGGCGCGCGTGGGAGGCTCTGGTGGCAGCGCAAGAGACGGTGGAACACAAGTACGTCTACGACTTCGCCGAGGGCAACAAGGACCTGAAGGACCTGCTCGGCGGCAAGGGGGCCAACCTGGCCGAGATGACCAACCTCGGCCTGCCGGTCCCGCCGGGCTTCACCATCACCACCGAGGCCTGCAAGGCGTACCTCGCCACCGGTGAGGAGCCCGACGGGCTGGCCGACCAGATCGCCGCGCACCTGGCGTCGCTGGAGCAGGCGATGGGCAAGCGCCTCGGCGACCCGCAGGACCCGCTGCTCGTCTCCGTCCGCTCCGGGGCCAAGTTCTCCATGCCGGGCATGATGGAGACCGTCCTCAACGTCGGCCTCAACGACCGCAGCGTCCAGGGGCTCGCACGGCAGGCCGGCGGCTCGGGCGACCAGGCCGCCGCCGGCGGTGCGGACCGGTTCGCCTGGGACTCGTACCGCCGACTGATCCAGATGTTCGGCAAGACCGTCTGCGAGGTGCCGGGCGAGGAGTTCGAGCACGCGCTGGACGACGCCAAGCGTGCCAAGGGCACCCAGAACGACCTCGACCTCGACGCGGACGACCTGCGCGGGCTGGTCGACGCGTACAAGAGGATCTTCCTCAAGCACACCGGCCGGGAGTTCCCGCAGGAGCCGCGCGAGCAGCTCGACCTGGCCATCCGCGCGGTCTTCGAGTCGTGGAACGCCGAGCGCGCGGTGGTCTACCGGCGGCAGGAGCGGATCCCGGCCGACCTCGGCACCGCGGTCAACGTGGTGGCGATGGTCTTCGGCAACCTCGGCTCGGACTCCGGCACCGGCGTCGCGTTCACCCGCGACCCCGCCAGCGGCGCGCAGGGCATCTACGGCGACTACCTGGCCAACGCCCAGGGTGAGGACGTGGTCGCCGGCATCCGCAACACCGTGCCGTTGCAGGAGCTGGAGAAGCTCGACAAGAAGTCCTACGACGAGCTGCTCAGTTACATGGCCCGGCTGGAGGGCCACTACAAGGACCTCTGCGACATCGAGTTCACCATCGAGCGCGGCAAGCTCTGGATGCTCCAGACCCGGGTCGGCAAGCGCACCGCCGCGGCTGCCTTCGTCATCGCCGGACAACTGGTCGACGAGGGCCTGATCGACCTCGACGAGGCGCTGCACCGGGTCAACGGCGCGCAGCTCGCCCAGCTGATGTTCCCGCGCTTCCAGCTCGACCACGAGTTCCAGCCGGTCGCCAAGGGCATCGGCGCCTCCCCGGGCGCGGCGGTGGGCAAGGTCGTCTTCACCTCCGCCCGCGCGGTCGAGCTGGCCGCCGAGGGAGAGGACGTGATCCTGGTCCGCCGGGAGACCAACCCGGACGACCTGAACGGCATGATCGCCGCCAAGGGCATCCTCACCTCGCGGGGTGGCAAGACCAGCCACGCCGCCGTGGTGGCCCGGGGCATGGGCAAGACCTGCGTCTCCGGCGCGGACGAGCTGGAAATCAACATCCCGCAGCGGAAGTTCACGGTCGCCGGGCAGACCGTCACCGAGGGCGACGTCGTCAGCATCGACGGCACCACCGGCAAGGTCTACCTCGGCGAGGTGCCGGTCATGCCGTCGGAGGTGGTCCAGTACTTCGAGGGCAGCCTCGACCCGGAGCACATCGACAACGCCCTGGTCCGGGCCGTACACCGGATCATGTCGCACGCCGACGCCGCGCGCCGGCTGACCGTCCGGACGAACGCCGACACCGCCGCGGACGCCGCCCGGGCCCGGCGCTTCGGCGCGCAGGGCATCGGGCTCTGCCGCACGGAGCACATGTTCCTCGGCGACCGGCGCGAGCTGGTCGAGCGACTGATCCTGGCCCGCGACGAGACCGAGCGGGAGGCCGCGCTGGGCGCGCTGCTGCCGTTGCAGCGGGCCGACTTCGTGGAGATCTTCCGGGAGATGGACGGGCTGCCGGTCACCGTCCGGCTGATCGACCCGCCGCTGCACGAGTTCCTGCCCCCGCTGGAGCAGCTCGCGGTCAACGTGGCGGTCGCCCAGGAGCGCGGCGAGGACGTGGCCCAGGAGGAGGCGCTGCTCGCCGCCGTCCGGCGGATGCACGAGGAGAACCCGATGCTGGGCCTGCGTGGGGTCCGCCTCGGCCTGGTCATCCCCGGACTCTTCGCGATGCAGGTCCGGGCGATCGTCGAGGCGGCGGTCGCGTGTGCCCAGTGTGGCGGCGACCCCCGGCCGGAGATCATGGTCCCGCTGGTCGGCGCGGTGCAGGAGCTGGAGACGGTACGCGCCGAGGCGGAGAAGATCATCGAGGAGGTGACCCGGGAGAAGGCGGTCGACGTGCTGATCGGCACGATGATCGAGGTGCCCCGGGCGGCGCTGACCGCCGGCCAGATCGCCGAGGCGGCGCAGTTCTTCTCCTTCGGCACCAACGACCTGACCCAGATGGGCTGGGGCTTCTCCCGGGACGACGTGGAGGGCGCGTTCTTCTGGCGCTACCTGGAGTTGGGCATCTTCGGCATCTCGCCGTTCGAGTCGATCGACCGGGACGGCGTGGGTCGGCTGGTCCGGATTGCCGCGGAGGAGGGCCGGGCGGCCCGGCCGGAGCTGAAGCTCGGCGTCTGCGGCGAGCACGGCGGCGACCCGGACTCGGTGCACTTCTTCCACGAGGTGGGCCTGGACTACGTGTCCTGCTCGCCCTTCCGGGTGCCCGTCGCCCGGCTGGAGGCCGGCCGCGCCGCGGTGGAGACGGACGGCTCCGACAGCCGCTGACGCGGGGACGTACGGCAGACCGGCGGCGGACCCGGGGGAGCGGATCCGCCGCCGCTGCCGTGCGGGCGCGACCGCATCGTCGGTCGGCTCCCGCGTGGCTCAGATCGGCGGGCGGCGCCAGGTGTGGGGGGTGACGCGCCGGGGCAGGGTGCCCCTGGAGGTGCGGGCCGTGAGCGGGGGGTGCGCCTCCGGTACCGGCGTCACCCCGATCGGCCGGCGGGTGTCCAGCACCGAGCCGGCGCGCCGGGCCACCGCCCGGGCGTCGGCGTGCAGCGCCTCCAGGTCGGCGGCGCCGTCGGCGACCAGCGTCAGCAGGGCGTTGCGCCCGGCCGGGTAGGTGACCACCGCGCCGGCCGCGGTGCGGAGCACCGATTCCCGGAACTCCCCGTGCCGCACGGTGTCGGCCACCCGGTGGCCGAGGCCGAAACTCGCCGCCGCGAGCGCCGCCAGGTGCGTGGCGTCCGTCGCCGGCAGGTCGCTGGAGATCAGCAGGCCGTCGGTGCCGGCCAGCACCGTGCCCGCCACCTCGGGGCGGCGTAGGCGTAGCCCCTGCAACTCCGTTCCCATCATCGTGTCCGCGTTCACGGGTGTCACTCCCACCGTCGGGCCCTCAGTCTGGTCACGTTCCGCTCCGGGAACGCTACCGCCGGCCATGCCGGACCGAGGTCCCGTAACGGTCGGCGATCGGCCGACAACTCTCGTCTGAACGGAGGTTGCGGGCCCGTCCGGCGCGCGCCAGCGGCGAGCCGTTCGGGCCGTCCGGGCGTAACCTGATCGGCATGAGCAGCGCCTGGGAGAGCCTGACCGTCGACGCCCGGGACCCGGCCCGGCTCGCCCGCTGGTGGGCCGAGGCACTGGGCTACCAGGTGGTGGCCGAGCAGCCGGACGGGGTGGAGATCCGCCGGTCCGCCGACCGGCTGCCGGGCATCACCTTCGTGCCCGTCGCCGACGACAAGGAGACCAAGAACCGGCTGCACATCGACCTGCGCCCAGACGACCAGGAGGCCGAGGTCGAGCGGCTGGTCGACATGGGCGCCCGGCACGTCGACATCGGCCAGGGCGACGTCGAATGGACCGTGCTCGCCGACCCGGAGGGCAACGAGTTCTGCGTGCTGCGGCAGCGTGCGGACTGAGCGTCCGGGGCCGGACGACCCGGACACGGCCCGCTGGGTCGGCGAGCCGCCGAAGGACACCGGGTACGGGCGGTCGGCGCACGAGCGGGACCGGGCCCGGGTGCTGCACTCGGCGGCGTTCCGGCGGCTCGCCGCGAAGACCCAGGTGCACACGGCCGGCACCGACGACTTCCTGCGGACCCGGTTGACCCACTCGCTGGAGGTCGCGCAGATCGCCCGGGAGATGGGCGCCCGGCTGGGCTGCGACCCGGACGTGGTGGACACCGCCGGGCTCGCCCACGACCTGGGGCACCCGCCGTTCGGGCACAACGGCGAGGACGCGCTGGACGTGCTGGCCGCCGGGTGCGGCGGCTTCGAGGGCAACGCGCAGACGCTGCGGGTGCTGACCCGGCTGGAGGCGAAGGTGGTCGCCCCGGACGGCACGTCCGCCGGCCTCAACCTGACCCGCGCCTCGCTCGACGCGGTCAGCAAGTACCCGTGGCCCCGACGTCCGGACCAGCGCAAGTTCGGTGTGTACGCCGACGACCTGCCAGTATTCGCCTGGCTGCGTGCCGGCGGCCCGGGCGACGACCGGCGTTGCCTGGAGGCGCAGGTGATGGACTGGGCCGACGACGTCGCGTACTCGGTGCACGACGTCGAGGACGGCATCCACGGCGGGTACGTGACGCTGCGCCCGCTGCTGGACGACCCCGACGAGCGGGCCGCGCTCTGCGCCGACGTCGCGGCCACCTACTCCGGCGAGTCCCCGGCCGACCTCGACGAGGTGCTGCGGGAGTTGCTCGACGATCCCGTGCTCGCCCCGCTGGCCGGCTACGACGGCAGCCACCGCGCGCTGGCCGCGCTCAAGGCGACCACCAGCGTGCTGACCGGCCGCTTCGTCTCGACCGTCGTGGCGGCCACCGAGGAGCGGTACGGCCCCGGCCCGCACCGCCGGTACGCCTCCGACCTGGTGGTGCCCCGGCGGATCCGGGCGCGGTGCGCGCTGCTCAAGGGCATCGCCCTGCGGTACGTGATGCGCCGCCCCGGCGCCGAGGGCCGCTACCGGCGGCAGCAGGAGGTGCTGGCCGACCTGGTGCACGCCCTGGCCGGCCGGGCGCCGGACGCGCTGGACCCGGTCTTCGCCCCACTCTGGCGGGCCGCGCCGGACGACGCCGCCCGGCTCCGGGTGGTGATCGACCAGGTCGCCTCGCTCACCGATCCGGCGGCCGTGGCCTGGCACGCGCGGCTGGCGCCCGGCTCCGGGCGCGCCCGGGGCGCGCCCGGCGGAGGGGCGGGAATGGGCGACCCGACGTACTTAGGTTAGCCTAACCAGCATGACGGAGCGCCCGAAGAAGGTCACGTCCGCCCGGGTACTGCGCACCGAGCGGCCCACCCCCCACCTGATCCGGCTCGTGCTCGGCGGGGAGGAGTTGACCGGCCTGCCGGTGGGCGAGTTCACCGACCACTACATCAAGATCGTGTTCCCGGTGCCGGGGGTCGACCACCCGAGCCCGATGGACCTCGCCGCGATCCGCCGTGACCTGCCCCGGGAGCAGTGGCCCCGGCTGCGCGCGTACACGGTGCGGGCCTGGGACGCGCTGGTCGGGGAGCTGACCGTCGACGTCGTGCACCACGGCGACGAGGGGCTCGCCGGGCCGTGGGCGGCCGCGCTGCGCCCCGGCGACCCGGTGCACTTCGTCGGCCCCGGCGGCGCGTACGCCCCGAGCCCGGACGCCGACTGGCACCTGCTGGTCGGCGACGAGAGCGCCCTGCCGGCGATCGCCGCCGCCCTGGAGCGGCTGCCGGCCGACGCCCCGGCCGTCGCGTTCGTCGAGGTCGCCGACCCGGCCGAGGAGCAGCGGCTGGTCAGCCCGGGTGCGGTGCGCCTGACCTGGCTGCACCGGGGCGGGCGCCCGGTCGGGGAGGCCCTCGTCGCGGCGGTCCGCGACCTGGAGTTCCCGCCCGGCGAGGTGCACGCCTTCGTCCACGGCGAGGCGGCCTTCGTGAAGGAACTGCGCCGCCTGCTCCGCGTCGAGCGTGGCGTCCCCCGCGACCGGCTCTCCATCTCCGGCTACTGGCGCCGTGGCATGGACGACGAGGGCTGGCGTGCCAGCAAGCCCGATTGGAACCGCCAGGTCGAGGCCGAGGAGTCCGCCGCCGTCCCCGCCTGAGTGGCCCTCCCGGGCACCCCGGGAGCGGGCGTTCGCCCGATATCGCCGTGTGTCGCCCCCGTGCCCAGCAGGATGGGCGGGGGGTGAGCATGAGCGAGCAGGTGCGGGACCGGCCGCAGGCCGTGGGCCGGGTCGACCCGGTGGTGCTGGCGCTCAGCGTCGGCGGCGTGCTGGCCGTGGTGGCCTGGGGCGTGCTGGGCCGGGGGTCCCTGGCCGGCTTCGGTGAGTCCGGCCTGGGCTGGGTGATCAGCACCTTCGGCTGGTTCTTCGTGGTGGCCGCCGACGCCTTCCTGGTGCTCTCGGTGGTCATCGCCGCGACGAAGTTCGGCCGGATCCGGCTCGGCGCCGACGAGGACGAACCGGAGTTCAGCACCCTCGCCTGGGTCTCGATGATGTTCAGCACCGGCATGGGGATCGGCCTGGTCTTCTACGCCGTCGCCGAGCCGATCGAGCACTACGCCGCGCCGCCTCCGGCCAGCGGCGTCGCGCCGAACACCGGGGCGGCCGGGGCGGTGGCGATGCAGTACACGCTCTTCCACTGGACGCTGCACCCGTGGGCGATCTACGCGGTGGTGGCGCTCGCGCTGGCGTACTCGACGTTCCGCAAGGGGCGGGAGAACCGCATCTCGGCGGCGTTCCAGCCGCTGCTCGGCGCGCGGGTGGACGGCCCGGTGGGCCGGGTGATCGACCTGCTGGCCGTCTTCGCCACCGTCTTCGGCTCGGCCACCAGCCTCGGCCTCGGCGCCCTCCAGGTCGCCGCCGGGCTGGACCTGGTCACCCCCGTGCCGGACAGCACGGCGGTCGAGCTGGTGGTGATCGCCGCCCTCACCCTGGCCTTCGTCGTCTCCGCCTTCTCCGGCCTGCACAAGGGCATCAAGTGGCTGTCCACCACCAACGTGGTGCTCGCCGTCGCGCTGATGGTCTTCGTGTTCGTGGCCGGCCCGACCATCTACGCGCTGGAGGTGCTGCCCGCGTCGGTCGGCGACTACCTCAGCCACCTGATCACCATGTCCACCCGTACCGGCGCGTTCTCCGACCCGACCTGGCTGGGCAACTGGACGATCTTTTACTGGGCGTGGTGGATCTCCTGGGCCCCGTTCGTCGGCATCTTCATCGCCCGGATCTCCCGGGGCCGCACCGTCCGGCAGTTCGTCGTCGGCGTGCTGCTGGTGCCCAGCGGGGCCAGCGTGGTCTGGTTCGCGGTGATGGGCGGCAGCGCCCTGCGGGTGCAGGCCACCGGCGCCCGGGACCTGGTCGCCGACGTCGGCGCGGGCACCGAGCGGGCGCTCTTCGGCCTGCTCGAGGCCCTGCCCCTGGCGGGCCTGACCACCCTGCTGGCGATGGTGCTGGTCGCGCTCTTCTTCGTCACCGGCGCCGACTCCGCCGCGCTGGTGCTCGGCTCGCTGACCTCCCGGGGCGCGCTGCGCCCGCACCGGGCGCTGGTCGTGGTCTGGGGCGTGCTGATCGGCGCGGTGGCCGCGGTGCTGCTGCTGGTCGGCGGGCTGGACGCGCTGCAACAGGCGACCATCCTGGTCGCGCTGCCGTTCGTGGTGGTCATGCTCGGCCTGGCCGTCGCGCTGGTCCGGGACATGGCCCTGGACCCGGCGGTCAACCCGCCGCCCCGGGTCCGCCGCTACGGCCTGGCCGCGGCGATCCGCGCCGCCCGGTCGTACGAGGAGGAGGACCCGCCGCCGGTGCGGCGCTACCTGCGGCGCCGGCCGCGGTGACCGGCGCGGCCCGCCCGGGGTGAGGCGGTCGCGCCGGCGGAACCGCCGAGGTGGCGGCGGTGGTCGCCACACCCGGCGTCCCCCGGCCGCGCGCCGCCGGTCGGGCAGGGCAGGATGTACGGCGAGGGGGTGGCGGACATGGCTGGGCGGATCCGGGACGAGGACATCGCGCTGGTCCGGGAGCGCAGCTCGATCGCCGACGTCATCTCGGAGACGGTGACGCTGAAGTCGGCCGGCGGCGGCAACCTCAAGGGGCTGTGCCCGTTCCACGACGAGAAGAGCCCCTCGTTCAACGTCTCGCCCGCCCGCAACGTCTGGTACTGCTTCGGCTGCGGCGCCGGCGGCGACGCGATCAAGTTCCTGATGGACGCCGAGCACCTCAGCTTCGTCGAGTCGGTGGAGCGGCTCGCCGCCCGGGCCGGGATCCAGCTGCGCTACGTCGAGGGCGACTCCGCCGCGCCGCGGCCCCGCCCGCAGCAGGGGCAGCGGCAGCGCCTCGTCGCCGCGCACGCCGCCGCCGTGGAGTTCTACCGCGCCCAGCTCACCACGGCCGGCGCGCGCCCGGCCCGGGAGTTCCTGGCCCGCCGCGGCTTCGACCGGGCCGCCGCCGAGCGCTACGGCTGCGGGTTCGCCCCGGACGCCTGGGACCTGCTCACCAAGCACCTGCGCCAGCAGGGCTTCACCCACGACGAGCTGGTCACCGGCGGGCTGTCCCGGCCGTCGCGCTCCGGCACGCTGATCGACCGGTTCCGGCGGCGGCTGATGTGGCCGATCCGCGACATCACCGGCGACGTCATCGGCTTCGGCGCCCGCAAGCTCTTCGAGGACGACGACGGCCCGAAGTACCTCAACACCCCCGAGACGCCGATCTACAAGAAGTCGCACGTCCTCTACGGCATCGACCAGGCCAAGCGGGAGATCGCCAAGCAGGGCAAGGTGGTCGTGGTCGAGGGCTACACCGACGTGATGGCCTGTCACCTGGCGGACGTCCCGACAGCGGTGGCGACCTGCGGCACGGCGTTCGGCGCGGACCACATCGGCGTGCTGCGCCGGGTGCTCTTCGACAGCGACGAACGAGCCGGCGAGATCATCTTCACCTTCGACGGGGACGCCGCCGGCCAGAAGGCCGCGCTGCGGGCCTTCGAGGACGACCAGCGTTTCGTCGGGCGCACCTTCATCGCGGTCAGCCCCGACAACATGGACCCGTGCGACCTGCGCCTGGCCAAGGGCGACATGGCGGTCCGCGACCTGGTCGCCCGCCGCGAGCCGCTGGTCGACTTCGCGCTGCGGCACGTCATCAGCCGGTACGACCTCGACACCGTCGACGGCCGGGTGGAGGCGATGCGCCGGGCCGCGCCGCTGGTGGCCAAGATCAAGGACCGGGAGAAGCGCCCGGAGTACGTCCGCAAGCTCGCCGGCGACCTCGGCATGGAGATCGAGCCGGTGCAGCGGGCCGTGCTCGCCGCCGCGTCCGCCCCGCCCGGTCGGGACAACCCGCCGGCCCGCCCCGCCCCGGCCGAGCCGGTCGTCGACAACCCGCAGTCGATGGTCGAGCGGGAGGCGCTGAAGCTCGCCCTCCAGGAGCCGGTGCTGGCCGGGCCGATGTTCGACGCGGTCGAGGCGTCGGAGTACCGCCACCCCGTACACGTGGCGGTGCGGGCGGCCGTCGCGGCCGTCGGCGGGGCCGCCACGGCGACCGGCGGCGCGGTCTGGATCGAGTCCGTCCGCGACGCCTGCGAAGACCTCGCGGCCCGGGCGCTCGTCGGCGAGCTGGCCGTGGAGCCGCTGCGCATCGACGGCGACCCCGACCCGCGCTACGTCTCGGTCACGATCGCCCGGTTGCAGTGGGGCTCGGTGACCGGCCGGATCAGGGACCTGAAGTCCCGGATCCAGCGGATCAACCCGGTCAACAACAAGGACGAGTACTTCGCCGCCTTCGGCGAGCTGCTCTCGCTGGAGCAGCACGCCCGGGCATTGCGCGAGCAGGCCGCGGGAGGGCTGTAGATGGGACTGTTCCGCCGCAGGCCGAAGCTGCCGACGGCCGCCCGGCCGCCGCTGGCCCCCGACGAGCGGGTGCTCGCCTGGGCCGCGGCCGGCAACGGCGAGGGCGACGGCGTGGTGGTGGCCAGCAACCTCGGGCTCTGGCTGCCCGGCCGGGCGCACCGGCTGGGCTGGCACGACATCCTCAAAGCGGTCTGGTCCGGCCGGGAACTCACCGTCACGCCGGCCGAGCCGGTCGCCGAGCGCGACGGCTACCTGGTGGTGGCCGACTGCCCGGCCGAGACCTACCTGCTGCTCGACCCGGGCGAGCTGCCGCACCAGGTGCGGGAGCGGGTCACCCGCTCGGTGGCGTACACCCGGCACCACCCGGTCCCCGGCGGCGCCGGCCGGGTCGCCGCGCGGCGGGCGCCGGGCGTGGACGGCCTCACCTGGACGGTCCGCCTCGACCCCGGCACCCCGGCGGACGACCCCGACGTGCTCGCCGAGACCGACCGTCTCGTCGCCGCCGCCCGCGCCGCCACCACCCCGGCGGACGCCTGACCGGCGCGGTCACCCGCTCCGGTAGAAGCGGGCCGCCCCGGGGTGCAGCGGGATCGGGTCGGTGCCGGCGGCGCTCTGCCGGGTGAAGTTGCCGCCCTCCGGGTGTACGCCGACCAGGTCGGCCTGGTAGGTGAAGAGCAGCCGGGTCAGGTCGTACGCCAACTGGTCGGGCATGTCGGCGCCGACCAGGATCACGTTCGCCACCGTGACGGTCGGTGTGGCGCTCGTCGTGCGGTAGACCTCCTTCGGCAGCTCGGCGGTGGTGTAGACCGAGCCGTGCCGGGCGCCGAGCGGCTCGATGAGGTCGGCGATCGGCAGCAGCGCGAACGTCCCCGGGGCGCTGGAGAGCAGATCGGCGATGCCCGGCGTGGGCAGGCCGCCGGAGAAGAACATCGCGTCGAGCGTGCCGGCCCGCATCCGCTTGACCGTCTCCGGCAGCGACAGCGTGGCCCGGCGGACGTCCCGGTCCGGGTCGAGGCCGGCCGCCGTCAGCAGGCGCCCGGCGATGATGTCGGTGCCGGACTTCGGGGAGCCGGTGGACACCCGCTTGCCGCGCAGCCCCGACAGGGCGGTGATCTTCGCGTCGGCCCGGACGATCACATGGGTGTAGTTGCTGTAGACCCGGGCCAGCGCCCGGACGGGCTGGGGCTGGCCCTCGAAGGCCCCGCGCCCCCGCACCGCGTCCGCGGCCGTGTCGGCGAGGCTGAACGCGATCTCCATGTCGCCGCTGGCCAGCCGGTTGATGTTCTCCACCGACGCCCCGGTCGGCTCGGCCCGGGCCTCGTAGCCGGGCAGGTGGCGGCTGATCACGTCCGCGTAACCGCCGCCGAGCTGGTAGTAGACGCCGGTGGTGTTGCCGGTGGCGAGGAAGATGCGACCGTCGTGCCAGGGCTGCGGCCCGGCCTCGGACGTGCCGCAGCCGGCGGCGAGCAGGGCCGCCAGCAGGGCCGCCAGCAGCCGTCGGGGCCGTCCGGTCACGCCCGGACCGCCGGCTCCAGCGCCTCCGCCACCCGCTGGACCAGCATGGCGGTCTCGTAGCCGATCTGGCCCAGGTCGCAGCCGGGCGCGGCCAGCACCCCGACGAGCGCGCGCTCGCCCACCGCCATCACCAGCATCACCCCGCCGTCCATGTCGACGATCTGCTGGCGTACCCGGCCGGCGGACATCAGCCGCGCGGCGCCGACCGTCAGGCTGGCCAGGCCGCTGATCACGGCGGCGAGCTGGTCCACCTGGTCCGCCGCGAGGTCGGGGGAGGCCGCCAGCCGCAGCCCGTCGCCGGAGACGGCGAGGGCATGCGACACGTCCGGCACCTGCTCGGCGAAGTTGGCCAGCAGCCAGTCGAGGCCGGCGCTCGCGGATGGGGTCATGGGGTTCTCCTGGGGGGTGTCGTCTGCTGGGTACGTCGCGTCGCGGCGGCGACGCCCTCGGCGAGCGCGGACAGCCGGGAGCGCACCAACTCGGGGTCGAGCAGGTCGTCCTTCGGCGGCGGCGCGGGGGCGTCGTGCAGCGCGGCCGGGAGTTGGCCGCCCCGGGTGCGGCGGGGCAGCCCGACCCCGGTGGTGGAGGCCGGCGCCGGGCCCGGCGGGGGCGGCGCGGGAACGGAGACCGGCGGGGGCGGCGCGGTGGCGGGGCCGGCCGGCCGCGCCTTGAGCACCGGGAGCGCGACCGTCGGCGCGCGGTGGATGCCGGCCATGTCGGGCAGGGCGGCCGGGTCACCCGACTCGCCGGGCCGGGCGCCGGTCGACACGGGCGGGACGGCCCGGGTGGACGGTGGCCGGAACCAGGGGGCCGCGGCGGCGGGCTCCGGCGTACGCCGTTGCGGGGCGGGCCGCGGGGCGACCGACTCGACCCGGGTCAGCGCCGACTCCGGGATGTCCACCTGCGCGACGGTGCCCGCGCCGGTGGCGTACAGGTGCACCCGCACGCCGTGCCGGGCCGCCAGGTGGGACACCACGTGCAGGCCCATGCTGCCGGCGGCGGCGCTGGAGAGCATCGCGGGGACGCGCAGCCGCTCGTTGATCGCGGCGAGCCGGCCGTCGCTGATCCCGATGCCCCGGTCGTGCACGCGCAGCGTGAGCCCGTCGACGGTGCGCCGGCCGTCGACGTGCACCGGCGCGTCCGGCGGCGAGTAGACGGTGGCGTTCTCCAGCAGCTCGGCGAGGAGGTGGGCCAGGTTGCCGACGGCGTCGCCGTGCACCGCGGCGGTGGGCACGTCGACCTCCACCCGGGGATACTCCTCGATCTCCGAGGCGGCCGCCCGGATCACGTCGGTCAGCAGGTGGGCGCCCTCGTGCGTGCGGCCGGGCTCGCCGCCGGCGAGGACCAGCAGGTTCTCCCCGTTGCGCCGCATCCGGGCGGCGAGGTGGTCCAGCGCGAAGAGCCGGGCCAGGGCGTCCGGGTCGGTCTCCTCGCGTTCGAACTCGTCGAGCAGGCGTAGCTGCCGGGTGATCAGGGTGCGGATCCGCCGGGCCAGCGCCTCGACCATCCGGGTCACGTCCATCCGCAGCTCGGCCTGCTCGCCGGCCAGCCGCAGCGCGGCCCGGTTCACCGTGTCGAACGCCTGGGCGACCTGGGCGACCTCGTCCCGGCCCTGCCGGATGCCGGCGGTGAGCCGGGTGGCCGCGCCCTCGGTCTGCGTACCGTCGCCGGCCGCGATCGCGGTGATCCGCTCCGGCAGTTCGCGGTGGGCCATGGTGAGCGCCGCGACCCGCAGCCGGCGCAGCCGGCGGCTGGTGCGCACGGCGAGCAGCGCGGCGGCGGTCAGCGACGCCAGTGCGACGGCGGTGGTCGCGCCACCGGTGACCAGGGCCCGCCGCCGCGCGTCCCGGGCCAGGCCGGCGGCCTGCCGGTCGAGTTCCTCGGACAGCTCCCGGCCGAGCAGGTTGTAGCGGCGGATGGCGCCGCTCTGGGCCACGTACCAGGCGTCGCCGTCGGTGCGCAGCCCGCCCGGTTCGGTCTCCGCGTTGAGCGCGCTGTCCCGCATCCGCCGCGCCGTGGAGACGTCGGTGCCGGTCACCAGCCGGGCGTACGCGTCCGCCGACCGCCCGCCGGCGATCCGGGAGAACTCGGCCTGGCGCTGCTCCTGCGCGCCGCGCAACTGGCCGAGGCGGACCAGTTCCCCGTCCGCCAGCGCGCCCCGCACGAAGACGGTGCGGAGCAGGTCGCGTTCCAGGGCGGCGAGGTGTTCCTGGGCGGCCACCGCCGCCACCTCCCGGGCCCCGTTGGCCAGGTCCCGGTCGCGGACCTGGGCCGGCAGCGCGTCGGCGACGGCGAGCAGTGACTCGACCAGCGCCAGGTAGGTCGGGTCGGCGGTGGTGGCGTTGAGCGCGGCCTGGCGGGCCGGGGCGAGCTGGCCGAGCTGCGCGTCGGCGCCGTCGAGCACCTGGCCGAGGTCCGGGGCGGCCCGGCGGGCGTCCCGGCTGGCGCCGCGGTAACGCTCCACGGAGGTGTCGACCCGCCGCCGCTGCGCCTCGACGAGGGGACGGCCGGTCGAGCCGCCCCGCTGGCGCAGGGCCGCCGTCTCGCCGAGTTCGCGCTCCAGCTCGTGCACCAGGCGCACGGTGGCCGTCGCGGTGCCGGCGAGCACCCGGGCGCGGTCCGCGTCGGCGGAGGCGTCCAGCGCGGTGGCGGTCTGGGTGGCCCCCAGCACCACCAGACCGACCGTGGCCACCAGGATCGGCGCGAGCAGCTGGGTGCGTACCGACCACAGCCGGTCGGTGTGGTCGGTGGGCCGGTGGTGCCGGCGCACACCGGCGGGGTCGGGAAGCGACACGCGGGCCTTCCGGGGTGGGTCGGGAGGGTGCCGGGCCCGGGCGGGACGCCCCGGACCCGGCACCGACGGATCAGCTCGCGCCGAGGTCCTGCAACGCCTTGGCCGCGCCGCGGTGCAGCGGCACGGGGTCGGTCTTGCGGGCGGTGTCGAGGCTGATGCCCTTGGCCGCCGGGTTGGCCTGGGCCAGCGCGTCCTTCCTGTCGAACACCGTCCGGGTGATCGCGCAGGCCACGTTCGCGTTGAGGTCCTTGCGGACCAGCAGCACGTTCGGAACCACGATGGTCGGGGTGTCCGCCGCCGTCTGGTAGACGTCCGCCTTGATGGTCCCCGCCTGGTACGCCGGGTTGAGCTCGGCCATCTTGGGCAGCAGCGGGGTGATGTCGAGGAACTTCACCTTGTCGCCGGCCGTGGTGAACAGGTCCGTCACTCCGCCCGTGGGCACCCCGCCCGACCAGAAGAAGCCGTCGATGCTGCCGTCTTTGACGCCCTCGACGGTCTTGGTCAGGTCGAGCCGCTGCGCCTGGATGTCCTTGGCCGGGTCGAGGCCGGCGGCCTCCAGCAGGCGGTTGGCGATGACCTCGGTGCCGGACTTGGGGGAGCCCGTCGAGATCTTCTTGCCCTTCATGTCGGCGACGGAGGCGATCCCCGCGTCGGCCCGGACGACGACCTGCGTGTAGTTGTCGTAGATCCGGGCGAGCGCCTCGACCGGCTGCGGGGCGGTGAAGCTGCCCTTGCCCTGCACCGCGTTGACCGCCGTGTCGAACAGCGAGAAGGCGACGTCGTACTGGCCGCCGACGAGCTGCTCGACGTTCTGCACCGACGCGCCGGTCTCGGCGGCGGTGCCGCTCAGCTTGCCGTCGGTCGCCCCGGAGAGCTGCCCGGCGAGGGCGTTGCCGACCACGTAGTAGACGCCGGTGGCGTTGCCGGTGGCGATGCCGACGCGGGTGCTCTCGGTGACCTTGCAGGTGATCTCGCTGGCGGCGTCGTCCTTGGTGGCGCCGTCCTGACGGCCCCCGCAACCGGCGGCGCCCGCCGCGACGAGCGCCAGCGTGCCCACCCCCGCGGCGATCCGCACGTTGATCCGTCTCACTGTTTCTCCTCCCCATGGGTGACCGTTGCACCTGCTGACGGCACACCGGTCGGGCCGGCGGTGCCGCGTCTGACGAGCACACCCGCCACCATGACGGCAGCCAGGGCGGCGCCGACGGCGACGGGTACGGGTTCGAGCCAGAGCAGCGTCAGCCCGGCGAGCGCGCCGAGGATCCGCTCCGGCGTGCCGGCCGGGCCGACGCCGGGCAGCCAACCGCCCGCCGCCACCGCCAGCACGGCGACGCTGAGGGCGGCCACCGCCCCCGCCACGGCGATCCGCTGCGCGCCCCCGATGCCGAGCAGCCCGAGGCCCGTCGGCGTGACCACGAAGGCGAGCGGGATGAGGTAGGCCGGCAGGGCGTACCGCAGGGTCTGCCACATGGTCGGCACCAGCCGGCCGCCGGTCACGGCGGCGGCGGCCACGGCGGCGAGCGCGGTCGGCGGGGAGGCCTCGGACAGGACCGCGAAGTAGAAGACGAACATCGCCGCGGCCGGGGCCGTGACGCCCAGGTCCAGCAGGGCCGGACCGATGATCACCCAGCCGATCACGAAGGACGCGGTGACCGGCACGGCCAGCCCGAGCAGGGTGAGGGCGACGGCGGCGAGGAGCGCGGTGAGCGCCAGCACCACGGCCGGCTCCGAGCTGACGGCCTTGGCCCCGCTGACCAGCAGCGCCGCGGCCTGCGGACCGAGGCCGGTCTTGGTGGTGGTGGCGGTGATGATGCCCGCCGCGGCGCAGACCGCGCTCACCGCGAGCACCCCGCGCACGCCGGCGCTCAGCGCGGCCAGCAGCCGGGCCGGGGTGAGCCGGTGCCGCCGGTCCAGGAAGGACAGCACCGCGGCCAGGACGGTGGCCACCACGACGGCCCGGGTCGCGGAGAAGCCCACGGCCAGCAGCACGACGATCGCGAGCAGCGACAGGAAGTGGTAGCCGAACCGGCCCAGCAGCCGCCACGGGGAGGCGGTGTCGAGCACCACCGGGCGCACCCCCGAGCGCCGGGCGTCGATCTCGACCGCGAGCAGGATGCCGAGGTAGTACAGCACCGTCGGGACGGTGGCCCAGCCGAGCACCTGGAGGTACGACACGCCCAGGTACTCGGCGATGATGAAGGCCGCCGCGCCGAGGGTGGGCGGGGACAGGATCGCCCCGACGCCGGCCGCGGCGAGCATGCCGCCCGCGCGCTCCGGCGGGTAGCCGGCCCGGCGCAGGACGGGCCAGGTGACCGCGCCGATGCTGACCGTCGTCGCCGCGCCCGAGCCGGAGACGGTGCCGAGCAGGAAGCCCGAGGCGACGGCCGTGCGGCCGGCCGCCGTCCGGGAGCGCCGGAAGGCGGCGGCGGAGAGCTCCACGAAGAACCGCCCGGCTCCGGAGAGGTCCAGCACCGCGCCGTAGATGGTGAACAGCACGATGTACGTCGCCGCGACGTCGAGCGGGGTGCCGTAGAAGCCGCTGTCGGAGTTGTAGAAGGCGTCGACGAGCTGCCCGAAGTCGAGGCCGGCGTGGGCCACCGGCCAGGACTGGGGCAGCAGCCCGCCGTAGTAGCCGTAGCCGAGGAAGACCAGGCAGACGGCCGGCAGGATCCACCCGGTGGTGCGCCGGCACGCCTCCAGCAGCAGGAGCAGCAACACGGTGCCCATGGCCACGTCGACCCCGACCAGCAGGCCCTGCCGGTCGAGGAAGGCGTCGTACCCGCCGCCGCCGTCGCCGAGGGGGACCGGCAGCACCGGGTAGAGGCAGCTCACCAGCGCCGCGGCGGCCAGCACCCAGTCGACCACGGTCGGGCCCCCGCCCCCGCCCTCGTCGCGGTCGCCGGTGTCGGGCCGGCTCTCCCCGTCCGCTCGTCGGGCCCCGCGCCGCAGCCGCTCGGGCAGCCGCAGGTTCGCCGGGTACGCCAGGAAGACGACCGGCAGGACGCCGGCCAGGAAGATGACGAGGTAGAACTTGCTGCCTTGCGGAAGCGGGCTGAACACCTGCCAGAGAGCGAGCAGCGCGACCGCGAGCGTGGTGCCGGTGATCAGGACGCCGACCGGCCCGGAGAGGACCCGTCCCGGCTTCTCGTCCTCGAACTGGGCGGCGAGGTCGCGCGGATCGGCGCCGGCGGAATCCGTCTTGTCGGGCGGTTCCGGCGGCAGCGGCATCGGGTCCTCGTCCACGGTGGATCCCGGGCCCACGGAAGGTGGCTGTGGGGCGGGATCTCCGGAAGAACGTACTGGTGACACGAGGGGGCACGATACGCGAATTGCATACCTTAGGGAATATTGCCGGCCATGATTGCAGTCGGTAATGGTGGCGAGTGGACAATTACGCAGAGAAGCTGCGGTTGTGGTCGCCTTTTGATCGGAATGTGGACCGGAACGGGCGACAATGCGGAATGTCCGGCGGCGATTGAATCCATCTTGTCCACTATGATCCCGACAACGCCCTCCGGATCCTCCGCCCCGTCCACCGGCCGACGCGGGTACGCCTGCACCGGCGGCGCCGCGACGGAGAGTAGCGTCGTCGCTCTCCGTGCGCCCGCGTCCCGCCCGACAAACCGGTGGGACGTGTCGGACCGGGCGGTTAGGGTCGGGCGGTGACCACGCCTCAGCCACTCATCCGGGCGCGGGGGCTGGTGAAGCGGTTCGGCGACTTCACCGCCGTCGACGGCATCGACGTCGAGGTGCGCGCCGGTGAGGCCTTCGGCTTCCTCGGGCCCAACGGCGCCGGCAAGTCCTCCACCATGCGGATGATCGGGTGCATCTCCCCGCCCAGCGGCGGCGAGCTGCGGATCCTCGACATGGATCCCGTCCGCGACGGGCCGGCCATCCGGGCCCGGCTCGGCGTCTGCCCCCAGCTCGACAACCTCGACCCGGAGCTGACCGTCCGGGAAAACCTCACAACCTACGCGCGCTACTTCGGCATCCCCCGCCGGGTGGCCCGGGCCCGCTCCGCCGAGCTGCTCGACTTCGTCCAGCTCACCGAGCGGGCCGACAGCAAGGTCGAGCCGCTCTCCGGGGGCATGAAGCGGCGGTTGACCATCGCCCGCGCGCTGGTCAACGAGCCTGAGATCGTGCTGCTGGACGAGCCGACGACCGGCCTCGACCCGCAGGCCCGGCACCTGGTGTGGGAGCGGCTGTTCCGGCTCAAGCAGCAGGGCGTCACGCTGGTGCTCACCACGCACTACATGGACGAGGCGGAGCAGCTCTGCGACCGCCTGGTCGTGATGGACGGCGGCCGGATCGTCGCCGAGGGCTCGCCCCGCGCGCTGATCGAGCGGCACTCCACCCGGGAGGTGGTGGAGCTGCGCTTCGCCGCCGAGTCGCAGGAGGCGTTCGCCGGCAAGCTCGACGGCCTGGGGGAGCGGGTCGAGGTGCTGCCCGACCGGATCCTGCTCTACGTCCACGACGGCGACGCGGCCGTGGCCGAGGTCGGCGCGCTGGGCCTGCACCCCGCCAACGTGCTGGTCCGGCGCAGCAGTCTGGAGGACGTCTTCCTTCACCTCACCGGCCGCACCCTGGTCGACTGAGTCGCGCACGTCCACCGGCGGCGGGGGCGTCAGCCTTTTGCGACCCGTTCCGTAGCATCGGCGGGCCGGTGGCACGGTGCCGGCCCGGCGACGAGCACGGGGGTCACATGTCGAGGTTGGAGTTCCAGTCCCGCCGGCAGGCCGGGCTGGGCGCGCTCTACCTGGGGGTCTTCGCCACCATCTGGTTCAGCGTGCCGGCCGCCGACCAACCGATGCGGAGCCTGCTCGTCGTCGCCAGCGGCGCGGCGCTGCTCACCGCGGTGGCCGGAGCGGTCGTGGTGGCCCGGAGCCGGAGGGTCGCCGCCGTCGCCCGGGACCGCACCGCCGACCGCCGTTACCTGCTGATCGTCGTCGCCGAGTTCGCCGCCGCCGGGCTGGGTGCCGCCGTGCTCGGTCTCGCCGGCTGGTCGGAGTTCATCCCGGTGCTGGTCTGCGCCGTGGTGGGGCTGCACTTCTTCCCCCTCGTGCCGGTGCTGCGCGACCCGCTGCTGCGGCCCCTCGGCGTCGCCATGTGCGTCGTCGCGCTGGCCGGGCTGGTCACCGCGCTCACCTCGGGGGTGGCGGCGGGCCTGGTCGTCGGCACCGGCGCCGGGCTGCTGCTGCTCGGCGCCGCCGTGCTGTCGCTGCTGCGGGCGGTCCGCGGCTGAGCGGCCCGCGCCCCGGCCTTGCGTGCCACCAGAGCTGATCCGATCGGCCGTGCTGGTCATCGCGCCCTCGCCCAGTTCAGGAAGCGGTCGGCCAGCCCGTCCGGCACGACCTGCCCGTTCACGTCGGCCAGGTCGCCCGTAGCCTCGTACATCAGCGCGCCGAGATAGATCAGCAGGCCCGTCCGGTTCTCGCGGTACTCGCCGAGCAGCGCCAGCCGGGCCGGGGAGCAGGGCCACGCGGCGCCGCACACCCGGCAGCGCCAGGACGGGCGCGCCGCGACGTGCGGGCGGTAGCGCGGCATCAGCGCGGGCCCTCCTCGACCCGGCGCGGCGACGGTAGCCAGTGGCCGCCGTTCGCCCGCCACTCCTGCGCCCGGGTCAGCCGCCCCGGGCGTCCCGGGCCATCGGTCGGGAAGACCCCCGTCGGCGCGGTCACCCACGCCGGTCGCGTGTTGGGCGTACGCCGGGGGAGCGCGGCGGGTGGCGTCGAGCGCCGGCAGCGCCAGAACCTGAGTCGCATGCGGTGAGCCTCCGTCGAGGTGGGAAGGGGCGCCCCGGACCTCGTTGTCTCCGGGCGCCCCCGGCCTGGTTCCGCCCGCCGTCCGATCCCGTGAGCGGTTCCGCTGCGTGACAGTCTGGTGAGGATCCGACTACGGTGGGAGTTCCCGCGCGCCGACGACCAGGGCGTACGGCGGCCGTTCCCTGGCGGTACGAGGATGTACGGAGGCTGTCCGTGGAACGCTCGTCCATGCTGGACCACTTCGCGGAGGAGTTGCGGCTCGCCCGGGCCACCAGTGGCATGTCCCAGACCGCGCTGGCCGAGGCGCTGAGCTATTCGGGCGCCCTGGTCGCCAAGGTGGAGACGTGCGAGCGCCGGCCGAGCCTCGACTTCGCCCGCCGCTGCGACACGGTGTTCGGCGCGGACGGGCGCTTCGAGCGCATCCAGCGACGGATCAGCCGGGAAACGGTCGTGCCGTGGTTTCGCGACTGGGCCGGCATCGAGCAGGAGGCCACGGCACTGCGCACGTTCGAGCCGTTGTGCGTGCCCGGTCTGTTGCAGACCGAGGGCTACGCGTACGCCATTCATGCCGGCGGCGGGCTGTTCGTGCCGGACGAGATCGAGCGGCAGGTGACGGCCCGGCTGGACCGCCAGGCGTTGCTCACCCGCGACCGACCGCCGCTGCTCACCGCCGTCATCGACGAGTACGTGCTGCGCCGCCGCGTCGGCGGGCCGGAGGTCATGCGCGAGCAGGTGCAGCACCTGGTGAAGCTCGGATCGACGTTGCCCCGGGTGCGTATCCAGGTCGTGCCACTCTTTTCTGGCGCGTACCCTGGGCTCGCCGGTCCCTTCGTGATCGCCACTCAGCCCGCTGGGGAGGACGTCGTATACCTGGAGGGGCAGCGCCACGGGCAGGCGGTCGACCGGGCGGATTACGTGCAGCAGATGGTCGAGGTGTGGGAGTCGATCCGTGGTGAGGCACTATCGCACCAGCAGTCCCTCGATCTGATGGCGGAAGTGGCGGAGACATGGACCTGACCGGCGCCCGGTGGCGCAAGAGCACCCGTAGCAGTGGCCAGGGCGGCAACTGCGTGGAGGTGGCCGATAACCTCCCCGGCGTGGTGGCCGTACGCGATTCCAAGGAACCGAGCGGTCCGGCCCTGACCTTCGGCCCGGACGCCTGGCGCGCCTTTGTCGCGTACGCCGCAGATCGGCGGTAGCGGCCCTCTCCGGGGAACTGACGGCGGAAGTGGCGGAGACATGGACCTGACCGGCACCCGGTGGCGCAAGAGCACCCGCAGCAACGGCCAAGGTGGTGCGTGCGTGGAGGTGGCCGACAACCTCCCCGGCGTGGTGGCCGTACGCGATTCCAAGGACCCCAGCGGTCCGGCCCTGACCTTCGGCCCTGCCGCCTGGCGCGCGTTCGTCTCGGGCGTCGCCCGGCGGTAGCTCGCCCACCACGGCCACCTGCCGGTCCCCGCGTGGCCAGCCTGGACGTGTTCCCACACGCCGCCGCGCTTACCCCGTATTCCAGGTGCCGGTCCGGGCGGCCGGCGGCGGAGCGGTAGCCGGTCAGCCGGCGATGAGCAGCCCGACGCCGGCCAGCAGGGTCGCGGTGAACACGGCGGCGAGAGTGACGGCGCGACGGCGGGCGTGCGTGCCGCCGATCAGCTTCAGGGCGAGGGCGAGCGGGCCGATGGGCTGCATGGCTGAAGGTCCTTTCGGGCTGGTGGCGGCGATCCGGACGGCGGCGCCGAGGGTGCCCGCGGCGAGCCGCAGGGGGGACATGCCGAGTTCGGCGGCGCCGTACACGTCGGCCTGCCACTGTTCGAGATGACGGGCGCGGGAGGGGCCGGGGAGCACTGCCGCGGCGCAGCGCACGAGGACGAGCGCGGCCCGGACGGACGTCATCGTGCCTCCCGTAGTCGGGCCGGGCGGTGGTGCGGCGCCCGGGTGTCGGCCCGGGCGCAGACCCGCCGGGCGGCCACCGCTCCGTCGGTGGTGAGTTGGTACATCCGCCGCCGTGGGCCGCGGCGGTCGGTCTCGTCCTCCCAGTGCGAGGTCACCCAGCCGTTGCGCTCCAACCGTTCCAACAGCGGGTAGACGCTGCCGGACGGGCGCCCGGTGACCTTGATGATCTCCAGCCCCCAACGTGGCCGGTCGCTGTCGACCAGCACCCGCAGGACGTCGACCGTCGCCGCACCGATGCGTCCGAGTGGCTTCACAAGACCAAGGCTACCTATGTAGATTAAGCCTGTCCAGGGAACGGAGGGACCCCGCTCGGAGCGGAAACTGCCACGACAGGTGCGTACGCCGGTCGTAGGGTGGCTGCGGCCTGTCGTACCCCCGGGGTAGGAAGGCCGTGGTGAACGGGGGTGGTCGCGTGAGCGTGGCGCAACAGGCGCGGGAGCGGGCGCGGCCGTCGCTGCCACGTGTGCCGGCGCTGGCGGTGCTGGCGCACTACCTGGTCGGCTACCGGCGCACCTGGCGGGCCGGCGTCTTCTCGTCGTTCCTGCTGCCGGTGCTGACCGTGCTCGGGTTCGGAGTCGGCGTCGGGGCCTACATCGACCAGGGCGTCGGCGGGGTCCGTTACCTCGAGTGGATCGTGCCCGGCCTGATCGCGTCGACCGCCCTGCAGACGGCGATCGGCGAGTCGACGTGGCCGGTGTTCAGCAACTTCCAGTGGATCAAGACCTACTTCGCGCAGAGCGCCGCGCCGCTGCGGGTGGGCGACATCCTCAGCGGGCACCTGGCGTTCGTGCTGTTCCGGGTGCTCACCGCCATCGCGGCGTTCCTGCTGGTGATGACGCTGTTCGGGGCGCTGCGCTCGCCGTGGGCGGTGGCCACGCTGCCGGTGGTCGCGCTGCTCGGCCTCGCCGTCGCCGCCCCGACCTTCGCGTACGCGTCGGTGGTGTCCACCGACAGTTGGCTGGCGATGCTGCTCCGCTTCGCGGTGATCCCGATGACGCTGTTCGCCGGGGTGTTCTTCCCCGTCGAGTCGCTGCCCACGGCGCTGCGCTGGCTGGCGTACGCGACGCCGCTGTGGCACGGCGTCGACCTGTGCCGGGCGGCGACGCTCGGCGTCGCTCCGCAGTGGTCGGTCGCCGGCCACCTGCTCTACCTCGCGGCCTGGGCGGTCGGCGGCTGGTTGCTGGCCCGCCGCGCGTTCCGTCGCCGGCTCGTCGTCTAGGAGGGGTGCCGTGGTCAGTCTCGTCCTGCCCCGGCTGGTCGACGTCGCCGCCGCGACCCGCCGGTCGACGTCGGTGGCCGAGCGCAACGTCGCGGCCCTGAAGTCCGTCTACTGGCTGCTGCTCGTCTCCGGCTTCGTGGAGCCGCTGCTCTACCTGCTCTCCATCGGCGTCGGGGTGGGCGCGCTGGTCGGCGACCTCACGCTGCCCGGCGGCCAGGTCGTCACGTACGCGGCGTTCGTCGCGCCGGCCATGCTCGCCTCGTCGGCGATGACCGGCGCGCTGTCGGAGACGACGTTCAACTTCTTCGGCAAGATGAAGTACATGAAGCTGTACGACGGGGTGATCGCCACCCCGGTGCAGCCGTTCGAGATCGCCCTCGGCGAGTTGGGCTGGGCGATGCTGCGGGGCGGGTCCTACTCGGCCGCGTTCCTCGTGGTGATGGTGGGGATGGACCTGACCACCGTGGCCCGGGCCCTGGTCGCCTTCCCGGCGGCGGTGCTGGTCGGCTTCGCCTTCGGCGCGCTCGGCATGACGATCTCCACCTTCATGCGCAGTTGGCAGGACTTCGACCTGATGGGCTCGGCCCAGTTCACCCTCTTCCTCTTCTCCGGCACGTTCGTCCCCGCCGAGGCGTACCCGTCCCTGCTGCGCTGGGTGGTCGAGGTGACCCCGCTCTACCGCGCGGTGCACCTGATCCGCGGCGTCACCGTGGGCACGGCCGGCTGGGCGTGGGTGCTCGACGTGCTCTACCTGCTCGCGGTGCTGGTTGTCGGCCTGCTGGTCGCTTCGCGCCGGATGGGCAGGTTGCTCTACCGGTAGGTGGTTAATCGTCGCCGCTGCCGGGGCATGTCGGGGGGACATGAGCCGAGCAGAGGGAGGGGCGATGGCCTCCGACGAGTCTTCCGCCCGCGGCGGGCGCGACCGCGACGATTCCGGGGCCGTGGCCGGCGGCAGGGCGGGCGGTGACCGCCGGACGGGCCGCGCCGACCCCAGCCCGGATCCGGCGCGGCGGGACCGCCCCGGGGGCGGCCCGGTCGGGCCCGATGAGGGCCCCGAAAGCCCGACGGCGCTGCCGGGCACCGGGTGGAAGGCGGCGCTGCGGCGCACGCTCCGGGAGTTCCAGGACGACAGCCTCACCGACTGGGCGGCGGCCCTGACCTACTACGGGGTGCTCTCGATCTTCCCCGGCCTGCTGGTGCTGGTCTCGATCCTGGGTCTGCTCGGCCCGCGCGCGACGCAGGGCGTCAAGGACACGGTCGACCAGGCCGTCCCGCAGGAGAACATCCGGCAGATCGTCGAGGGGGCGATCAACCAGGCGCAGCAGAGCGGGGGCTTCGCCGGGCTCGCCGCGATCCTCGGTCTGCTGGCCGCCTTCTGGTCGGCGTCCGGCTACATCGCCGCGTTCATGCGCGCCTCCAACACCATCTACGACGTCCCGGAGGGGCGGCCGATCTGGAAGACGCTGCCGATCCGCGTCGGGGTGACCGCGGTGATCGGCGTGATGCTGCTGGCCAGCGCGGTGATCGTGGTCTTCACGGGCGGCCTCGCCGCGCAGGTCGGCGAGGCGATCGGGCTGGGCTCCACGGCGGTGACCGTGTGGAACATCGTGAAGTGGCCCGTGCTGCTGCTCCTGGTCAGCCTGATGTTCGCGATCCTCTACTGGGCCTCCCCGAACGCGAGGCACGGCGGGTTCCGCTGGGTCAGCCCGGGCGGCGTGCTGGCCGTGGTGATCTGGCTGGTGATCTCCGGCCTCTTCGCCCTCTACGCCAGCAACTTCGGCTCGTACAACAAGACGTACGGGGCGCTCGCGGGTGTGATCATCTTCCTGATCTGGCTGTGGCTGAGCAACATCGCGATCCTCCTCGGCGCGGAGTTCGACGCCGAGCTGGAGCGCAGCCGCGCCATCTCGGCGGGTCACTCGCCCGACGAGGAGCCCTACGTCGAGCTGCGCGACGACCGCAAACTCAGGAAGAAGCGCAACGCCGCCAACCGCCGCTGACCCGACCCCCGCCCCAGCCCCACCACGCCCCGCCGCCCACCCGGGCGGCGGGGCGCCCCTCTGCCCCCGTACGCCCCACGCCCGCTCTCCCCCCGGCGATCTTGCACTTTCGGCCCCGGATATCGCCCTGGTATGCCGCATTTGTCGGGGCACGAACTGCAAGATCGCCGAGGGTGTGCGGGCGGGTGAGGGCGGGTGAGGGGAGCGGGGGGAGTGGGGGGACTTTTGCTCGATCTGACAAAAGTTGGCGTTGGATGTGCTGAAGGTATGGACAGCTGGCGCAGAAGGCTCCTACTGTGTCGGACACAACACATCGGTGCTACGTCGATGTGAACGAGGCGCGGGAAGAGGTGAGTCCGGTGCGGACGGTCGACCCCCTGCACGTCCGGCTGCTGCGGTTGCTCCGCGACGAGGGGGCGGTGTCCCGGGCCGAGCTGGGCGACCGGTTGCAGATGCCCCGCCCCCGGCTGCTGGCCGAGCTGGAACGGCTCGTCGGGCTCGGTTACGTCGCCGAGGCGGGGCTGGCCGCCTCCCGGGGCGGCCGGCGCTCCACCCTCGTCGAGCTGAGCCCCCACCTGCGGTTCGCCGCCGTGGACCTCGGCGCCAGCTCCATCGACGTCGAGGTGGTCAACGGCCGCCTGGAGCCGGTCGCCGCGTACGCGGAGCCGGCCGACATCCGCACCGGACCGAAGGTGACCCTCCAGCGGGTCAACGAGCTGCTGCACAAGGCCCGGGTGGACGGCGCCTACGAGCGGCTCGACGCCGTCGGCATCGGCGTGCCCGGCCCGGTCAGCTTCCGCGACGGCGTGCCGGTCTCGCCGCCGATCATGCCGGGGTGGGACCGGTTCCCGGTGCGTGAGCTGCTCACCCGCGAGCACGGCTGCCCGGCGGTGGTCGACAACGACGTCAACATCATGGCGATCGGGGAGCGGCACGGCGGGGTCGCCCACTCCGTGGACGACTTCCTCTTCGTGAAGATCGGCACCGGAATAGGGTGCGGGATCTACCTCAGCGGCGAGGTCTACCGAGGCACCGACGGCTGCGCCGGCGACATCGGCCACATCCAGGTCGACGCGCACGGCCCGATGTGCTCCTGCGGCAACGTCGGCTGCCTGGAGGCCCTGTTCAGCGGTGCCGCGCTGGCCAAGGACGCGACCGCCGCGGCGCGCGCCGGCACCTCGCCCGCGCTGGCCGAGCGGCTCGCCGCGCGGGGCGCGGTCACCGCCCGGGACGTGGCGGAGGGCGCCGGCGAGGGCGACGTCACCTGCATCCAGCTCATCCGCGACGGGGGTCGGCGGGTCGGTGGAGTCCTGGCCGGGCTGGTCAGCTTCACCAACCCGTCGATGATCGTGATCGGCGGCGGGCTCGCCCAGCTCGGGCACATCCTGCTGGCCGAGATCCGCAGCGTGGTCTACCGCCGGTCGCTGCCACTGGCCACCGGCAACCTCCCGGTCGTCCTGTCCGAGCTGGGGCCCCGCGCCGGCGTGGCCGGCGCCGCCGTCCTGGCCAGCGACGTGGCCTTCGCGGAGGCGTCATGAACGAGCGCGAGGAGGAGAGCGTGGCCCAGCCCGAGAAGACGGCCGCCGCCACGCCGGCGGATGTCGCCCCCGCCGACGCTCCGCTGGTCGAGGCGCCCGCCGACGCCGTCGCGGGCGAGGTGGTCCTGCGCCTCACCGACGTGGTCAAGACCTTCCCCGGCGTACGCGCGCTGGACGGGGTGCAGTTGGAGGTGCGCGCCGGCGAGGTGCACTGCCTCCTCGGGCAGAACGGTGCCGGCAAGTCCACCCTGATCAAGGTGCTGGCCGGGGTGCACCGTCCCGACTCGGGGCAGGTCGAGTGGCGCGGCCAGCCGGTCGGCTTCGCCAACCCGCAGGCCGCCATGCGCGCCGGCATCGCCACGATCTACCAGGAACTCGACCTGGTCGAGGACCTGTCCGTCGCGGAGAACGCCTTCCTCGGCCACGAGCCGCGCCGGTTCGGTTTCGTCCAGCGCGGCCACATGGCCCGCCGGACGCGGCAGATCCTCGGTCGGCTGGGTCACGCCGAGATCCCGCCGAACCGGATGGTCCGCTCGCTGCCGGCGGCCGCCAAGCAGGTGGTCAGCATGGCCCGGGCGCTGTCGCACGAGGCCCGGCTGATCATCATGGACGAGCCGAGCGCGGTGCTGGCCCACGACGAGGTCGGCAACCTGTTCCGGATCATCCGGGAGCTGACCGCCCAGGGCATCGCGGTCATCTACATCTCGCACCGCCTCGAGGAGATCCGCGAGATCGGCGACCGGGTGACCGTACTCAAGGACGGGCGGACCACGGCGGCGAACCTGTCGGCCCGCGAGACCCCGACCCGCGACCTGGTCTCCCGGATGACCGGCCGCACCATCGAGTACGTCTTCCCGGACCGCCCCGCCGAGGCGGCGGCCGGCGAAGGGCTGCTCCGCGTCGACGGGCTGACCCGGGCCGGCGAGTTCGCCGACGTGTCGCTGTCCGTGCGGGCGGGCGAGATCGTCGGCATCGCCGGGCTGGTCGGCTCCGGCCGATCGGAGCTGCTGGAGACCATCTACGGCGCCCGCCGGGCCGACGCCGGCACCGTCACGATGGCCGGAAAGGCACTGCGTCCGGGCAGCGTGGGCGCAGCGGTCCGCGCCGGCCTCGGCATGGCCCCGGAGGAGCGCAAGAGCCAGGCGCTGCTGCTGGGCGAACCGATCTACCGCAACGTCACGCTGGCCACCTTCGGCCGGTACGCCCGGGGCGGCTTCACCGACACCGGCAAGGAGCGGGCCGAGGCGGACCGCATCGCCGAGAGCCTCGACCTGCGCCCCCGCGACGTCCGCCGGCCGGTGCGCACGCTCTCCGGAGGCAACCAGCAGAAGGTCGTGGTCGGGCGGTGGCTGCTCGGCGACACGAAGCTGCTGTTGCTGGACGAGCCGACCCGGGGCGTGGACGTCGGCGCCCGGGCGGAGCTGTACCAGGTCGTCCGCGCCCTCGCCGCCCGCGGCGTCGGGGTGCTGCTGGTCTCCAGCGAGGTGCCGGAGGTGCTCGGCCTGGCCGACCGCGTGCTGGTCATGCGCGAGGGCCGGGTGGTCCGCGAGGCCCCGGCCGCCGAACTCGACGAGAACACCGTGCTCGACCTCGTCATGGCGGGGTCCCTGATGGAAGGCGCACCGGCATGAGCGACACAGTGCCCACCTCCACCGCCACGCCGGGGCGCGGTACGGATCTTCCGGCGCAGTCACCGCCGGTCGACCCGGCGGAGACCGCCCTGGCCAGCGAGAAGGCCACCGGCCGGCTCTCCTGGTGGCACGGCGACGCCGGCGAGGGCGCCCTCCGCAACCTCGCCCTGATCGGAGTGCTGGTCGCGCTGATCGTGATCGGCGCCCTCACCCGTTCCGACCTCTACTCCAACCCGGACTGGGTCTGGGACAACGTGCTCAGCATCCTCAAGCTCGCCTCGGTGGTCGGCGTGGTCACCGTCGGTATGACGTTCGTGATCATCGGTGGCGGCATCGACCTGTCGGTGGGGGCGATCGTCGCGCTGGCCGGGGTCTGGTGCACGACGGTGGCGACCCAGAGCTACGGCGCCGGCGGCATGATCTTCAGCGCGCTCACCGTCGGGCTGGCGGTCGGCCTGATCAACGGGCTGCTGATCTCGTACGGGCGGCTGGTGCCGTTCATCGCGACCCTGGCGATGCTGGTGGCGGCCCGGGGGCTGGCCGCCGAGATCTCCGACAAGCAGACGCAGGTCTCGGACAACGGCTTCATCAACGGCCTCGCCAGCAACAACCTGCTCGGCATCCCGCTGCTGGTCTACATCCTCGCCGCCGTCGTGGCGGCCGGATGGGTGCTGCTCAACCGCACCACGTTCGGCCGCCGCACCGTCGCGGTCGGCGGCAATCCGGAAGCGGCCCGGCTGGCCGGTATCGACGTCAAGCGGCACACCCTGCTGCTCTACGCGCTCTCCGGCCTCTGCTGCGGCATCGCGGCCATCATGCTCACCGCCCAGGCGAACTCGGCTCAGGCGGCGATGGCCAACCTGTACGAGCTGGACGCGATCGCCGCCGCGATCATCGGCGGCACGCTGCTCAGCGGCGGGCGGGGGACCATCATCGGCTCCCTGCTCGGGGTGATCATCTTCGCCACGATCACCAACCTCTTCGCGATCAACGGCCTCACCACCGAGGCCCAGAACATGGTCAAGGGCGGCATCATCGTCGCGGCCGTCCTGGTCCAGCAGGTGCAGTTCCGCAGCCTCACGCAGTTCCTCGGCCGAAACCGGCTCACCACCACCTGACCCCCATCGAGTGACAACCTGCCGCACCTGGGCCACCCGAACAGACGACGGTGGCCGGACCTCGCACACCCGAAATCCCCCTTCACCCCCGTAAAAAACAGGAGGTCGTCATGACCCAGCACAGCCGCGACCTGTCGCGCCGCCGGCTGCTCTTCGGCGGGGCCGCCGTCGGCGCCGGCGTGCTGCTCGCCGGCTGCACCAGCAACGAGGCCCAGCCGACCGAGGCGCAGACCAAGGCGGCGGGCGCGCCCGGCGGCAACAGTGAGCCCGGCAAGCGGGTGACGATCGGCTTCTCCGCGCCGGCCGCCGACCACGGTTGGATCGCCGCCATCACCAACAACGCCAAGGCGCAGGCCGGCACGTACTCCGACGTGGAGTTCAAGACGGTCGAGGCCGGCGCCGACGCCGCGGCCCAGCGGGCGGCGCTGTCGACGCTGGTCTCGCAGAAGCCCGACGTGATCGTGCTGCTGCCGCACGACGGCAAGGAGCTCAACGCCTTCGGCCTGGAGGCGATGAAGGCCGGCATCCCGGTGGTCAACCTGGACCGGGCGTTCCCCGACGCCAAGGCCTACCGGCTGCAGATCAAGGGCGACAACTACGGCATGGGCGTGGCCGCCGCCACGTACATCATCGCCCAGCTGAAGGCCAAGAACCTCACCAACCCGGTGATCGGCGAGATCGCCGGCATGGAGGAACTCGAGCTGACCCAGGAGCGGTCGAAGGGCTTCGCCGACACGCTGGCCCAGGCGGGGCTGAAGGTCGCCAACCGCCGCTCGGCCCGGTTCACCGCCGACTCGGGCCAGCAGGAGGCCTCCCAGCTGCTCCAGGCCCTGCCGAAGATGGACGCCCTCTGGAACCACGACGACGACCAGGGCATCGGCGTGCTGGCCGCGATCAACCAGGCCAACCGCAAGGAGTTCTTCATGGTCGGCGGCGCCGGCTCGAAGAAGGCGATGGAGGACATCCAGGCCGACAACACGGTGCTCAAGGCGACCGTGACCTACAGCCCGTCGATGGCCTCCTCGGCGATCTCCCTGGCCCGGCTGATCGGCCAGGGCAAGGGCATGTCCGACCTGGTGGAACTCCAGGTGCCCAAGGAGATCGTCCTCGCCTCCGAGACGATCACCAAGGAGAACGCGGGCAACTACCTCAAGCTCGGGTTCTGACACACGGGGGGAGACCCACCTTGTCCACGACAGACAGGCAACTGCGGGTCGGCATGGTCGGCTACGCGTTCATGGGCGCCGCGCACTCGCAGGCGTGGCGCACCGTGAACCGGGTGTACGACCTGCCGGCGCGGGCCCGGATGGCGCTGATCTGCGGCCGGGACGCCGGGAAGGTGGCCGACGCCGCCGACCGGCTCGGCTGGGAGGCGTACACGACCGACTGGCGCGACCTGATCTCCCGGGACGACATCGACGTGGTCGACGTCTGCACACCCGGGGACAGCCACGCCGAGATCGCCCTCGCCGCGCTGGCCGCCGGCAAGCACGTGCTGTGCGAGAAGCCGCTGGCGAACACGGTCGCCGAGGCCCGGGCGATGGCCGCCGCCGCGGCCACGGCGCGGGCGTCCGGGGTGCGTTCGATGTGCGGGTTCAACTACCGCCGGGTGCCCGCGGTCACGATGATGCGCCAGCTCGTCGCCGACGGGCGGCTCGGGGTGATCCGGCACGTCCGGGCGACGTACCTGCAGGACTGGATCGTGGACCCGCAGTTCCCCCTGGTCTGGCGGTTGCAGCGGGACCGGGCTGGCTCCGGCGCGCTCGGCGACATCGGCGCGCACATCATCGACCTGACCCAGTACGTCACCGGGCAGCGGATCAGCGGGGTCAGCGCCGTGACGGAGACCTTCGTCAAGGAACGCCCGCTGCCGGGCGGGTCGACCGGACTGGCGGCCACGGCCGACGGCAACGGCCCGGACGGGCACCGCCCGGCCACCGGCACGGTCACCGTCGACGACGCGGCGGTCTTCGTGGCCCGGCTCGACGGCGGCGCGCTGGCCACGTACGAGGCGAGCCGGTTCGCCACCGGCCGCAAGAACGCGCTCCGGGTGGAGATCAACGGCTCCCTCGGGACCGTGGCCTTCGACCTGGAACGCCTCAACGAGCTGGAGTTCTTCGACGCGACGCGACCGGCCGCCGAGCAGGGCTTCAGCCGCATCCTGGTGACCGAGGGGGAGCACCCGTACATGTCGGCGTGGTGGCCGCCCGGCCACATCATCGGCTACGAGCACTCCTTCACGCACCAGGTGCGGGACTTCGTCGAGGCGATCGCCACCGGCGCCGACCCGGCCCCCTCCTTCGCCGACGGGCTCCAGGTCCAGCTCGTGCTGGACGCGGTCGGTCGGTCGGCGGAGCTGGGCTCCTCGTGGACGGAGGTGGAGCCCGCGCTGGCCTCGGTGGCCGTCTGAGCCACCTCCGGCGCCGACCGGCGAGGGACCGGCCGCGGTTGCGCCCCGCGGCCGGGACGAGGTCGGCAGCGGAGGACGTGCAGCCGGGCCGCCACGGCCCGGTGGCGCACGAGCAGGACGGTCGTCCGGTGCGGCCGGACCGGGATTCCCCAGTCGCACCGGAGGACCGCCACCACCCCGGCGATCCCGCCGGGCCGCGTCACCCCACGACGTCCGGTCGGGGCGCGCCGTCGTCCCGGCCGGCGGATGCGGGGGAGGCAGGGGCGAGACGCCGACCGCCCCTGCCTGCCAGCCCCGTCCGTCCGCGCCCGCACCGGGAGCCGGTCCGGCGTCGTCGCCGCCGACGTCGACACCGGGCCGGTCGGCTCCCCCGGTGCGGGCCGGCGGACGGGGCCCATCCGCACAGATCCATATCTTTCCGAACAAACTTCTGATATCCATGTAAGCCAATGCACGGCTGGTTCCTCCTGACGGGAAGGAGCACCATGCGTACGGGTGTCTGGCTGGTGGGGGCGCGCGGCTCGGTCGCGACCACCAGCATCGTCGGGGCGCTCGCCCTGCGAGCCGGGCTCACCGGCCCCACCGGCTGCGTCACCGAGCTGCCCGACGTGCGTGGGCCCGCCCTGCCGGCCTTCACCGACCTGGTCTTCGGCGGGCACGACGTCGCCACCGTCCCGCTGGCCAAACGCGCCGAGGCCCTCGCCGCCGCCGGCGTGCTGCCCGGCCGGCTGGTCGCCGCCCTCCCCGACGAACTGGCCGCCGTCGAGCGCGAGCTGTGCGCGGCCCCCACCGCCGGCACCCAGGCGGACCGGGCCGCCGCGACCGTACGCGACCTCACCGACTTCCGGGGCCGGCACGAGCTGGACCGGGTGGTCGTGGTCAACGTCTCGGCCACCGAACCGGTCGCCCGACCGCACCCGGCGCACGCCGACCCGGACGCGCTGCGGGCCGCGCTCGCCGGTCCCGAGGAGGTGCTGCCGCCCAGTTCGCTCTACGCGTACGCGGCGGTGCGGGCGGGCTGTTCGTACGTCGACTTCACGCCGTCCACCGGGCTGCGGCTGCCGGCCCTGGCCACGTTGGCGGCGCACCGCGGGATCCCGTACGCCGGGCACGACGGCAAGACGGGGGAGACCCTGGTCAAGTCGGTGCTCGCGCCGATGTTCGCGATGCGGCACCTGGCGGTGCGCTCCTGGTCCGGGGTGAATTTGCTCGGCGGCGGCGACGGCGCCACCCTCGCCGACCCGGCCGCCAACGCGGCCAAGGTGGAGAGCAAGCAGCGGGTGCTCGGTGAGACGCTCGGTTACCTCCCGCAGGGCGGCACCAGGATCGAGTACGTCGAGGAGTTGGGCGACTTCAAGACCGCGTGGGACCTGGTCACCTTCGCCGGCTTCCTCGGCACCGGGATGCGGATGGAGTTCACCTGGCACGGCTGCGACTCCGCGCTGGCCGCGCCCCTGGTGCTCGACCTGGCCCGGCTCGTCGCCGCCGCGCACGCCGCCGGCCACACCGGCCCCCTGCACGACCTGGCCTTCTTCTTCAAGGACCCGCTCGGCGCGTCCACCCACTCGCTGGCCGACCAGTGGACCCGGCTGTGCGGCTTCGCCCGCCGGCTGCACGCGGGAGGTGCCGATGCCCCGCGCGGCTGACCTCGTCGAGCTGGTCCGGGCCCCGGCCGCGCTCTCGGTGCCCGGCGACGTCGTCGCCGGCGCGGCCGCGGCCGGTGCGCTCGACCGGCGTACGCCCGCCCTGGCCGCCGCGTCCGTGCTGCTCTACTGGGCGGGAATGGCCGCCAACGACTGGGCCGACCAGCGGCTGGACGCCGTCGAACGCCCCGAGCGGCCCATCCCCAGCGGCCGGGTCGCCCCCGGGACCGCGCTCGGCCTCGCCGCCGGGCTCACCGCCGCCGGGGTCGCGCTGGCCGCCACCGCCGGGGGCCGGCGCGCCGCGAGCGTCGCCGTCCCGCTCGCCGCCGCCGTCTGGGGGTACGACCTGGCGGCGAAGGACACCCCCGCCGGACCGGCCGTGATGGCCGCGTGCCGGGGGCTGGACGTGCTGCTTGGCGCCACGGGTGGACGGGTGCTGCGGGCGGTGCCGGCGGCGGTCACCGTGGCCGCCCACACGTGGACGGTCACGGCACTCTCCCGCCGGGAGGTCACCGGCGCCGACGCGGCGCTGCCGCTGCGTACCCTCGTCGGCACCGCCCTGGTCGCCGCCGGCGCCGCCACCGTCCCGACGGGTCGTGCCCGGTCCGCCGGTCGCGCGATGCCCCGCCGGTGGCGTGGCCCGGCCGGCGCGGGGGTGCTGCCCGCCCTGCTGGCCGGCTCGTACGCGGCCCGCTACGGCGCGGCCCAGGCCCGGGTGGTGGCCGAGCCCTCCGCCGCCCGGGTGCGCGCGGCGGTGGGGGCCGGCATCACCGGGCTGCCCGCGTTGCAGGGCGCCCTGGCCGCGCGCGCCGGGGCCGGGCTGCTCGGGCTGGCGGTGGCGGTGGCCGCGCCCCTGGGCCGCCGGCTGGCCCGGAAGGTCTCCCCGACATGACCGCCCCGCGCCCCCGGCACACGGCCCCGGAGCCCCCGAGCGCCGGGGCGGCCGGACGCGGCGACGGCGGGCTGCGGTTCGGCTACGGGACCAACGGGTTCGCCAACCACCGAATGGCCGACGCGCTGGCGGTCATCGCCGACCTGGGCTACCAGGGCGTCGCGCTCACCCTGGACCACGACCACCTCGACCCGTTCGCGCCCGCGCTGGCGCGGCGGGTGGCCGCCGTCGCCCGCCG
Organism: Micromonospora sp. NPDC047730; assembly: GCF_043204765.1. NCBI lineage: Bacteria > Bacillati > Actinomycetota > Actinomycetes > Micromonosporales > Micromonosporaceae > Micromonospora > Micromonospora sp. NPDC047730. The sequence continues at coordinate 416,909 of NZ_JBIDCU010000005.1, read as the reverse complement.
GCTGGCGGCGCTCGGCCTCGCCGTGGTCGTCGAGACCGGCGCGCGGTACCTGCTCGACCCGTGGCACAAGCACGCCCCGACGCTGCTGCACGACGACCCGACGCGGCGCGTCGAGTTCCTGCGCCGGGCCGTGCGGATCGGCGCCGACCTGGGCGCGGAGGCCGTCTCCTTCTGGGCCGGCGTACGCCCCGACGCCGTCCCGCCGCCGACGGCCTGGGACCGGCTGGTCGCCGGCTGCGCGACGGTGGTCGACGCCGCCGACGCGGCCGGGGTGATCCTCGGCTTCGAACCGGAGCCGGGAATGCTGGTCGAGGACATCGCCGGCTGGCGCCGGCTGCGCGGCGCGCTCGGCGACCCGGCCCACTTCGGCATCACCCTCGACATCGGGCACTGCCGGTGCCTGGAGCCGCAGCCGATCTCCGCGTGTGTGCACGAGGTGGCCGAGCACCTGGTCAACGTGCAGATCGACGACATGCGCCGGGGCGTGCACGAGCACCTGGAGTTCGGTGCCGGCGAGATCGACTTCCCGCCGGTGCTGCGGGCCCTGGCCGACGCCGGCTACCGGGGGCTGGTCGCCGTGGAGCTGCCCCGGCACTCGCACGCCGCCCCCGCCGTCGCCGCCCGCTCGCTCGACTTCCTGCGTACCGCCGTGAAGGAAGCCGGGCAACGGGATCGGTGACGGGGCCAGCTCGGGCAGCACGAGAGAGGAGACGGGATGACACCGGATTCACTGCGGGCCGCGCTGCGGGGGGTACCCGAGCCCGACTGGCTCGACGCGGCGGTGCGGCGGGTGGCGGCGGAACCGGCGGCGATCGGCGGGCTCTTCGCGGCTGCCGGCCGGCGCTGCGGCCGGGCCCCGCTGCCGGAGCCGGCCGGCTGGAGCGCCGACGAGGCGGCCCGGGCGCTGCTGCTGACCGCGCTGCCCGCCGACCACGCCCCGCACGCCGAGTCGCTCTACCGCCACGGCGACGCCGCCGAGAAGCGGGCCGTGCTCAAGGCCCTGCCGCTGCTGCCGATCGGCGCGGCCGGGGTGCCGCTGCTGCACGACGCGATCCGTACCAACGACACCCGGCTGGTCGCCGCCGCCCTCGGCCCGTACGCCCGGCACCTCGACCCGGCCGCCTGGCGGCAGGCGGTGCTCAAGTGCGTCTTCACGGGCGTGCCGCTGGCCGTGGTGCACGACCTCGACGCCCGCGCCGACGCGGAACTCGCCGCGATGCTCGCCGGGCTGGCCGCCGAGCGGCAGGCCGCCGGCCGCACGATGCCCGCCGACGCCACCGCGCTGCTCGGCCGGTTCACCACCGGTCCCGTCCCGATCACCGCCAGGGAGGCGTGATGCGCATCTTCGACCCGCACATCCACATGACCTCGCGGACCACCGACGACTACGAGCGGATGGCCGCGGCCGGCGTCCGGGCGGTGGTGGAGCCGGCGTTCTGGCTCGGCCAGCCCCGCACCAGCGCCGCCTCCTTCGCCGACTACTTCGACTCGCTGATCGGCTGGGAGCCGTTCCGGGCCGGGCAGTTCGGGGTCCGCCACCACGCCACGGTCGCGCTGAACCCGAAGGAGGCCAACGACCCGCGCTGCCGCCCGGTGCTCGACCTGCTGCCGCGCTACCTCGACAAGGACGGCGTGGTGGCGGTGGGCGAGATCGGCTACGACTCGATGACGCCGGAGGAGGACGACGCGTTCGCCGCCCAACTGGCCCTGGCCGTGGCGCACGACCTGCCGGCGCTGGTGCACACCCCGCACCGGGACAAGGCCCGGGGCGTGGAGCGCAGCCTCGCCGTCGTGGCCGAGTCCGGCATCGAGCCGGGCCGGGTGGTGCTCGACCACCTCAACGAGGTGACGGTGAAGCTGGTCCGGGACACCGGCTGCTGGCTGGGCTTCTCCATCTACCCCGACACCAAGATGTCGCCGCCGCGCATGGTGGAGCTGCTGCGGGCGTACGGGACCGAGCGGGTGCTGGTCAACTCGGCGGCCGACTGGGGGCGCTCGGACCCGCTGCTCACCCGGGCCACGGGGGAGGCGATGCTGCTGGCCGGCTTCACCGACGACGACGTCGACCGGGTGCTGTGGCGCAACCCGGTCGAGTTCTACGGCCAGTCCGGGCGGCTGGACCTGGCCGACCTGGACCGCGCCGACGTCGACCCGCCGACCGGCACGTGGGCCGGCAACTCGATCCTGCGCGGCGGCAGCTGATGCGGCTGCGGCACGCCGGCGGCGACACCGTCCACCTCGGCTACTGCACCAACGTGCACCCCGCCGAGGACCTCGCCGGCATCCTCCGCCAGTTGGACGCCTACGCCGTGCCCGTCCGCGAGGCGGTCGGCGCGGACCTGCTCGGCCTCGGGCTGTGGCTGGCCGCCCCGGTCGCCGCCGAGCTGGCCGTCGACCCGGCGGCCCGTCGCCGGCTGCGTACCGAGCTGACCGTTCGGGGGCTGGAGGTGGTCACGCTCAACGGCTTCCCGTACGCGGCCTTCCAGGCGCCGGTGGTCAAGGGCGACGTCTACCACCCGGACTGGACCACGGGCGGGCGGCTCGCGTACACCCTGGACCTGGCCCGGGTGCTCGCCGACCTGCTGCCGGACGACGCGGCCCGGGGCTCGGTCTCCACCCTGCCGCTGGCCTGGCGGCGGCCCTGGGACGCCGCCCGCACGGACGCCGCGCGCCGCCGGCTCGACCAGCTCGCGGCCGGTCTCGCGGTCGTCGAGCGGGACACCGGCCGACCGGTCCGGGTCGGCTTCGAGCCGGAGCCGGGCTGCGTGGTGGAGAGCACCGGACAGGCCGTCGCGGCACTGTCCGGCGTGGACACCGACCGCCTCGGCGTCTGCCTGGATCTCGCCCACCTCGCCTGCGCCTGGGAGGAGCCGGCCGACGCGCTGCGCCGGCTGCGGGCCGCCGGCCTGCCGGTGGTGAAGGTGCAGGTCTCGGCCGCCATCGAGGCGCCGGCCGAGGCGACGGCGGCGCTGCGCCGCTGGGTGGAGCCGCGCTTCCTGCACCAGACCCGCGCGGCGGGCTGCGCGGGGGCGTCGGACCCGGCGGACCCCGCCCACGCCGCCGACGACCTGGACGCCGCCCTGGCCGCGCGGCTGCCCGGGCCGTGGCGGGTGCACTACCACGTGCCGCTGCACGCCCCGCCCGAACCGCCGCTCGACTCCACCCTGCCGGTGCTGCGCGCCGCGCTGGCCGCGCTCTACGCCGGGCCCGAGGCGGGCTGCGACCACCTCGACGTCGAGACGTACACCTGGGGGGTGCTGCCGGCCGCGCGGCGGCCGGGCACCGACGCGGAGCTGGCCGCCGGGATCGCCGCGGAACTGGCCTTCGCCCACGCCGAGCTGGTCGCCCTCGGCCTGGCTCCCGCGGGCCGTCCGGCGGAGGTGCCGACATGAGCGAGCGTCTGCGAGTGAATCATCGACACAGCGCCGGGGTGCCTCATGGCGGCGCCGAGCGAAGCGAGGTGCCGACATGAGCGAGCGTCAGCGAGTGAGTCATCGACACTGTGCCGGGGTGTCTCATGGCGGCGCCGAGCGGAGCGAGGTGCCGGCATGAGCCGGCGGCTGGTGGTGCTGGACGTGGTGGGGCTGACCCCGCGCCTGCTGGCGCACATGCCCCGGCTGCGCGCGGTCGCCGACGCCGGCTTCCGGGCCGAGCTGGGCACGGTGCTGCCCGCGGTGACCTGCTCGGTGCAGTCCACCTTCCTCACCGGGGCGCTCCCGGTCGAGCATGGGATCGTCGGGAACGGGTGGTACTTCCGCGACCTCGGCGAGGTGCTGCTCTGGCGTCAGCACCACGCCCTGGTCGGCGGGGAGCGGCTCTGGCAGGCGGCCCGCCGGGCCGAGCCCGGCTACACCGTCGCCAACGTCTGCTGGTGGTACGCGATGGGCGCGGACGTGGACTGGACGGTCACCCCGCGCCCCGTCTATCACGCCGACGGGCGCAAGGAGCCGGACTGCTACACCGACCCGCCGGAGCTGCACGACGCGCTCACCGACCGGCTCGGCACCTTCCCGCTGTTCAGCTACTGGGGGCCGGGTGCGGGGCTGGCGTCGTCGGCGTGGATCTGCCGGGCCGCCGAGCGGATCCTCGCCGAGCAGTCCCCGGACCTGACCCTGGTGTACGTCCCGCACCTCGACTACGACCTGCAACGTTTCGGCCCGTCCTCCCCGCAGGCCGCCGCGGCGGCGGCCGAGCTGGACGCCGTGCTCGGGCCGCTGCTGGACGCCGCCGGGGCCCGGGACGCCACCGTGGTGGTGCTCTCCGAGTACGGCATCACCGACGCCTCCCGCCCGGTCGACGTCAACCGGCTGCTGCGCGCCGAGGGGCTGCTGCGGGTGCACACCCAGGCCGGCATGGAGTACCTCGACCCGTGGACCTCGCGGGCCTTCGCGGTCGCCGACCACCAGGTCGCGCACGTCTACGTCCGTGACCCGGCCGACGTGCCGGCGGTGGCGAAGCTCTGCGCCGCGCTGCCCGGGGTGGCCGAGGTGCTCGACGCCGACGGCAAGGCCGCGCACGGGCTGGACCATCCGCGCGCCGGAGAACTCGTTCTCGTCGCCGAGCCGGACGCCTGGTTCACGTACTACTACTGGCTCGACGACACCCGCGCGCCGGACTTCGCCTGCCTCGTGGAGATCCACCGCAAACCCGGCTACGACCCCGCGGAGCTGTTCTTCGACCCCGCCGCCCCCGGTGCCGCCAAGCGCCGCGCCGCCGTGGCGCTGGCCCGCAAGAAGCTCGGGCTGCGCTACCTGATGAGCGTGGTCGGGCTGGACGCCGGTGCCCAGGCGGTGCGCGGGTCGCACGGGCGGCTCCCCGCCGACCCGGCCGACGGGCCGGTGCTGCTCTGCTCCGACCCGTCCGCCGCCCGGGACCGGGTCGCCGCGACCGAGGTGAAAGCCCTGCTGCTGGAGCTGGCGGGGCTGGTCCCGCCAGCCGCGCCGCCGCCCCCTGCGGCGGCCGGACGACCGGGGGAGGCGTCGTGACCGTCACCGTCGCGCCCCCCGACACCAGCGAACTGCGGGCCCGTGTCGACGCCGAGCTGGCCGCGTTCCTCGACCGGCAGGGCCGGGACTGGCCGGACGGCGCGCCCCGGGGCGTCTTCACCGCGCTGCACCGGTTCGTGCTGGCCGGCGGGAAGCGGCTGCGCCCGCTCTTCTGCTACTGGGGCTGGCGGGGCGCCGGCGCCCCCGACGGCACCCCGATCGTGGTGGCCGCCGCCGCGCTGGAGCTGTTCCACGCGTTCGCGCTGATCCACGACGACATCCTCGACGGCAGCGACCGACGGCGGGGCGAGCCGTCGGTGCACCGGCTCTTCGCCGACCTGCACGCCCGTTCGTCCTGGCGGGGCGACCCGGAGGCGTACGGGCGCAACACGGCCCTGCTCTGCGGCGACCTGTGCGCCGCCTGGTCGGACCAGATGTTCCACGAGTGCGGGCTGGACGCCGCGCGGGTGCACCGGGGGTGCGCCGTCTTCGCGCTGATGCGCACCGAGGTGATCGCGGGCGAGTACCTGGACCTGGTCTCCGGGGTCGGCGACGGCTCGGTGGCCAGCGCGCTGACCGTGATCCGGATGAAGGCTGCCCGCTACACGGTCACCCGGCCGCTGCAGATCGGGGCGACGCTGGCCGGGGCGGGCCCGGGCCCGGTCGCCGCGCTGACCGCGTTCGGCGATCCGCTGGGCGACGCGTTCCAGCTGCGCGACGACGTGCTGGGGGTCTTCGGCGATCCGGCCGTCACGGGCAAGTCGGTCCTGGACGACCTGCGGGAGGGCAAGCCGACGGTGATGATGGCGCTGGCCCGTGGCGCCGCCGACCGGGCGCAGGCCGCCAGGCTGCGGGAGCTGTTCGGCAACCCGGCGCTGGACGCCGACGGGGCCGCCGAGCTGCGGGGCATCATCGAGCGTACCGGCGCGCGCGAGCGGATCGAGCGGATGATCCGGGTGCGCGCCGATGCCGCCCTGGCGGCCCTGGCGGAGGCCCCCGTGACCCCGGAGGCCCGGGCCGCCCTCGCCGTCCTCGCCGCCCAGGTCGTCGACCGTCCGCTCTGACGGGCGGCCTAGGAGGGACCTTTCGTGGGATCGACGGGCGTGCGCGGAAACACCTCCCCGCGATCTTGCAGTTCGTGCCCCGACATTCCGCCCGAAGGCCGCGAGCCGAGGGCAGAAAGTGCAAGATCGCGGAGGAGGGAGGGGGAGGAGGGAGGGGATGGGGCGGGAGGGGATGGGGCGGGAGGGTGGGCGGGTGTGGGGTTCCGTGCGGGGCGTGGCGGTTCTAGAGTGAGGGCGGCGACCGTGGCGGTTGCCGGTGATCCGGCGGGAGGCGCAACCCGGCGGGTTCAGGTGCCTACGCGGCGCCCACCGGTGTTCCGCCGTGACCGCCCTCGCACCGGCCCGGCCGGTCACCCTCGCCCCGGTCACGCACCCACGGAATCCCCATCACGACAGGGGAGAAGGACAATGGCGCGACCCATCACGCTCTTCACCGGCCAGTGGGCCGACCTTCCGTTCGACGAGGTCTGCCGGCTCGCCTCCGAGTGGGGCTACGACGGGCTGGAGATCGCCTGCTGGGGCGACCACTTCGAGGTCGACAGGGCCCTCGCCGACGACTCGTACGTCGACCGGAAGCGGGAGACCCTCGCAAAGCACAACCTGAAGGTGTACGCGATCTCCAACCACCTCGTCGGCCAGGCCGTCTGCGACCACCCCATCGACGAGCGACACCAGGGCATCCTGCCGGCCCGGATCTGGGGCGACGGCGAGCCCGAGGGCGTACGCCGCCGGGCCGCCGAGGAGATCAAGGACACCGCCCGGGCGGCGGCGAGGCTCGGGGTGGACACCGTCGTGGGCTTCACCGGGTCGTCGATCTGGCACACCCTGGCGATGTTCCCGCCGGTGCCGCCGGAGATGATCGAGCGGGGCTACCAGGACTTCGCCGACCGCTGGAACCCGATCCTCGACGTCTTCGACTCCGTCGGGGTCCGCTTCGCCCACGAGGTGCACCCGAGCGAGATCGCGTACGACTACTGGACGACGAAGCGGGCGCTGGAGGCCGTCGGGCACCGGCCCGCGTTCGGGCTGAACTGGGACCCGTCGCACTTCGTCTGGCAGGAGCTGGATCCGGTCAACTTCATCTTCGACTTCGCCGACCGGATCTACCACGTCGACTGCAAGGACGCGAAGGTGCGTACGGGGGACGGGCGGCGGGGCCGGCTCGCCTCGCACCTGCCGTGGGCGGACATGCGGCGCGGCTGGGACTTCGTCTCGACCGGTCACGGCGACGTGCCCTGGGAGGACTGCTTCCGGGCGCTGAACGCGATCGGCTACGCCGGCCCGATCTCGATCGAGTGGGAGGATGCCGGCATGGACCGCCTCGTCGGCGCCCCCGAAGCCCTGCAGTTCGTCCGGCGGCTCGCCTTCGACGCCCCGGCCGCGGCCTTCGACGCCGCGTTCAGCAGCAAGGACTGAGCACCCGTCAGCAGCAAGGACGGAGCACCCGTCGGCGGCACGGACCGAGTCCCGGCTGCCGGTCGACACCGCGTTCGGCGGCACGGACCGAGGGCCCGTCAACGGTCACGGCCGCGTGCGGCAGCGGGGGACTCGGTCCGCGGCGGGGGCTCGGTCCGCGGCGGGGACACGGCCCGCACCGGGGGCCGGCCGCCGGTCGGCCCCCGTCAGCCGGCCGAGAAGAGGTGGTCGCTGACCAGCCGCGCCGCGCCCACCACTCCGGCGCGGTCGTCGAGGTCGGAGAGCACGATCGGCATGGTGCCGGTGGCCAGCGGCGCGGACCGGCGGTAGACCACCCCACGGATCTCGGCCAGCAGCGTGTGGCCCAGCCCGGCCGGCGCGCCCCCGATGATGACGATGCCCGGGTTGAAGAAGCTCACGAGGCCGACCAGCACCTGGCCCAGGCGGCGGGCCGCGTCCCGGGCCAGGGCCTGCACGGCCGCGTCGCCCGCGCCCGCCGCCGCGGCGACGTCGGCCACGGAGAGGGTGCCCGCCTCGGCCAGCCGGGCCGCCAGCGCCGTGGACCGGCCCGCGCGGGCCGCGGCGAGCGCCGCGCCGACCAGCCCGCGGTCGCCGCAGTACGCCTCCAGGCAGCCGGTCTCGCCGCAGGCGCAGCTCGGCCCGTCCTCGGTGAGCGGCAGGTGGGCGATGTCCCCGGCGCTGCTCGTCGCGCCCCGGTAGGGCGTGCCGCCGAGCACCAGCCCGCAGCCGATCGCGGTGCCGAGCTTGACGTAGAGGAAGTCGTCGAAGGTGCGCCCGACCCCGGCGTGCTTCTCGCCGAGCGCCATCACGTTCGCGTCGTTGTCGACCAGGGCCGGGCAGCCCAGCTCGGCGGCGAACGCCTCCCGCACCGGGAACCGGTGCCAGCCCGGCATGGCCGCCGGTGAGGCCGGCGTGCCCTCGGGGAAGTCGACCGGCCCCGGCAGGCCGACGCCGACCCCGGTGAGCTGGGTCAGACCCAGCTCGGCCCGCAGCTTTCCGACCAGTTCGACGGCCCGGCCGAGCACCGGCTCCGGCCCCACCCGGACGTCGATCGGCTCGGCGACCTCGGCGAGCACGGTCAACTCGCCGTCGGTCACCGTGACGGTGATCCGGTCCGCGCCGACGACGACGCCGGCGAAGCGCACGCCGCCGGCGACGCGCAGCATCGAGGACCGGCGACCGCCGCGCGACGCCGCCGGCCCCGCGGTCTCGACCAGGCCCCGCTCGACCAGCCGGTCCACCTCCGCGGCCAGCTTGGACCGGGACAGGCCCACCGCGTCGCCCAGCTCCACCCGAGAGCGGGGACCGTCGTCGCGCAGCAGCCGGACCAGCCGTGCCTGGTACGCGTTCTCAGGCCGGACGAGGACCATCGCCATCACCTCCCGGCCTGAAGTCTTCCACGGCGCTGTTACCGGCGTGTGGCGCGCGGGGCCGCGCCCGGTCGTCCCGGACGCGGCCCCCAGGTGCGTGTCGGGTCCGTCAGCCCCGCAGACCCGACATGTGCTGGAAACTGAGCTCCGCGTAGCGCAGCGACCGGCCCGGGTCGGTGGTGCCGCCCGGTGCGTTGTCCTGCTCCCACATCGGGTTGTGGTAGCCCTTGGCGCCCATGTTGGCGAAGAACCCGCCGTAGTCGATGTCGCCCTGGCCGAGCGGCACCATGTCGTACCCGGCGCTGCTGGCCGGGTTGAACGCTCCGTCCTTGGCGTGGAACAGCGGGAACCGGATCGGCTGGGCCGCCACGGTCGCCAGCGGGTCGAAGACGTCGGTCCGCGTCACGCCGTCCGGGTCGGTGTAGCTGCGGAACCGGTGCTGGGCCACGTGCGCCCAGTAGATGTCCATCTCGAACCACACGTACGCCGGGTCGGTGAGCCCGATGAAGTACTCCAGCTTCCGCACGCCGGAGGAGCGGGTCGGCCGGCCCAGGGCGTCCAGCGGGCCGCTGTCGAGCAGGAAGTTGTACGCCGCGTCGTGGTTGTGCGTGTACAGCTTCAGCCCGCGGGCGGCGGCCAGCTCGCCGAGGGTGTTCCACCGCTCCGCGGCGGCGTCCCAGTCGGTCTTGTAGTTGCTGCCGGTCGGGTCGCTGCCGGTGCCGATGTGCGTCATGCCCAGCGTCTCGGCGATGTCGAGCTGCTGCTCGAAGGCCGCGAGGGTGGTCGGGTTGATGACGCTCGGGATGGACGCGTGTGATCCGTTGGCGCGCAGCCCGTTGTCGTTCAGGATCTTGCGGATCTCCGCGGCGGTGATCTGCCGGCCGAGGATGGAGGTGTGCTGGTTGTAGCCGGCGAACTCCACCTCCTTGTAGCCGATCTCGGCGAGCCGCGCGAGCACCCGCTCGAAGCCGTACGGCACTCCGCTGGTGTCCGGGGCGGCGCCGATCCGGTCCCGGACGCTGTAGAGGATGATGCCCCGCTTGCCGGCCGGGACGAGCAGGCCGTTGCCGTTGGCGCCGGCGGCGGGGGCGAGTCCGGTCGCGCCGACGGCCGCCGCGCCGGCCACGCCGGCGAGGGCGCCGAGCATGCGGCGACGGCTCATCCCGTGCTGACTGTCGTTCATGTGTTGCTGCCTTTCTCGATGCTGGAGAGGGCGGTTCCGGGCCGGGGGCCACCGGCGGTGGCCCGGGCACGGCGGCGGCTACGGTGCGACGCCGATGCCCTGGCCGGTGAACCCGATCCAGTTGAGGTTGCCGAAACCGCTGGTCGGGCCGCCGGGGACGGTGGTGAACACGAGGTAGAGCCGGTGCGTGCCGCCCGGGTCGGTGATCGGCACGGTGGTGCTGGTGAAGGCGTTGTTGCCGCTGGTCGCGTTGACCGTGGCGGTGGCGACCACCGGCCCGGTGGGCGAGTCGAGCCGGAACTCCACGCCGAAGCGCGGCTGCCCGACGGTGGCGGCGCTGCCACCGGAGGTACGCAGCGTCACCGACTGGATGTTCGTCAGGTTCACGGTGTTGTTGACCGCGATCCAGTCGCCCGGGTCGAGGCTGCCGCGCTGCTGCCCGCCACCGGTGTCGGCGCTGGTGCCCACGGTGGTCCCGGACTGGTCCCGGGCGAACTCCACCTGCTGCCGCTTGTCCTGGATGATCTGCTGGTCCACCGTGGTCAGTGCCGGCTGCCCGTTGGCCCCCCGGTCGGTGTAGGAGGCGCTGACGACGCCGTAGATGTAGCCGCCGTGGGAGGCGTCGTCGGCCTCCGTGGGCAGCACGCCGGAGCAGCCGAACTGGTTGGCCTCGCCGTGGCCGTGCTCGTCGTGGCCGAGCACGAAGGTCACCTCGACCTTGGCGCAGTCGACCGGCCCGTCCTCGGGGTCGGTGACCGTCACCGACCAGGGGATGTCGTCGCCCCAGTCGAAGAAGCCGCCTTCGATCGGGGTGTGTACGGTGACCGTCGGCGCGGTGTTGCCCACCGTGATCGTGGTGTTCGCCGACGCGCTCTTGCCGCTGGAGTCGGTCACCGTGAGCCGTGCGGTGTAGACCCCGTTGACCGTGTACGTGTGCGTCGGGTTGGGGTCGACCGAGTCGGTCGTACCGTTGCCGTCGAAGTCCCAGGCGAACGAGATGGAGTCCGCCGGGTCCGGGTCCTTCGACCCCTCGCTGGAGAAGGCGACGGTCAGCGGGGCGTGACCGTTGGTCGGGGTTGCGTTCAGCACGGCGTTCGGTGCCCGCAGGCCCTTGACGTAGCTGAACTTCAGCATCGCGGCGTCCGGGTTGACGTTGAAGAACCCGTCGCCGTACGTCAGCAGGTAGAAGTTGCCGTCGGCGCCCCACCTCATGTCCATCGGGTTGTCGCAGAGGAACGGCTTGGCCGGCGTGGTGGGTGCCTGCCCGCAGTTCAGCACATTGTTGATCTTCAGGATGTCGCCCTGGGCGTCGAGCCGGACCTCCTTGAGGGTGTCCCGGGTGAACTCGCCGAAGAAGATCGCGCCGTCGAAGTACGCGGGGAACTTCGTCTCCGACCTCAGCTCCGGGTCGAAGTCGTACTTCGCCGCGCCGTGCGGGCCCACGCCGCCCGTGCCGAGTTCGGGGAAGAGCACGGGACAGGTCTGCGTCGGCGTGGACAGGTACGACTCCGGGCACGGCGTCGGGGCCTGGAACGAGTACCACAGCTCGGACTTCTCCACCGCGGGCAGGTCGGTCAGGCCCGTGTTGTGCCGCGAGGTGTTCCGCGGCGCCGCGCAGTCGAAGGGCGCGACCGGGGAGATTGGGCTGGTGGTCCAGTTCATCTCGATGTACGGCAGGTTCGGCTGCACGCACATCGGCCAGCCGTAGTTCGCCGGCTTGTCGACCACCATCATCCGGCCGGTGCCCGCCGGTCCCCGGCCCACCGCCGCGGTCGAGGAGTCGGGGGAGTAGTCGGTGACGTAGGCGACGTCGTTCTTGTCGAGGGTGATGCGGAACGGATTCCGGAAGCCCATCGCGTAGATCTCCGGGCGGGTCTTGTCACCCGGGTCCGCCGCCTCGGGGAACATGTTCCCCGCCGGCACGGTGTAGCTGCCGTCCGCCTGCACCGAGATGCGCAGGATCTTGCCGCGCAGGTCGTTGGTATTGGCGGAGCTGCGCCGGGCGTCCACGAAGGGCGCCTGGTAGACGCCGGTGGCGCTCACCGAGTCGTTGTGCGGGGAGAAGCCGCCGGAGCCACCGCCGCCGGCCGGGGTGTCGTCGCCGGTGACCAGCCAGAGGTTGTTCTTCGAGTCGAAGGCGATGTCGCCGGCCACGTGGCAGCAGGCTCCCCGGTCGACCGGCACCTGGAGGATCTTCTGCTCGGAGGCCAGGTCCAGGGAGGGCGTCTCGCCGTCGACGAACCTGTACCGGGAAAGCTGGAAGTACCCCTTCCAGCGCTCCCAGGTCGCCGGGTCGGTGCTGGTGGTCGGCGCGCCGCCGGCGGGGGTGTCCAGCGGGGGCGCGTAGAAGAGGTAGACCCAGCGGTTGGTGGCGAACTCCCGGTCGATCGCCGGCCCGTACATGCCGTCCTCGCTGTGCGTGTAGACCGGGATCTGCGCCAGCACGGTGGTCTCGTTGCTCTCCGGGTCGTGCAGGCGTACGCCGCCACGGCGGTCGGTCTGGATTACCCGGCCGTCGGGGAGCACGTCGAAGCCGATCGGCTCGTTGACGTTGGGCTGCGCCCCGATCACCGTCATCTGGTAGTTGGCCAGGACGGTGGCGCCGCAGTCGCCGTCGGTCACGCCGGCCGCCCACTGGATGGCGCCGCCGAGGTGGGCCCGCAGGTCGGTGCTGCCGAAGCTCTCCGGCGTCGCGCCGAGCCCGGTGTAGAAGGACCGGCCGCCCTGGTGGTCCTTGCACCAGGTGACCGGGTGGTCGAAGCCCATCGACCCGCCGGCGTACGTCTTCTCGTCCACGGTGGCCAGGACGTGCGAGACGCCCCGGACGTTGGCCGCGAAGTTGTACCACCGGTCGGTGTGCGCCCAGCGCTCCGGCAGGGTCGCGGAGGCCGGGTGCACCCGGTCGGCCACGGTGACCGTGGCCGGGGTCGCCGCCGTGGCGGCGCCCACCGCCCGGGTGCCGAGCACGTCGTCCAGGAAGGACCAGCCCGGCTCGGCCTCGATCGCGGAGTGGACGCCGATGAAGCCGCCGCCGTCGCGGTAGTACCGCTCGAACGCGGCCTGCTGGTCGTCGGCGAGGACGTCGCCGGAGGTGTTCAGGAACACCACGGCGCGGAACTGCTTGAGGTGCGCCTCGTCGAACTTGCGGGCGTCGTCGGTCACCTCGACGGTGAAGCGCCGGTCGTTGCCGAGCTGGCGGATCGCGTCGACGCCGGCAGCGGTGGCGGTGTGGCTGCCACCGGCCGACCGGGTGAAGACGAGGACCTTGTACTCGATGCCGTTGCTGGTCGGTGCCGGGGCGGCGAGTGCCGGTGCCGGCTGCTGCTGAGCGGTCGCGACGAGCGTCGCGCCGACGAGGGTGAGAAGGCTGAGGTAGGTGGCGGCCCTTCGGCCGATCGGTCTGCGCATCGAACCTCGCTCTGGTCGGGCGGGTCCGCCTCAGCGCCGGGACGTCGCTGAGGAGGTCGCGGGGGGTACCAAGAGCCTGGCCAGGTTCTACGCAGGACGATATTTGCGCCTCGGACCAAAGTGAAGAGGTTGGCGGCGGAAGTTTTCGATGGACGGGCAGAACTTTCGCTTCAATTGGCGAAAGTGGCCACAGGGATGGGACCGGGCGGCCGTGACGTGCCCGTACGCACACGAGCGGGCCGGTCACCAACTGGCGACCGGCCCGCGCGAAGGTGCGATCAGAGGGTGCTGTTGTTGGCGCCCGAGCCGGACGGCTTGCTGCGGGGGGTGGTGGTGGCCGACGTCGACCCGGAGGTCGAGCCGGTGCCCGACGAGCCGGAGCCCGCCTTCGCCCCCACCGTGGCCGGCGTCCCGGCGAACGCGTCGTCGGCGGCGGTCAGCTCCTGCTTGTTGCCGTTGCTGCTCAGCTTCTCGCCCAGCTTCGACTGGCCGAGCTTGTCCTTGCCCTCGCTGTAGAGGCGGGTCGCCTGGGCCTGCGCGACGCCGGCCGCCTCCTGGACGGTCGGGTGGTCGAGCACCTTGCGGCCCCGGATCACCAGCTCCTCGTACTTCTCCCGACCGGCACGGGCGCCCAGGACGAATCCCGCAGCCAGCCCGCCAAGAAACATGATCTTTCCGCGCATGGCGGCTCCTTCCGTACCTGACGCGCCGTCGTCCGGCGGCTTACCCCGCCGGAGGCGACCAAATCGCGCCTGTCTCCTCTGTCCGCAGCTAACTACCCATCCTGCTCTCCGCTCATGCCTCCTTGTGCCGTGATGACGATTTGTCTGGTTTATTGTCGTGTCCGCGGGGCAGGGGTCGCAGGGGTAACCCCCTGGACCAACACCCCCCGGAGTCCTGTACTCTTGTCCCCGTCGCACGGCGCGGGGAGATCCGCACCGGACGACGCAGCGGTCCCCCGTAGCTCAATTGGCAGAGCAGCCGGCTGTTAACCGGCAGGTTTTTGGTTCGAGTCCAAACGGGGGAGCTTCCACACCTGCGCCCGTCGGCCCCGCCGGCGGGCGTTCGTCGTTCCGTGCTCCCGCCGACCGCCGCCGGCTCGGTGTCTTCGCCCCGCACCGGCCGCCCGGTTTCCGCCACCGCGGGCGCTCCCGCCCGGCAGGATGGTCGGTGTCGACTTGGACTCCCTCTGCGTCGATCGGTGCGTCGATTCTTGGGGTGGGTGCGGATGCCCGGAAGAGGAGGCCACGGCAGGATCACACTCGTCGCCGTGGCGGTCGTGCTCGCGTGGCTGGTCGTCGGGGCCGTCGCCGGGCCGTTCTCCGGCCGGCTCGGCGAGGTCGCCACGAACGACAACGCCTCGTTCCTGCCCGACGACGCGGAGGCGACCCGGGCGCAGGAGATGGCCGGACGGTTCGTCGCGCGGCAGACCACCCCCGCGCTGGTGGTCTACGAACGCGCCGGCGGCATCACCGACGCCGACACGCAGCGGGCGGCTGCCGACGCCACCCGGTTCGCCCAGGTGCCCGGGGTGGTCGGCCCGCTGCCGCCGCCGATCCCCAGCGAGGACGGGCAGGCCCTCCAGGTGGTGGTGCCGATCGACGACGCCGATGGCGAACGGATCGGCACGGTCGTCGAGGAACTGCGCGCCATCGCCGGCGGGGACCGCGACGGGCTGACCGTGGACGTGGCCGGGCCCGCCGGCCTGCTCGCCGACCTCATCGAGGTCTTCTCCGCCATCGACGGCACCCTGCTGGCCGTCACCCTCTGCGTGGTGCTGGTCATCCTGCTCGTCGTCTACCGCAGCCCGATCCTGTGGATCTTCCCGCTGCTCGCCGCCGGGATGTCCTTCGCGCTGGCCGCGGTCTTCGTCTACCTGCTCGCCGACGCCGACGTGATCAAGTTCAACGGGCAGGCGCAGGGCATCCTCACCGTGCTCGTCTTCGGCGCCGGCACCGACTACGCGCTGCTGCTCGTCGCCCGCTACCGCGAGGAACTGCACCGGCACGAGCGCCCCTGGGACGCGATGCGGACCGCCTGGAAGGGCGCCGCCCCGGCGATCGTCGCCTCCGCCGGCACGGTGATCGTGAGCCTGCTCTGCCTGCTGTTGTCCAGCCTCAACTCCAACCGGGCGCTCGGCCCGGTCGCCGCCATCGGCATCGCCGCCACCCTGCTGGTCATGCTCACCTTCCTGCCCGCCCTGCTGGTGCTCGGCGGGCGGTGGGCGTTCTGGCCGCGCCGGCCCCGGCCCGACCAGGCCGACCCGCGTACCGAACACGGCATCTGGAGCCGGATCGCCGGCTTCGTGGCGCGGCGGGCCCGGCCCGTCTGGGTGCTCACCACCCTCGCGCTGGCCGTGCTCGCGCTGGGACTGACCCAGCTCGGCGCGACCACGCTCGGGCAGTCCGACCTGTTCACCGAACGCACCGACTCGGTCGCCGGCCAGGAGGTGATCGCCCGGCACTACCCGGCCGGCACCGGCAGCCCCGCCACCATCTTCACCAACCAGCAGGCCGCCGGGCAGGTCGCCGACGCGGCCCGCGGCGTGCCCGGGGTGGCCGCCGTCCGGCCCGTCACCGCCCACCGGACCGGCCCGCCCGACCCGAACGCGCCGCCCACCGTCGTCGACGGCCGGGTGCAACTGGAGGCGACGCTCGCCGACCCGCCGGACAGCGACGGCGCCGAGCGGGCCGTCCGGGAGCTGCGGGCGGCGGTACACGCGGTGCCCGGCTCGGACTCCGTGGTCGGGGGGTTCACCGCGATCAACGTGGACACGTCGGACGCCTCGACACGGGACCGGAACGTGATCATCCCGGTCGTGCTGGCGGTGATCGCGATCATCCTGGCGCTGCTGCTGCGGGCGCTCCTCGCGCCGATCCTGCTGATCGCGACCGTACTGCTCAGCTTCGCCGCCACCCTCGGCCTCTGCGCGCTGATCTTCCGCCACGTCCTCGACTTCCCCGGCGTGGACACCTCGTTCCCGCTCTTCGCCTTCGTCTTCCTGGTCGCCCTCGGCATCGACTACAACATCTTCCTGATGAGTCGGGTCCGCGAGGAGTCCGTCAGGCGGGGCACCCGGGCCGGCGTGCTGACCGGGCTCGCCGTCACCGGCGGCGTGATCACCTCCGCCGGGGTCGTGCTCGCCGCGACGTTCTCCGCGCTCGCCGTTCTGCCGCTGGTGGTGCTGGTCGAGCTGGGCGTGGCGGTCGCGGTCGGGGTGCTGCTCGACACCATCGTCGTCCGCTCGCTGCTGGTGCCCGCGCTGGCGTACGACATCGGCCCGAAGCTCTGGTGGCCGGGCCGGCTGTCCCGGACGAACGGTGAGCGGGAGGCGCGCGATGCTCGCTGAGACCGACGTCGTCGTGGTCGGCGGCGGCCTGGCCGGCCTGGCCGCGGCCCGGCGGCTGCACCGCGCCGGCGTGCCGTGGCGGCTGCTGGAGGCCGGCGGCCGGCTCGGCGGCCGGGTGGCCACCGACGCGGTCGACGGTTACCTGATCGACCGTGGCTTCCAGGTGCTCAACACCGCCTATCCGCGGCTCGGCACCCTGCTCGACGTCGACCGGCTGCGCCTCGGCCACTTCACCTCCGGCGTGCTGGTGCGCAAGGGCGACCGGCTCGCCCGCCTGGTCAACCCGCTGCGCGAGCCCACCGGCGCGCCCGGCACCGCCCTGGCCGGCGTCGGGTCGCTGCGCGACCGGCTGCGCCTCGCCGCGCTCGCCACCGGCTGCGCGACCCTCCCGAAGGGCCGGCTGCTCGCCGCGCCCGAGACCACCACCGAGACCGCGCTGCGCCGCGCCGGTCTCTCCGACACGATCATCGAGGAGTTGCTGCGGCCGTTCCTCTCCGGTGTCTTCGTCGAACGGGAGCTGGAGACCTCCAGCCGCGTGCTGTCGATGGTGCTGCGATCCTTCGCCCGGGGCCGGATCGGCCTGCCCGCCGAGGGCATGGCCGCGCTGCCCCGCGCCGTCGCCGACCCGCTGCCGGCCGAACTGATCGACCTGGACACCCCGGTCTCGGCGGTGGCGCCCGGCCGGGTCCGCACCCAGGCCGGCGACATCCGCTGCCGCGCCGTCGTGGTCGCCGTCGACCCGCCGGCGGCGGCCACGCTGCTGCCGACCCTGCCGGCGGTACGCACGCACAGCTACACGACGTACTACCACAGCGTGCAGGAGGCGCCGCTGGACGAGCCGATCCTGCTCGTCGACGGCGACCGGCGGGAGATCGTCGCGAACACGGTGGTGGTCAGCCGGGCCGCGCCGACGTACGCGCCGGCTGGCCGGCACCTGATCGCCACCTCCGTGGTCGGCCCGTCGGCGCCGCCCGAGCCGACCGTGCGGGCCGAGCTGACCCGGCTCTACGGACGGTCCACGGCGGACTGGACCCACCTGACCACCGTGTCGGTCCCGGACGCGCTGCCCGCCGCACCGCCGCCGCAGGGGCGGCTGCGCAAGCCGGTGGCGCTGGGGGAGGGCCTGTTCGTGGCCGGCGACCACCGGGACAGCCCGTCCATCCAGGGGGCGCTGGCCAGCGGCTGGCGCGCCGCCGGAGCCGTACTGGCGGAGCTGCGCGCGGGTTCCTGACGCTTGAATCGGCGGGTACGGGGCGCGGCGGGCCGGCTGCTCGCTGTTATCCTCGCGTTGCCCATCGTGCCGCCACCGCGGGGCGGTGAAGCCAGGGTTTCGTGCTGGCCGGTGATCGACCGGGCGGGATAGGATCCGGCGCGGTGCCGGGGCGGTAGCTCAGCCGGTTAGAGCAGTCGACTCATAATCGATCGGTCACGGGTTCGAGTCCCGTCCGCCCCACCACGGAAAACCCCTGGTCAGGCAGGGTAACGGCGACTCGGACGCACCGCGTCAGGAGCCGGAGCCGTGCCGTCAGCCCGCACTGGGTCCGCAGCCGCACGACCCGCCGCCCGGTCGAGGCATCCGCCACCTGGTCCGGGTCGTCCTCGAACAGGCCCGCGCACACGTCCAGCGGCCTCGTGGCAAGCCCCACGACGACGCAACCGCCGCCTGCTGCACCCAACTGCTCGACGCGTAGCGGCGGCGGGTGCCGGTGCCGGTCCCCGACACAGCGAAGCGAAGCACCCGAATGCCGGGCGACCTCCCGCGAGGGAGCGAGGACTCAGCGGGCGGGAACCGGCTCGGACGACGGGCGCCACTCCCGCCTGATCAGCCCGTACACCCACGAGTCGGAGACCTCGCCGTTCACGACGCAGTCCTCCCGCAACGTCCCTTCACGCACGAACCCGAGCTTCTCCAGTACGCGGGCAGATGCCACGTTGCGCGTATCGGTCTCGGCCTGGACGCGGTTCAGGTCCAGCGTGTCGAACGCCCACCGCAGCAAAGCGCGGGCGGCCTCAGTCGCGTAACCGTGGCCCCACGCTGCATCGTCGAAGCAGTAGCCCAGCGACGCGCTGCGGTAGTCCGGATTCCACCGGTTCAGGCTGCACCAGCCGATGAACGCCCCGTCGGAGACGCGGTCCACGGCCAGCCGCGCCCCGGTGCCCCCCTCTGCCATCTGCCGGCAGGCCGCGATGAACCGCTCGGCGCGTACGCGTTCGCTCCACGGTGGCGCGTCCCAGTAGCGCAGCACGTAGGCGCTGCTGTGCAGCGCGAACAGGTCGTCGGCGTCCGCGTCGTCGAAGGGACGCAGCCTGAGGCGAGTGGTGTGCAGCGTGGGGGTGGGCAGCGACATGGGCGTCATGCTCCCTCCTGTGTTGGTGGCCGATCAACCCGTGCCAGGTGGCTGATCCTCGGATGCTGCTACTCGTGGTGCGAGCGCCCTACGCGGCCATTGCGACAGCGAACGGGCGCGCAATGCGCCAGCGCGACGATGTGCCGTTCGCCGTGAGCGATCGGTCGCTGTGCCCCGCGTAACGCCGTCGGCGAAGAGATCGCCCTATATCAATGGGGCGGCGATCTTGCCGCCCGCCCGGCACCGGTCTCCGCCTACAGGCCACCGGACCGCCGGGCATCACGGGGTATCAAACCGAAGGGAGACCGCTCATGCGGTTCCGCACAGTGGCCCGCTCGGCCCTGGCGTCGGCACTGGTCGCGGCGGCCGGGCTCGTCGCCGCCGTCGCACCTGCCCAGGCCGCGGACACCAGCACGGCTCTGCAGGGGGTGAAGTTCGTCAAGGACATCGCCGCCGCCAACGGCCGGCTGTTCATCTCCGCCAGCAATCAGATCGTCGTCACCGACGAGAGTGGCACTACGGTCGGCGCCGTCACCGGGCTCGCCGAACCGCACGGCCTGGCCGTCACGCCGGATGGCAGCCGCCTCTACGCGGCGCTCAACGCCTCGAACGAGATCGTTGAGATCGACACCACCGCCCTCGCCGTCACCCGACGGTTCGACCTGACCGCATACCCGTACCCGGCGTACGTGTCGCTGGCGGGCAACCGCCTCTGGGTCGGGCACGGCCCCACCAACAGCTGGAGCGGCGGTGTCGTGGGCCTGGACCTGTCCGCGCCGACGCCGGAGCCGGTCCGCATCGCCAGTGGCCTGTTCGGCCCGCCGAAGCTTGCCGCCGGGGGGTCCACGGTGGTGGCCGGCGAGAACGGGATCAGCCCGGCCGACCTGTACGTGTACGACGTCAGCACCACCCCAGCCACCCTCCGTGGGGTGATCGACGGCCACGACAACAACTTCATGTACCTGAAGGACATCACCATCACGGCGGACGGTTCGAGAGCGATCACGGCGTTCGACTCGCCGTACCGCTACGACATTTGGGACACCGCCAGCTTGACCAGGGTCGGCGCGTACGGCGAGGAACCCACCTTCGTCGGCTTCCCGCACGCGGTCGCCCTCAGCCCGGACGGCGCCCACGTCGTCGGCGCACGCGCCTCCCGGGACCGCATCGAGCTGGCCGGCCCCCGCATCGCGGTGTACGACGCGGCGACGACCACGAAGCGGCACACCGCCGACAACCCGGCCGGCCAGGTGGTGGAGGGCGCGCTCACCTTCTCCGGCACCGACGCGTTCACCGTGCTGCTGGAGATGTCCACCGGGCGCTACACGCTGTGGCGGCTGCGGGGTGCCACCCTGGCGCCGTCCTCGGTGAGCGCGACCGCCCCGGCCACCGGGACCGCACTCGTACCGCTCACCGTGACCGGCCAGCTCACCCTGTCCGACGGGTCGGCGCCCGGCGCGCAGCCGCTTGTGGTGACACGCCGGCACCCGGACGGAACCAGTGTGACGCGCGCCCCGCTGACTACCGCCACGGACGGCACCTTCAGCATCACCGACACGCCGCCGGTCGGCGGGACCCTCCACTACGAGGTGCTCTGGGACGGCAACTCGGCCTTCCGCTGGAGTCAGGCGACGGCCACCGTCGAGGTGGCCCGGCAGCCGTCCACGCTGAGCCTCACCGGGCCGAGCACGGCCAGCACCGGCCGGCAGCTCCGATTCAGCGGCGTGCTGGAGGCCCCCGGGCGGCCGCTCACCCCGGGCACCACGCTGACGGTGTGGCGCACCGTCAACGGCGAGGACATCACCACGGTCTACCTCCCCGCGGTGACCCCGGCCGAGGACGGGAGCTTCCGTTTCACCGACACGCCAGGCGCGGCCGGGGAGTACACCTACACCGTGCAGTGGGACGGTGACCAGACGTTCCTGTACGCGCGGACCAGCCACGTCGTCGTGGTCCGGTAACCCCCACCGTGGCTTCGATGGGGCCGGTCTCCGCCCGGGGACCGGCCCCGTCCCGTGTTCAGAAGTACGCGGGGCTTCACCGAGCCAGCGGCTACGGTCGTCTCCATGGGGACAGCGAACGGGCGCGCGAAGCGTCAGCGCGGCGAGATGTAGGAACTGTCTAGCGGGTCGCTGTGCAGGGCGGCACATTTCTTGGCCGTCCCGATGGTCTTGGCAGGCGAGTCATGAAAGGGTGTCCCGATGAGCGTTACCTTAGCTGTAAGTCACCGGGTCGGTATCCTGGGTGTCGGCTACGAGGGCCGCTCCATCGATGAGTTCGTGATCGGCCTCGCGGACATGGGCGTCACGCGTCTAGTCGATGTCCGAATGACGCCAATCTCTCGCAAGCGCGGCTTCAGCAAGTCGGCCCTCAGCCAGGCGCTCGCCGCACAGGGCATCGCGTACGAGCACCGCCGGGAACTTGGCAACCCGAAGGAAAACCGCCCCGGATTCGGTGGCAACCCCGATGAGTTGCGATCCGCCCGTGCGGTGTACGCCTCTCGGCTGCACCACGCTGAGTCCCTGGCAGCGCTCGACGCGCTCGCCGAGACGGCGCAACGCGAGCTGGTGGCGCTGCTCTGCTTCGAGGCGGATGAGAGCCGGTGTCACCGCCAGGTCGTGATGCGCGCACTCGAAGACCGGATGCCTATCGTTTCGGCCAGTACACGCCCAGCACGCTGAAGACGTGAACGCGCTTGGCCTGGTTGCCGACGTAGAAGGCGACGTCACGGTCTTGTGCGCACATCTCCCCCAGAAACTTGGCCTCCAGCGCATCCCGAAGCGCGGCGTCCGAGTAGCCAGCGAGCCGACGCTGTAGCGCTACCAGCTCCCAGTCGATGACGTGCTGCCTGTGTCCGTTGCACCCGCGTTCGTGGCAGCGGTAGTGGTACGCCGCCTTGAAGCGGGGCGCCTGTAGCGGGGATCTGCTCCGGCCGCTGAAGAGGTCCGGCTGACTCGCGTAAGCCTCGATCTTGCGCTGCTCGTCATCGGTCCAGCCAGGGTGCGGCGTGACCTTGAGAGCGCGAACCTCCTTGGGGCGCACGAGTGCCAGGGATTGCGCGTCTGCGTGGTCCTGAGCCTCGCGGTTGAGACGACACATCGAATCCTCGACAGCCGGGTCAAGCAACGGCTGTCGCGATCTCCAGCCGTCGAGATGGCGCTCTTTCTGGATCCGGTCCATGATCGGTTTCCAGCTCTCGCGCCGCTGATCCTGCCGTGCCGGTTTGGCGTCGACGGAGATGATGTCGTACTTCTTGAACGCCTCGTCGCTGTCCAGATGTCGAAAGTTGATCGGGTAGAGGCGAACCCACGTCGGTCTCAGTACGTCCGTCCGTAGCCCGGCCACGCAGACGGTCTCTCCGTACTTCTCTGAGGGGTTCGGTGCAGCCTTCACCGTGACCAGGAGCTGTAGCCGAACGGTGCGGTCGTCGGCTGGCTTCGGGTCAGGTCCGGCTTCGCCTGGACCGAAGAGCGACATCTGGGTCATGCGCACCTCCAGCAGCTGAGGTAGCCGTAGGTAGTCGTGCGATCACGCGAGGGATTCAGGTTCTCACGGGATAGACGGATCGGCATAGAGCGCGTGGGTGCCGCTTGTGGCGTGAAGCAAGAGTGGTTCAAGTGCTGTGGAGTCGTCTCGGCTGTAGTTGCAGCTATGAGAGCCAGCGACCCGCTGCGAAGGCCTGCGCGTCGGCGCAGGAGTTGAACGTCGTGTGAGCCTCGATGATCCGCGTTGGATCGCGCCGTGATCCAACGTTTTCCGCCGGCTCCGGGAGCATGACCTGCTGGGCCAGGACGGCGGCGACGCCGAGCGAGCCTGCGGGCGTCCGCGTGCTCGTCGCGCCGGTCGTACCGGCGGTCGTAGGCCGGCCCGTGCGATGGCCGTCGACCCAGGGGGCGCCGCCGCTCTGGCGACGACCGCCACCGCCGACAAGCGCCGACAGCGGTGAGTGACGTCGATCCGGCTGTCCGCTTCGGGACTGAGCCGTCTTCGCGGTCGGCATCCTCGGTCAACCTGATCCTGACGCCGGGTGTCCGCCCGTCGTGGAGATCGGAGGAGCGATGAGGACCCACCCCCGATGGCGGTCGACCGGCGCGATGCTGGTCGCGGCCCTGGCCACCGCACTGGTCGCCGCCCTGCTGCCCGCCTCACCCGCGTTCGCGCTGCCGTCCGGCAGCGGCTGGTCGGCCTCGTGGAGCTACTACCACCCCAGCGCCTACCAGTACGCCGGCACCCTGCCGGGCGTGCGGCTGACCGGGTACGCCACCGACAACTCGGGCACCAGCACGACGGTCGGCACCATCGAGGACACCGCCGCCGACTCCCGCTGCGCCCGGGTGATGCTCTACGCCAACGGCGTCGGCTACATCGCCGACCGGACCACCTGCGGAAACGGCAGCTACCTGACCTATTCCACCGGCAGTTACAGCCAGGGGCTCCTGGTGATCGTCTACCGGATGATCCCGGGCACGACCACCCATGACAAGGGTTTCGCCATGTTCGTCCCCGGCTCGTCGGCCGACCCGGAGCTGCGGACCGTGGGCACCGGGGCGAGCTGGTCGTACTACACCTCGACGGCGTTCCAGTACACGGTGACCCGTCCCGGCGTGCGGCTGACCGGCTACGGCGCCCACCAGTACGCGGACCAGCGCTCCTCGCTGAACACGGTGGAGAAGACCGCCGGCACGGTCGGCTGCGCCACGGCCAAGGTCACCGGCAGCGTGACCACCAGCGGCGGCACCTGTGTCAATGGTGGCAGCACGTCCTTCCACCGGTCCGACCTGACCAACAACCTGGAGGCGTCCGCCTGCTACCAGCCGATTCCCGGCACCCAGCGCTGCGTGGCGATCAGCATCCCCGAGCCCTGGTGACCCGGCCGACCCGACGCCCCCGGCCAGGCGGGGGCGTCGGGTCCGTCACCGGCGGCTCTTGGGCAGGTCGAACTGGTCGGCGGCCTTGCAGTCGCGCGTGCCGCCGACGGCGCCCGGCCCGACCCGGTCGAGCGCCTGACGCGCCCGGACCCGGCCCAGGTTCCAGGCGTACCAGGGGTCCGGCTCCTCCAGGTCGCCCGCGATCCAGCTCAGGGTGCAGCGGCGCACCGGGTCCGGCAGGCCGGACAGGGCGGGTGTCGCGTCGGCCGAGAGCGCCCGCAGGTACCAGGCGTCGATCTTCCCCGTCTGCTCGTAGCGGGCGATGTTGCGGCGCGCCGCGTAGTCCTCGGGGTTGAGCACGGCCAGGCTCAGCAGCATCGCCACGGCGAGCGCCACGGTCAGCCGGGGGATCCAGGCTCCCCGCCACCGGATCCCGGCCGCCAGGATCATCAGGAAGACGGTGCCGAGCAGCAGCTCGAACGCCATCACGAAGAGACGTTCCCCGGTGAAGCTGTAGACCTTCTGGTACGTGTACATCCGGGACAGCGCCGACACCACGATGACGAAGCCGAACGCGCTGAGCAGGCCGAGCAGGATCCGGAGCAGGTGGCGCTCCACCGGGCGCTCCCGCCGTGCCCACCGGGCCACCCCGGCGAGCACCGCCAGCGTCAGCATCGTGACGACGACGAGCTGCCAGAACCCGCTGCGCGCGTACTCGGCGTAGCTGAGGCCCGCGGTGCGCAGCACGTGCCGCTCGCCGCCGAACAGGACGGTGAACTGCACCGCCACGAAACCGCCGAACAGCAGTGTCAGCGCGGTGATGACCGGTGCCCACTCCAGGACGCCGAGGCGGGGCGTGCCGGGCCGGTCCACCGTCGACAGGTCGGGAGGTGCGGCCAGCGTGTAGACGGCGGCGACCGCGCTCAGCCCCCCGATGCCGGCGAGGAAGAGCCACTCGAACCTCGCGCCGGCGTCGACCTCGGGGATGAGCCCGTCGAGCACCACGGAGAAGGCGCCGTCGGCCGACGAGAGGAGCGCGCCGAAGACGACCAGCGCGGCCACCGTGGCTGCGGCGGACCCGACGACGCGACGGGCCAGGCCGGGGCTCGCCGGGGCCTGGAGGTGGCCGCCCACCCACGGCAGCCCCCGCAGCGCCGCGAACGGCGCCGCCACCAGGCTGAACAGGATCGAGCGTACGAGCCGGCCGCCCACGATCGCGAGGGTCGCGCAGCCGAGCGCGCCGAGGACGCAGAACGTCACCAGCCACCAGGCGTTACGGAAGGCCAGGACCGAGAGCAGCGCCAGCGCGGCCCCCGCCCAGCCGGCGCGGACCCAGCGCTCGGCGCGGGGCAGGTCGGCGCCGGTGCGGCGGACCGCGACGACCACCGCGACGGTCAGGGTGAGCCAGCCCAGGAACCAGCCGATGCCGGTGCGGGTCAGCGGCACGAAGCACGCCAGCCCCAGCGCCCCGGCGAGGACGGCGGCCGGCACGGAGCGGTCCCGCGCCGCCTTCGGGCCCGGCCACCGCGTCTCGAGGAACGACGGCCGGACCGGCGGCGGCTGGTAGCCCCAGGACGGCGCCGGCCACGCGGCCGGCGTACCGGTCCCGTACGGCGCCTTGTGCGGGGCGGCGGCCGATGGCGGGGCGGCGCCCGGCGTGGGTGTGGCGACGGGTGCCGGCGCGGCGGCCGGTTGGGGCGGCGTGCCCGCCGCAGGTGCCGGGGTGGCGACGGCGGGCGGCGGACCGGCAGGGGAGGGCGACGGGTTTCCGGCGGAGGACGCCGTCGCCGCACGCGGGGCCTCCGGCGCCGGCTCGACGGCCGACGGCGAGCCCTTCGCGTCGGCGGCGGCCGTCGGGGCTGGTCGGGTTTCCGGGCCCGCCTGCCTCGGCACGACGGCCGGCCGGACCTCCCCGTCCGCCTGCCGCTGCGGCACGGCGGGCGGGCGGGCGTCCGTGCCCGCCGGCGTCGGGGCGGTGGCGGCCGGGCCGGTGTCCGCGCCCGTCGGCGTCGACGGAACGGCGGCCGGGTCGGTGTCCGCGCCCGTCGGCGTCGACGGAGCGGCGGCCGGGTCGTTGTCCGTGCCCGTCGGCATCGGGGCGGCGGCCGGCACCAGCGGGATGAACACGGCGTACCCGCGCGTGCCCGCCGGGATGCTGACCGGGATCGCCCAGGCGGGCGTGCCCTCCGCCCCGGGCCACACCATGCTGGGCGGCGCACCGTCGACGGGCGGCATGACGAGCAGGTACGGCGTCGCGGGCCCGGGGTTCTCACCGTCGGCGCTCGCGGGCCCCCCGGCGGTCTCCGGGGACCCCGGCACCGGTGGCGGCTGGGTCACGGGACCCTCCTCGATCGAATGGTCCGCACACTGTACGACCGATCCCGATCCCCTCGCCGCCCGGTGGACGCTCCGCGATCCGCCCCGCACGCAAAGGTGATGCCGGATGCTCGGCGCGGTCGGCCGCCCAGGGTGGTCAGGCCGGAATCGCGGATCGCGCCGGTGGCCGTTCCGAGAATGCGCAACCAACCGGGTGTGCGGGCCGCCGCCACGAAGGGCACGGACCCGCGTTAACCTCCCGGCGCGGCCACCGCGTTCACCTGGCGGGAGGTACGCATGTCCGACAGCCCGCACCCGCCGCCACCGGAGGGCTTCGCCGAGTTCGTGGCGGCCCGGTCCGGCGCCCTGCTGCGCTCGGCGTGGCTGCTGACCGGAGACGCCGGCCGGGCGGAGGACCTGCTCCAGACCGTGCTTGCGGTCGCCTGGCGACGCTGGCCCGGCATCGTCCACGGCGGGCATCCCGAGGCTTACCTGCGACGGGCGCTCTTCACCACGTACGCCTCCTGGTGGCGGCGGCGGTGGCGGGGCGAGGTGCCGGCCGCCACGACGCCGGAGACGTGCGGGACCGGCGACGTGGCCGGCGAGTCGGCCGACCGGGACGCGGTGCGCCGCGCGCTGGCCCGGCTCAGCCGCCAGCAGCGGGCGATCGTGGTGCTGCGGTACGTCGAGGACCTGTCCGTGGAGCGGACCGCGCAGGTGCTGGGCTGTTCGGTCAACACGGTCAAGGTGCAGTCCTCGCGCGCCCTGCGCAGCCTGCGCGCCGACCCGGATCTGCGGTTGTTCACCGATCGGGAGGTCGTGCCATGAGTTCTGACGATTCCGACGTCCGGCGGCTGCTCGCCGACGCCGTACCGCCGCTGGCGGCCCCGCCGGACCGGTTGGCGGCGGTCGGCTCCCGGGTCCGCCGGCGCCGGCGGCGGCTGGCCGCCGGCTCGGCGGCGGCCCTGGTCCTGGCGGTGGGGCTGACGGTCGGCGTGCCGCAGCTCGTCGCCGGCGACGGGGGCGGCCGCCGGCCGGCGTCGGTCGCCACCGACGGGCTGGTCGGCGCGGCCGCCTGCCCCGACGACATCCGCCGTCGGCCGGATCTGGAGGCGGTGCGCTACGGCGACGACGTGCCGCTGGTGCCGGCGGGCGCGCTGGAGGTCACCGCCTGCCAGGTGCCGGTCGGTGGCGGGCCGCGGGCGGCGGACCGCGTCGGCCCCCGGGTGCTCACCGTCGGGGTCGACGAGATCGTCGGGCTGCTCAACGCGATGCCCCCGATCAACGCGATGCCACCGACGCGGACCGGGCCGGACGGGCAGCCCCGTGTGGCCGACCCGACCGACCCGGGGCTGCGGTGCACCCTGATGAGCCGGTTCGAGGAGACCGCCTACGTGCTGCGCTACCCCGACCGGGAGCCGGTGACCGTGTGGACCGACTACAACTGCGCGGTCGCGGTTACCGCCAGCCACGGCCGAAGGCTGGACCGCCGGCTGTTCGGCGCGTTCCTGGACCGGTACCGGGCGCAGCTCGCCGCGGCCACCGACCCGGCCACCGTCGCCACCCCTGCCTGCCCGACGAGCATGCCGGTCGACCGGGTCCGACTGACCCCCTCGAACCCCGGGCCACCCGACCGGATCGCGGTCAACCAGGCCGGGCCCGACGCCGTCCTGATGACCCCGCTGGTCGCGTTGGCCGCCTGCCGGTACGTGGTGGACGGCGGGAACGCCCGGCTGGTGCGCCGGGAGACCCGGCGCGACGGGGCGGACGCGCTCCGGCCGGTGCTCAACGCGGCCTTCGCCCGGTCGGTGCCGGCCAGCGACTGCGGCGACTGGCCGGGCTACCCGGCGCCGGTCGCGTTCGACATTGTGACCGTGGCGGACGCGACCGGCGCCACCGCCGAGTTCTGGGTCCGGCACACGCCCTGCCGCAGCGCCGTCCGCGCGCACCACCGGGGCAGCGAGCCCACGCCGGAGCTGCTCGCCGCCCTCGCCCGGTTGCTCGGGCCGCCACCCCGCTGACCTGCCGACGGCGGCGCCGGGTGGGGACCCGACGCCGCCGGGCCGGTCAGACGTACGGCCGGGTGGCGTACGCGGCCCGCAGCGCGGCCAGCCCAACCGACTTCGGCGACAGCGTGCCCCAGCCGGAGTTGAAGTAGTTGGTGCACACGATCCGGGGCCCCCGCTCGGCGTTGAGCTGGGCGATCGCGGCCGGCACGGTGGCGATCCAGGCCGCCTGGTCCGGGATTTCCGCCACCCGTACGCCCCACTCGGCGATGATCACCGGCCGGGAGAGCGCGACCGGGCCGAGGTCGGCCACCGCCCAGTCCTTCGTCCGGCGGAACCGGGCCAGCGCCGTGTGCGTGGGGCTGGTGGCGTAGACGTTCCACTGGAGGAAGTCGAGTTTCGCCATCAGCGCCTCGGGGTGGGTGCGTTGGTAGCAGCCCCGGTCGAAGCCGCCCACCCCCACCGAGAAGGTGGTGCCGGCGGGAAGCTGCCGCGCCCTGAACCAGTTCACGATGTACGTCATCGCCTGCACCGCCCGGGCGTCCGACTGGGCCCAGGTGTAGCTGACACCCGCCTCGGTGGTGCCGAACTCGTGGTCGGTGTCCAGTTCGGAGGCGAGCTGGATGTTCACCCCGAACCCCATGGTCCGGTACTGGGACAGGGCACGGGCGAGCAGGCCGTCGCAGTGCCCGGCGAGGACCTGGCTGTAGCCGTACGCCCGGGGCCAGGTGATGTCGGGCCGCTGCTGGATGGTCATCGCGGGCGCCGGGACGGTGTAGGCGACGCCGTCCACGGTGAAGGACTGCGGCCCGAAGTTGGGCGCGCCGTAGTGCTTCAGCTCCAGCACCATGTTCATCCGCACCCCGGCCTTGCCCAGCGTGATCAGCCACGGTCGCTGGTAGCCGGGGAAGGTGTAGCCGTCGGCGAGGCTGCGGTACTGGGTCAACGAGCGGAAGTTCCCGCCGGCCATGTCGGCCGTCGGGTCGGCGCCGCCGGAGAGGTAGTAGCCGCCCAGCACCGGCGCGGCGATCGTGTAGTCGGCGGTGGCGGTGGCGGTGCGCCCGCCGTTGTCGCGCACCGTGACGGTGACCCGGGGCATCACGCCACCGCCCGGTAGACGGCCACCGAGCCGTTGTCCGACAGCCGGGTCCAGGTGCGACCGGAGTCGTCGGTGACGGTGACGGTGAGCGGGTCGATGACGGCGGTGACCTTGACCGGGGCGCTGCTGTTGCCCTGCGCGTCGGTGACCACGATCGTGACGGTCACCGGCTTCGTGTCGGCGTCGCCGTAGGTGACCGTCAGGGTCATCTGGTCGCCGGGCGAGTAGGTCGAGGCGTTCAGGGATGCGGTCGCGGTGGGAGCGGCCATTGCCGGCTCCTCTCGTGCTCGGTCGCCGGGCCGGCTCCGGCGCGTGGTCACGGCCGGTCCGGCTGCGGGGGATCGGGGTCGGGCGACGGCCGGCCGCCGGGCACGCGACGACGCGGCCGGGGGCCGGCCCGGGGTACGACTCGCCGACCGCGCTCGGCTCGGGGTCGCCGCGCGCGGCCCGACGGCCGCCGGAGTGGGTGACGTCGGTGTCGGTGAGGCGGCACCGGCCCTGGCGCCCGGGACGGTGGCTGCCGGAGCGCGGCCTCGCGGTGCGCGGGCCGGTCGGCGCTGCGTTACGCCGGGGCCGTCGCGGGGCCGGGCTCGGTGGTGGCGGCGTCGGCGGGGACGGTGCTGTCCCCGCCGGACCCGAGGAATGGGATGTGGCCCGCCATCCTTACGCCTCTCACCTGCTACAACAGTGCGACGCCGAGGTGGCCGGCGTCCTGTCCGCTACCCGACCGCCGTTCCGTCGGCCAGACGACTGCGGTCGGCGTGGAACTGTGACGTGCGTGTCGTCGCCGACCGGGACGGGCGCTGCCGGTTCGCCGCGCGGGGGGTTCACCGCGCGGCGTCCGGGTCGCCGCGCGGTGTCCCGGAACGCTCGGGCGGCGTCCGGGGCGTTCGGTCGCGCCTCGCCGGGGGATGAAGGTGGGCCGGTCGGGCGACACGGCCGGCCCCGCCCTCGGCGTCAGTAGGCCAGCTCCACCGGCCGGCCGAGCACCCGGGCGCCGTTGTTGCCGAGCCAGCCCTCGGCCGCCGCCGCGTGCTGGCTGAAGGTGTGGATGTCCCGGAACCGCCGCTGGAGCGGGGACGAGTCCCGGGCCGCCCCGCCGCCGGCCGCCCGGTAGCAGGTGTCGACCGCGGCGGCGGCCCGCTCGGTCACCCACGGCAGGGCGGCGGAGATCCGGGGGTGCAGCCCGGGGACTGCCGCCGGGTCCGTGGCGCACGCCGCCCAGAGGTCGTCGGCGAGGTCCCGCAGCAACGCCCGCGCCGCTCGCACGTCGAGGTCGGCGCGGCCGAGTTGGAGGCGGAAGGCGGGCGAGTCGGCCAGCGACTGCCGGGCGTAGAGGCGCTGCCGGCCGCCGTCGAGCAGCGCGACCATGTCGTCCAGCGCGCCCTGCGCGATGCCGACCGCCACCGCGCCGAGGTGCAGGACGAAGTGGACCAGCGGTGCCACGAAGCCCGGCCCCGGCACACAGGGCGCGCCGGTGAACAGGTCGAAGCTCTCCTCCGCCGGGCAGAACGCGGAGGCCACCTCGACGTCGTGGCTGCCGGTGCCGCGCAGGCCCAGCGCGTGCCACGTGTCGTGCACCGTGAACCGGGAGGCCGGGAAGAGCATCGAACGCACCTCCGGCGGCGCCCCCGCCGGCCCGGGCAGCGGCTCGCCGTCCCCGGTCAGCACGCAGTTGCCGAAGATCCAGTCGGCGTGCCGCGCACCGCTCGCGTACGCCCACCGGCCGGTGACCTGGAAGCCGCCGTCGGCCAGCTCGGCCCGCCCCTGCGGGGCGAAGCCGCCCGCGACGACCACGTCCGGCCCGTCGGCGTAGAGCTTGTCGAACCGGTCGCGCGGCAGCATCGCCAGCAGGTGCGGCGTCTCCGCGCCGATCATCACCGTCCACCCCGTCGAGCCGTCCGCCCGCGCCAGCGTCTCCAGCACCCGCAGCCCGGTGCGCAGGTCCGCCTCGTACCCGCCGTGGCTGCGGGGGACGAACATCCGGAAACAGCCGGCCGCCCGGAGCGCGTCGAGCAGGTCGGCGGGGAGCGCCCGTGCCGCCTCGATCTCCCCGGCCCGCCGGGACACCTCCGGGACCAGCGCGTCCACCGCCCCGACCAGCCGGTCCCGGTGCCGCTCCTCCATGGCTTCCTCCTCGCGTCGTGGCCCACCCACCACGGTGGACCCGTCGGCGACCCGGGGGCCAGGGACACCGGCACCGGATGCCCGGGACATCCCGCGCCGCGCGACGTCCACCCGGCCGGGGCGAACCGGCCCGCACTCCAGGCGACTGTCGCCGGACCGACATTCGCACTGGAACGTCGGGGGATCACCAACCGGCCCCGCGACTGCCAGGATTCTCGGCATGTCGGTCCAGCAGCCCCCGCCCGCGGTGACCCACGGCGACCGCCGGCACCCGGTCGCCGCCTGGCTCGTCCTCGTCGGCTGTGCGCTGCTCTTCGTCGCCACCGCCGTCTGCTGGGTGCTCGCCCGCCGGCCCTGGGGGCTGTCCCAGCTCTACTTCCTGGTCGACTTCACCGACTGCGCCGTCTACGGCGTGGTGGCCTGGCTGATCCTGCTGCGCCGGGGCCACCCGGTCGCCTGGCTGCTCGCCGCCACCGGGCTCGGCGGCGGGTTCGCCGCGCTCAGCGCCCAGTACGTCGACCTGCTCGGGGTGCACCCCGGGCTGCCCGACCCGGTGCTGCTCACCTCGGCCCGGCACTGGGCCTGGGCACCGGGGATGCTCTCGCTGATCGTGGTGCTGCCCTGGCTGGTCCGGGAGGGGCGGCTGCCGCGGCCGGCCCGGGCGGCGGTACTGGCCGGCGCCGTGGTCGTCGCCGGCTACGTGTCGTTCCAGCTCACCTGGCCCGGCCCGGACGCGAGCGGGTCGGGCGCGCCGCTGCCGATCGCCAGCGCCGGGTGGGCGGAGTTCATCGAGCGGGTGCAGCCGGCCCTGCTGGTGGCCGTCCCCGCGCTCGGGCTGCTCACCGCCGCCGGGGTCGCCACCCGCCGTCGCCGGGGCGCGCCCGCCGAGCGCGTGGGGCTGGGCTGGCTGGCCGTCGGCACGCTGCTGCTCGCCCTGAGCTTCGCGCCGGTGGCCCTCCCCGAGGGCTGGGCCCGCCCGGTGCCCGACGAGGCGGCCCCCGTCGCGATGCTCGCCTCGCAGGCGTTCTTCCCGGCCGCCGTGCTGGCGGTGGTGCTCCGGCAGCGGCTGTGGGGCATCGAGATCGCCGTCCGCCGCACCCTGGTCTGGTTCCTCATGACGTTCCTGCTGGTCGCCGCGTACGTGCTGGGGGTGTCGGTGCTGGACGCGCTGCTGCCGGCCACCCCGGCGGTGCCCGGGGCGCTCGTCACGGCGCTGGTCGCGATCGGCGTGCAGCCGGGCCGGATCCGGGTGCAGCGCCGGGTGGACAGGCTGATCCACGGCGCGGCGGCCGAGCCGCTGCGCGTGGTGCGCCGCGTCGGGCACCGCATCAGCGCGACCGGGGACGCGGCCGACGTGCTCACCGAGGTGGCGCGCAGCCTGACCGACCTGTTGCGTCTCGGCGCCTGCGCCATCGAGGTGGACGGGCCCGAGGGCTGCTCCGCGCGGGCCGAGTCGGCCGGGCCGCCCGGCGCGCCGCTGGTGCTGCCGCTGCGCCGGGGGGAGCGCGAGGTGGGCCGGCTCACCGCGTGGGCCCGGGCGGGGGAGCGGCTGGACGGGCGCACCCGGGCCGCGCTGCTCGACCTGGTGCCGCTGGTCTCCTCCGCGGCGAGCCTCGCCGCGACCAGCGGCGCGCTGGCCGCGTCCCGGGCCCGGCTGGCCGAGGCCCGCGACTCCGAGCGGCGCAAGCTGCGCCGGGACCTGCACGACGGCCTCGGGCCGGCGCTGGCCGGGGTGGCGCTCGGCGTGCAGGCCGCCCGGAACCTGCTCGCCGTCGACCCGGACGCGGCCGGCCGGCTGCTGGACCGGCTGCGCGACGAGATGGACCAGAGCGTCGAGCAGGTCCGCGACCTCGCCCGGGGTCTGCTGCCGCCGGTGCTCGGCGAGCGGGGCCTGGTGCCGGCCGTGCACGAGCTGGCCCGGCGGTACGACGGCGCGCCGCTCCTGGTCGAGGTCGACGCGGCCCCGCTGCCGCTGCCCGAGCCGGTGGCCACCGCCGTGTACGGCATCGTGGCCGAGGCGCTGCGCAACGCGCACCGGCACGCCGCCGCCCGGACCTGCCGCATCGCGCTGACCGTGGACGAGGCGGGCCTCACGCTCACCGTCGCCGACGACGGGGCCGGGATCCCGCCGGGGGCACCGCCCGGCGTCGGCATGCTGTCGATGCGCGAGCGGGCCGAGGGGGTGGGCGGGACGTGCGCGGTCGGCCCAGGGCCGGCCGGGGGCACCCTGGTCACCGTCCGGGTGCCCGCCGACCGGTGCGCCGTGCCCACCCGCGCCCCGGCGGAGCGGCCCCCGGACCGTGCGCCGTGGCCGCTGGAGGGCGCGGGCACCGCCGGCACGAGCCCGACGAGCCCATCGCACGTCGCGGTGTCGTCGCGCGAGGCAGGACCAGCGACGACACCGTCGCACCCAGGCCGAGCGTCGGTGGTGTCGACGCCCGACGGCGCGGCGTCGCCGGGCCCGGGCGACCGGACGGTCGTCGACCTGGCTGCGGGCCGGACGGTCGGGGCGGCGTCGTGACCGGGACCGATGGTGGGGGTGGCCTGGCTGTGGGCCGGACGGTGGGGGTGGCCCGGTGACCGGGACGGGCGGTGGCGCGGTGACCGGGACGGACGGCGGGGTGATCCGGGTCGCGGTGGTGGACGACCATCCGGTCTTCCGCCTCGGCATGACCGCGCTGCTCGCGAGCACCGCCGGCCTGCGGGTGGTCGGCGAGGCCGCAGACGCCGACGAGGCCCTGCGGGTGGCCGACACCCTGCGCCCGGACGTCATGGTCATGGACCTGCACCTGGGCGGCCGGTCCGGGGTGGAGGCGACCCGGGAGATCGTCGGGCGGCACCCCGGGATCGGGGTGCTCGTGGTCACCATGCTGGACGACGACGACTCCGTCTTCGCGGCGCTGCGCGCCGGCGCCCGCGGCTACCTGCTCAAGGGGGCCGCGCCGGGGGAGGTGGAACGGGCGGTCCGGGCGGTGGCCAACGGCGAGGTGCTGCTCGGCCCGGCGGTCGCCGCCCGGGCGGTGGGCTTCCTGGCCGGCGCCCGGGCGGCCGGCCCGGTGCCGTTTCCCGAGCTGACCGACCGGGAGCGCGAGGTGCTCGACCTCGTCGCCCAGGGCCTGAGCAACGTGGTGATCGCACGGCGGTTGACGCTCAGCCCGAAGACCGTCCGCAACCACCTGTCCAACGTGCTCACGAAGCTCCAGGTCGCCGACCGGGGCCAGGCGATCCAGCGCGCCCGGCAGGCCGGCCTCGGTCAGCTCTGAGCCCCGTCGAGGCGGACGGCGTACGCGTCGCGCAGGGCCGGCCAGCCGAACTCCATCGCCTCCGCGCCCCGGACCGGCCTACCGGGTCGCCGTCGAGCAGGTGCGCGGCGACGTCGAGGCAGAGGTGCCAGCCCGCGGCGGCCACCGGGGCGAGCTCCGGCGGGGGCCGGGCGGGCTCCCTATGCTCGGGCCATGGAACTGCGGATCTTCACCGAACCCCAGCAGGGCGCGACCTACGACGACCTGCTCGCCGTGGCCCGCTGCGCGGAGGACGCCGGCTACGGCGCCTTCTTCCGCTCCGACCACTACCTGAAGATGGGCTCGGTGAGCGGCGACCCCGGCCCGACGGACGCGTGGACCACCCTCGCCGGACTGGCCCGGGACACCCGGCGGATCCGGCTGGGCACGCTGATGACCGCCGCCACCTTCCGGCTGCCCGGCCCGCTGGCCATCACGGTGGCGCAGGTCGACCAGATGAGCGGCGGCCGGGTCGAGCTGGGCATCGGCACCGGCTGGTACGCCGAGGAGCACACCGCGTACGGGATCCCCTTCCCGTCGCTCGGGGAGCGCTTCGACCGGCTGGAGGAGCAGCTTGCCGTCATCACCGGGCTCTGGGCGACGCCGCCGGGCAAGACGTTCGACTTCGCCGGGACGTACTACCCGGTCAGCGACTCGCCGGCCCTGCCGAAGCCGGTGCAGGACCCGCGCCCGCCGATCCTGCTCGGCGGCATGGGCCCGAAGCGGACGCCCCGCCTGGCCGCCCGCTACGCCGACGAGTTCAACCTGCCGTTCGCCTCGGTCGAGGACTCGGCCGCCCAGTTCGGGCGGGTCCGGGACGCCTGCGCGGAGGCCGGCCGGGACCCGGCCGAGCTGTGCTGGTCCAACGCGCTGGTGCTCTGCTGCGGCCGGGACGACGCCGAGGTGGCCCGGCGGGCCGCCGCCATCGGCCGGGAGCCCGACGAGCTGCGCGCCAACGGCCTGGCCGGCACCCCCGCCGAGGTCGTCGACAAGATCGGCCGGTACGCGGAGACCGGCAGCGAGCGGCTCTACCTCCAGGTGCTCGACCTGGCCGACCTGGATCACCTGGAGCTGGTCGCGGCCGAGGTGATGCCCCAGCTCTGAGCCGCGCGGCGATCCGGCTAGCCGTCCGGCGGTCCGGGTAGCCGTCCAGGCGATACGGGGCCGTGCGGCTTCGGACCGGCCTCGGTCCGGCGGCCGTCAGGCCCGCGCGGCCGGCTGCCCGGCCCGGGGCGCCGGCCCTGGATGGGGCACCGGGTGCGGCGCGGGCGGGGGCGCGGGCGTCGGTCGGGGCCCGGGCGTCGTGCCCACCGGGTGTGCCCCGGCCGGCGGCGCGCTCGACGGGGCCGGCCCGGTACCGGTCGGGTCGACCTCCTCCGGCGAGGGGGACACGTCGCCCCGCGGGGTGGGGTCGCGGTAGCTGCTCATCGGCGTAGGGTTCCCCGACGACGGCGGTGGTAACCGTCGCCGACCGACGGGCACCCGTCCACGGGCGACGCACCCCGACGACCACGGCCACGGGCAGGGAGATCGACGTGGAACTCGACGGCGCCGGGGCGGCCCGGACGGACGGCCCGCCGCGCCCCCGGGGCGACGCCGCCCCGCCCGGCGGTACGACCGGCGACGCGACCGGCCGGGCGGTGCCGGGCGCCAACTGGGCGGGCAACGTCCGCTACGCCGCCCGCCGGCGCCACCGGCCGTCGTCGCTCGACGAGCTGCGCCGGCTGGTGGCGGGCAGCGACCGCGTCCGGGCGGTCGGCACCGGGCACTCCTTCAACCGGCTGGGGGACACCGCCGGTGACCTGGTCTCGCTGGCCGGGATGCCCGCGACCGTCGCGCTGGACCCGGACCGCCGGACCATCACCGTGCCGGCCGCCATGCGGTACGGGGACCTTGCCGCCCGGCTGCACGAGCGGGGGTACGCCCTGGCCAACCTCGCCTCCCTGCCGCACATCTCGGTGGGCGGGGCGGTGGCCACCGGCACCCACGGCTCGGGCGAGACGGTCGGCAACCTGGCCACGTCCGTCGCCGGGCTGGAGCTGGTGACGGCCGACGGCGATGTGCTGACCGTCGACCGGGCGGCGGACGGGGACACGGTCGCCGGGATGGTCGTCTCGCTCGGCGCGCTGGGCGTGGTCACCCGGCTCACCCTCGACGTGGTGCCCGCGTACGACCTGCGCCAGTATGTCCGCCTCGGCCTGCCCCCCGAAGCGCTGGACGCGGCGTTCGCCTCGGCGTACAGCGTCAGCGTCTTCACCGACTTCCGGGGGCCGCGGCTGCGGGAGGTGTGGCTGAAGCAGCGCGCGGACGCGGCCCCGCCCCCGGCGGACTGGCTGGGCACGACGGCGGCCGACGCGCCGCGACATCCGGTGCCCGGCATGCCGGCGGAGCACTGCACCCCGCAGCTCGGCGTGCCCGGGCCGTGGCACGAGCGGCTGCCGCACTTCCAGCTCGGGTTCACCCCGAGCAGCGGCGACGAACTCCAGTCGGAGTACCACGTACCGCGCGGCGCGGGGGCGGCCGTGCTGGCCGCGTTGGCGCCGGTCGCGCACCTGATCGCGCCGGTGCTCCAGGTCTGCGAGCTGCGGGCGGTGGCGGCCGACGGGCTCTGGCTCAGCCCGAACCACGGGCGGGACAGCCTCGCCGTGCACTTCACCTGGATCGCCGACCCGGCGGCGGTGTTGCCGGTGGTGACGGCGGTGGAGCAGCGGCTTGCGCCGTTCGCGCCGCGCCCGCACTGGGGCAAGGTCTTCGGGCTCGCCCCGGCGGCGGTCGCCGCGGCCTGGCCCCGG
Organism: Micromonospora sp. NPDC047730; assembly: GCF_043204765.1. Lineage (NCBI taxonomy): Bacteria > Bacillati > Actinomycetota > Actinomycetes > Micromonosporales > Micromonosporaceae > Micromonospora > Micromonospora sp. NPDC047730. Next base: position 379,276 of record NZ_JBIDCU010000005.1, on the reverse strand, counting down.
TACGCCGACTTCCTCGACCTGGTGCGCCGGCTCGACCCGGCCGGCACGTTCCGCACCGACCTGCTGGACCGCTACCTCCCCCGGGACTAGCGTCCCCGACGCCGTCGGTACCGGCCCCGGACACCGTTGGTCAGGCGTCGACGCCCTCGGTCAGGCCTCAGATGCGGGCCGGCGCCTCCTCCGGTCAGCCGCCGGGTCGGCCGGCCATCTGCTCGCGCAGGCTGCCGCGCTGCACCGCACGGCTGATGTCGCTCGGCGAGACGATCCCGACCAGCCGTCCGTCGGTCACCACCAGCGCCCGCCCGTCGGCGCACTCGCTGAGCCGGGGCAGCAGGTCGTTGAGCGGCTCCTCCGGCCGCGCCAGCACCAGTTCGTCGGCGCGGCAGGCCACCTCGGCCAGCGTGGTGGCGGCCCGGCGGTCCGCCGGGATGCCGCGGACCCGGTCGAGGGTGACCAGGCCGACGGGCCGGTCGTCCTCGGTCAGCGGTAGCGCCGTGTGCCGGTACGCGAAGAGGTAGTGGTCGACGAAGTCGGCCACGGTCATCTGCCCCGACGCGGTCTGCGGCTGCGGCGTCATCACGTCGGCCACGTGTATCCCCCGCAGCGCGCTGCCCATCCGGGCCTGCCGCTCCTCCATGCCGGCGGCGCCGATCAGGAACCAGCCGATCAGGGCCAGCCACAGCCCGCCGAAGCCGACCCCGGCCAGGAACTGCCACAGCCCCAGGCCGATCAGCAGCGCGCCGAGCACCCAGCCGGCCCGGGCGGCGACGACCGACGCCTTCGTCCGGTCGCCGGTCGCCTTCCAGACCGCCGCGCGCAGCAGCCGCCCGCCGTCCAGGGGGGCGGCGGGGAGCACGTTGAAGACCGCCAGCAGCACGTTGATGCCGGCCAGCCACGCCAGCGCGCCGAGCGGCAGCCCGTCGACCCCGGCCAGGGAGAGCACCACCGCGATCGCGCCGAAGAAGAACCCGATCAGAAGGCTCACCAGCGGGCCGACGCCGGAGATGCGCAGCTCCGCGCCCGGGTTGGGCGCCTCGCCGCGCAGCTCGGCCACCCCGCCGAAGAGCCACAGCGTGATGCTGCCGACCTCCAGCCCGTTGCGCTTGGCGACGATCGCGTGGGAGACCTCGTGGGCGAGCAGGCCGAGGAAGAAGACGACCGCCGCGGCGAGCCCCGCGAGGACGTACGCGGCCACGGGCCGGTCCGGGTAGGCCCGGGGGAACTGGTTGGCCGACAGCGCCCAGGCGATCAGCACGAAGATGACCAGGACGCTCCAGTTGACCCCGACCGGCACGCCCGCGATCCGGCCGAGCCGGAAACTCGCCCTCATGCCTCGGGACTACCCCCGAAAAGGGCTTCCATGCGTTGAAAAGTACGGCGCGGCCGGCAACGGCTGGATGGACGTCACCGGGTACTGGGTGCAGGAACTCTGACCGCTCTGGTGGCGTTGGGCGGGTGCCCCGGCTTCCCCGGGTCGCCCGCCGCCGCCGACGGGCCGGTGCTGAGCACCGAAGGGGCCGGTGCCCCAGGGGATGAAGATCCTCGATGTCGACGCCGGTCCGGGGACAGGGGCGGAAGGCCCCACGTCACACCCCTGGATGGCTTGAGTCGCCATGCCGACATCTGGGCATGGATGAGGGTCGCTCGTCGGGATAGTTGCGAGGGTGGCGGGCCTGACCCTTGAGAGCGACGATCCGTACCTCTGGCTGGAAGATCTTGGTGGGGCGGACGCGGTCCGGTGGGTGCGGGACCGCAACGCGGAGACCGTCGCCGCGTTGACCGGCGGCGAGGCGTTCGCCGCGCTGCGGGCCGAATTACGGCAGGTGCTCGACGCCGAGGACCGCATTCCCTATCCCGGGTGGCGTGGGGACGGCTTCTACTACGGCTTCTGGACCGACGCGGCGCACCCGCGCGGGGTGTGGCGGCGGACCACGCTCGACGAGTACCGCCGGCCCGAGCCGGAGTGGGATGTGCTGCTCGACGTCGACGCGTTGGCCGCCGAGGAGGGCGAGAACTGGGTCTGGAGCGGGGTGACGGTTCTGCGGCCCGACTACCGGCGCTGTCTGGTCAGCCTGTCCCGCGGCGGCGCGGACGCGGTCGTGGTGCGCGAGTTCGACCTGGCCCGCCGTGCCTTCGTCGAGGACGGCTTCACGCTGCCCGAGGCCAAGAGCGACGTCTGCTGGATCGACGCGGATCACGTCTACGTCGGCACCGACTTCGGGCCCGGTTCGCTGACCGCCTCCGGCCATCCGCGCACCGTCCGACGGTGGCGGCGGGGCACGCCGCTGAGCGAGGCCGATGTCGTCTACGAGGGTTCCGCGGACGACGTCGCCGTGTACGCCTCGCACGACCCGACGCCCGGGTTCGAGCGCGACTTCGTGGGCCGCAGCCTGGACTTCTACCGCACGGAGAACTACCTGCTGACGGCGGCCGGCGAGCGGATCCGGATCCCCGTGCCGGAGGACGCCCAGTGGGACGTACGCCGGGAGTGGCTGCTGATCCGGCTGCGCTCGCCGTGGGCGGTCGGCGGGACGACCCATTCCGCGGGCGCCCTGCTGGTGACCCGGTTCGACGCGTTCCTCGCCGGGGAGCGCGAGCTGGCGGTGCTCTTCCGACCGGACGACCGCACGGCGCTGAGCGACCACTCCTGGACGCGCAACCACCTGATCCTGGCCACCCTCACCGACGTGCGGAGCCGGCTGGAGGTGCTGACGCCGGACGGGACGGGGTGGCGGCGGGAGCCGCTCGCGGGGGTGCCGGAGTTCGACCACAGCGGGATCGTGCGGACCGACCCGGACCACAGCGACGCCTACCTGCTCGCCTCCGAGGGGTTCCTCCGGCCGGCGACGCTTCGGCTCGGCCACGTCGGCGGCCCGGTCGAGACCCTCAAGCGGGAGCCGGCGTTCTTCGACGCGGAGGGCCTGACGGTGCGCCAGTTCTTCGCCACCTCGGCCGACGGCACGCGGGTGCCGTACTTCGTGGTGGGGGATCCGCAGGCACCCGCCGGGCCGACGCTGCTCACCGGGTACGGCGGGTATGAGATCTCCCAGACCCCGCACTACAGCGGAATCATCGGCCGGGGATGGCTGGCCCGGGGCGGCACCTACGTGGTGGCGAACATCCGGGGCGGCGGGGAGTACGGCCCGCGGTGGCACCGCGCCGCGCTGCGGGAGAACCGACTCCGGGCGTACGAGGACTTCGCGGCGGTGGCGGCCGAGCTGGTGACACGCGGGATCACCACGCCGGCGCAGCTCGGCATCGAGGGCGGCAGCAACGGCGGGCTGCTCATGGGGGTCATGCTGACCCGCTGTCCGTCGCTCTTCGGCGCGGTCGCCGCGAGCGTGCCGGTGCTGGACATGCGGCGCTACCACCGGCTGCTGGCCGGCGCCTCGTGGATGGCCGAGTACGGCGACCCGGACGAGCCGGCCGACTGGGCCTACCTGCGGGAATACTCGCCGTACCACAACGTCAGTGGCGGGTCGGCGTACCCGCCGGTCCTGCTGATCACCTCGACCCGCGACGACCGGGTGCATCCCGGGCACGCCCGCAAGATGGCCGCCCGGCTGCGCGAGCACGGCCACGACGTGTCCTACTACGAGAACGTCGAAGGCGGGCACGGCGCGGCGTCGAACAGCGAGCAGCGCGCCTTCATCTGGGCGCTGACGTGTGAGTTCCTGTGGCGGAAGCTGGCCGGACAGCCGCGCCAGCCTCTGCCGCGCCAGCTTCCGCCGGTCGACGTGCCGACGGTGGGTCCGGCCGGAGAATCCGGCGCCGACAGCTCACAGACGCGGGGGAGCAGCGTCCCCGCTGATCAGGGGCTCGAAGGATAGGGAAACGACCGATTACGCGGCGCGCGCCAGCGCCTAGCGTCGCGGCATGACGCTTCGACTGTTCCCGGCTGCGCCGGGTCGCGGCGCCACCAGGGCCCGCGTCGCGCTCGCGATCACCTGCTGCGTGGCGCTCGTCGGCTGCTCGTCCACCCCGGGCGGCACCTCGACTGCCGGGGAGTCGCCCGAGTTGACGGCCCGCTACGGCCAGTCCCCGGCGAAGGATCCGTCCGGGTTCACGTACCAGCCGGACGTGGTCGTGGTCGACGGCGGCGCGGCGGCCGTCCGGTCGGTGAGCGGCGACGGGTTGGTCTGGACGATCGACGGCGGCGTGCGCGGCCTGGGCGACCTCGACGTGGGTGAGGTCATGTTCCTGACCTCGCGGGCGGTCGGCCGGGTCGCGGCGAAGGAGCGGGTCGGCGGCGACGTCGCGGTCACGCTCGTGCCGGTGCAGCCGCAGGAGGTCATCCGCGACGGCCGGATCAAGGTCGACGCCGCGATCGACGTCGCGGACATCGGCACCGACAGCATCGGCATCCAGGAGATCCCGGACCTGCCCGGCACCGTCGCGACCCCGGATCGGGCCGACACCGACCTGCGACCGGTCAGCATGCCCGACCGGGGCGCGCGGCAGTCGACGACCGTGTTCGCCACGGCCGGCGGCGCGGGCGTCGTCCGCGAGCCGGGCCTCCGCGCGGGAGCCGCGGCGCACCGGTTCGCCGCCGTGACGGTGCCACAACAGCCGGTCGGGAAGATCGCCGGGTCGGACCAGAAGCTGCCGTCGCCGGCCAAGGAGAAGCTGGACGTCGCCCTCAACGACTGGGGTGTGACGACGGCGCTCGACGCCAAGGGGCTGACCGTCTCGGTGTACCGCAAGGAAGGCAGTCACCTGAAGTTCGGCGCCGACATCACCCTCGGCTTCAAGACGCTGCGGCTGGCCACGGACGTCGCCCTGACCGGCGGGACCATGGTCACCAACCCGGTCGTCGCCCTGCACGGCCTCGAGTCGCTGGAGGTCAAGCTCCAGGCCGGGCTCGGCGGCGGCACCGACAGCAACTCCAAGGTGAAACTCGAGGTACCGGCCGAGATCTTCAACAAACCGATCATGGTCAACGGCCTCCCGATGGTGCTGGTCGGCAAGGTGAAGCTGGTCGTCGAGACGGCGCTGACCGGGAAGAACTCGACGCTCACCGCGTCCGGCAAGTGGGGGCTGGTGGGAGCGCTCGGCATGCAGTCGGGCACGCCGCTGGTGCCCACGTTCAGCGTCATCACGAGCATGATGGACTCGATCAGCGGCATCACGCTCGGCCCGAGCGGGCTCGTGATCGCGCCGGAGTTCAAGTTCTCGCTGGGCTTCGGGGTGCCCGGGGCGTCCGCCGGCCCGTACGCGAAGTTCCGGTTCGCGGCGGGGGTGACCAACGGCTCGGCGTTCGGCGCTCCGCTGGCCCGGTGCACCCGGGTCGACCTGGTCATCAAGGGCGGCTTCGGCATGGGCATCAACATCGACGGCGAGTTGGGGAAGCTCATCGGTGATCGCCTTCCCGGCCGGCCCAAGTTCAAGGCCGACCTGGAGAGCGAGTTCCTGTGGGACATCGTGAAACGCTCGCAGACCATCCCCGACGTGCCGCTCTGCACCGGGGGCGGTTGACGCCGAGTAGGGTGGCTGCTCCGCGTCAGTCGGCGGTGCCGGCCGGAACCACCCAGGTCGTGGGCTGGCCGGTAATCGCGGTGATCAGGTCAAGGTCGCCGTCGTAGTGCAGGACGGTGGCTCCGTGTCGCTCGGCAGCCACTCAGCAGTCACCGCGCACGCTGTGCGTCCTTGGCGGTGCGGGCGCCGCCTTGATATCGAGGCCCGCAGGCCCGCCGATAGCGACCGTTTCCGACCACGCCGTACGTCCCACACGCGCGGGGCATGATCAGGTGTCGGCGGGCGTGACGAGGCCGGTCTCGTAGGCCAGGACGACCGCCTGCGCACGGTCGCGAAGGGCGAGTTTGGCGAAGATCCGCGCCACGTGGGTCTTCACCGTCGCCTCGCTCAGGGTCAGCGCCTGGGCCAGTTCGGTGTTGGAGAGACCGCGGCCGAGGAGAGTCAGCACTTCCAGCTCGCGCGGCGTCAGCGCGGCGAGATCCCGGTGGATGGCGGGGGTGGGTCCGTCGCCGGCCGATCGGTCCGCGCCGGCGAAGCGCTGGACGAGCCGCCGGGTTATCGAGGGCGCGAGGAGGGCGTCGCCGGTGTCGACGAGGCGTACGGCGGCGGCGAGGTGGTCGGCGGTGACGTCCTTCAGGAGGAAGCCGCTGGCGCCAAGTGCCAGGGCGGCGTAGACGTAGCGGTCGAGGTCGAAGGTGGTGAGCATGAGCACCCGGCAGCGGGGGCCGTACTCCAGGATGCGTCGGGTTGCCTCGAGCCCGTCCATCGTCGGCATGCGGATGTCCATGAGCACGACGTCGGGGCGCAGCCGCCGCTCGGCCGCCACCGCCTCGACGCCGTCAGCGGCCTCGCCGACCACGTCGATGCCGCGGGCGGTGAGGATCAGCCGGAAGCCGGTGCGGATCAGCTCCTGGTCGTCGGCGATGAGCACACGCGGCGAGGGCAAGGGCGCCGGCCCGGGCGGCCTGGCAGGGGCGGGCTGGGCCTTCACGGGTGCTCCACCGGGATGCGGGCGCGGACCCGGTATCCGCCGCCGAGCCGCCGGCGGGCGTCGAGATCGCCACCGTAGACCGCGACGCGCTGTCGCAGCCCCAGCAATCCTCGCCCGGCGCCGTCTCCGGCGCGCGGGGCAGGCTGGTCGCCCGTCAGCACGCTGGGGCCCGTGGTGAGCACCTCCACCCGCAGTGAGTGCTCGGCGTAGCGGATCGTCACCTCCGCCTTGCCTCCGGCGCCGTGCTTCAGCGCGTTCGTCAGTGCCTCTTGGACGATGCGGTATGCGGTGACGTCGATCCCGGACGGCAGTGGCCGGGGCTCACCGGAGATGCGCACCTCTGCCGGCAGGCCGGCGAACGCGATTCGGTCGATCAATGGGCTGAGCCTGCTCAGGCTGGGCTGCGGTGCCAGATCGGCTCCGTCCGTGCCATCGGCGCCGTCCGCCGGGGGTGCCAGCAGACCGAGCAGATGCCGCAGCTCGGTCATCGTGGTCCTTCCGGCGCCTTCCACTGCCGACAGCGCCGCTGCGGCCTCCTCGGGCATGGTCGCGAGCACCTCGCGTGCGGCGGCGGCCTGCACGATCATGAGGCTCACGTTGTGGCTGACGATGTCGTGCAGCTCCCGGGCGATGCGGGCACGTTCGGCGTCGACCGCGGTCCGGGCCGCGCTCTCCCGCTCCCGTTCAAGGAGCCAGCCCCGCTCCTCCAGCGCCCGACGGTGCTCGCGCCGGGCCCGGCCAAGTGCGATACCGAGCCATACCGCGGTCGCGCAGGCTGCGACGAGCGCGCCGACCAGCCACACCGCCCCCAATCCCACCCAAGAATCTTCGCAAACGCGGATCGGCGCCACATCATCCCCGGTGTCCAGCCGGGTACATCCCTGGGATGACAGCCCCGACGGTTTACATCCCGGGACCGACGGCCGGGCGCTACCCGCGGCCATAGCGTGCTGCCATGACCACTGACACCTGCGTCGTGCGGCTGGACAAAGTCCGCAAAGAGTACGGCGACACGACCGCCCTCGACGGCGTGTCGCTCGAGATCCGCACCGGTGAGGCGGTGGCGGTGATGGGCCCGTCGGGCTGCGGCAAGTCCACCATGCTGAACATGATCGCCGGGTTGGACCGGCCGACATCCGGGTCGGTGCGCGTTCATGACGAGGAGCTGGGCCGGCTGAACGAAACGAAGCTGGCGCTGTTCCGGCGGCACCGGATCGGCATGATCTTCCAGTTCTTCAACCTGCTCGACGACCTGTCGACGATCGACAACGTGGCGCTCGCCGCCCAGCTGACCGGTACCAAGGCGGGCCCGGCACGCAAGCGGGCCATGGAACTGCTCGACGAACTCGGCATCGCCGACCGGCGTAACGCGTATCCGGCGGCTCTCAGTGGCGGCGAGCGCCAGCGCGTCGCGGTGGCCCGGGCCCTGATGAACCGCCCGGCACTGCTGCTCGCTGACGAGCCGACCGGTGCCCTGGACAGCCGCTCCGGCGAGCAGGTGATGGACCTGCTGCTGGACCTCAACCAAATCGGACAGACCCTGCTCATCGTTACCCACGACGAGCGGCTCGCGACGCGGTGTGCCAGCCGTGTGGTCGAACTGGCCGACGGGCGGATCACCCGCGAACGCAGTCTGGAACGCGCATGAGTGCCGTGTGGCGGGCCTCGCGGGCCGCAGTCCGGCGACGCCGGGTGCAGACGTTCGTCATCGGCCTGGTCGTCCTGCTCTCCACCACGACGATCGTCGTGGCGCTGGCGCTGCTCGAGGCGTCCTCGGCGCCGTTCGACCGCGCCTTCGCCAGGCAGCAGGGGCCACACGCGATCGCCGTGTACGACCTCGCCAAGGTCAACGACGCGCAGCTCACCGGCCAGCGAACCGGCGTGGCGGCCGCGGCGGGACCGTTCGGGCAGGTAACGCTCGACCTTACCGAGGGCGGCGGGCCGGGCCCACGGGGTCCGCTGACCGTCGTGGGGCGCGCCGACCCGGGCGGCTCGGTGGACCGTCTCAACCTCTGGCAGGGGCGCTGGCCCACAGCCCCCGGCGAGATCGTCCTCAACCAGCCCGATCCCGGCGCCGACCCAAGGGGATTCCCGCCGGACAGCGGAGAAATGACCCTCGGCGGCAAGCGGTACACCGTCGTCGGCCGGGCTCACAGTCTCAGCCAGACCGCTGACGCCTGGGTGTCACCGGAACAGATGACCGCGCTGCACCCCACGTCGGCCCAGATGCTCTACCGGTTCACCGGTGACGTGTCGACGAAGCCCGCTGTCCACGCCGACCTGGCCGCCGTCACGGCCAGCCTGCCGGCGGGCGCGCTGATCGCCGCGCAGCCGTATCTCGTCGTCAAGGAGAAGGTCGCCTCGGACATCGGCGTGTACGTGCCGTTCCTCGCCACGTTCGGCATGCTCGGACTGATCGTCGCGGTCGTCATCGTGGGCAACGTGGTCAGCGGCGCGGTCGTTTCCAGCTTCCGGCACATCGGGATCCTCAAGGCGCTCGGATTCACACCACGCCAGGTTGTCGCCGTCTACCTCGTCATGGTGTCGGTACCCTCCCTCATCGGCTGTGTCCTTGGCACCGTCGTCGGCGCCCTCGCCGCCCAGCCGCTGCTGAGCGACGGGTTCCAGGGCCTCGGACTCGACGTCGGCATCAACGTCGGCGTCTGGATCTGGGCCGCCGGGCTGGGCGGCGTGCCGGCACTCGTCGCCCTGGCGGCGTTCGTGCCCGCCGTCCGGGCACACCGGCTGTCAGCCGCCGAGGCGATCAGCGCCGGCAGCTCCCCACGGACCGGGCATGGGACGCGGATCCAGCGCTGGCTCGCCGGTGTCCGGCTGTCGCGTCCGGTCACCCTCGGGCTGGGCCTGCCGTTCGCGCGACCGGGCCGGACCGCCTTCACCGTCGTGGCCGTCCTGCTCGGCGTGACCACCGTGACGTTCGCGACCGGGTTGGCCGACACGTTGACCCGGATCTCCACGATCGAAGACCGGGCCTCGGGACAGATCGGGGTCCGGCCGTCAGACGGCCGGACGCGGATCGCCCCCGAAGGTCAGCTGCCGCCCACGGGGCCGCAGGCCACCACCACTCGGACCGACGCCCAGGTCGAGCAGCTGCTGCGCGGGCTGCCGGACGTCGCCCGGGTCACCCCCGTCTTCAGACTGCCGGTCCCCGCCCTCGGGCAGACCCAGCCGCTGACCGTCAACTTCGTCCGCGGTGACTACTCGTCGATGGGGTACCAGGACGAGCTCACCGCCGGACGCTGGATGACGCGGGTGCACGAGACAGTCGTGCCATCGGAACTCATGCGTGAGCGCGGACTGAACGTCGGAGACAAGCTCACCCTGGAACTCGGCGGACGGCGGACGGTGCTGACCGTGATCGGCGAGACGATGGACGGCGCGCCCGGACCGCCCGGCATGTTCGTGGACTGGCGCGTCCTCACCGAACTCGCACCGGACCGCGCCGTCAAACCACACGAGGTGTACTACCAGGTCCAGCTCAAGACCGGTGGCAACGTCGCGGCGTACGTCGCCGCGGTCAAAGCGGCCGACCCGGGGATCGACGCGTGGGACACCTCCCAGCTCAGCGACTTCGCGGTGACCGTGATCGGCTTCTCGTCGGTGCTCTCGCTACTGCTGTCCACCGTCGCGGCCCTCGGCGTCTTCAACACGGTCGTGCTCAACGTCCGAGAACGCCGCCGCGACCTCGGCATGCTCAAGTCGATCGGGATGACGCCACGCCAGGTCGTCACGATGGTGCTGACGTCGATGGCCGTCGTCGGCGCGGCCGGCGGTGTGCTCGGCATCCCCCTGGGGATCGTCGCGCACAGGTACATCGTGCCGACCGCCGCCGACGCGGCCCGGATCGCCATCCCACACTCGGTGCTGGAGGTGTGGCAGGCGCCGACGCTCGCGCTCATGGCCCTCGCTGGCGTCGTGATCGCGCTCCTCGGTGCACTGGTCCCGGCCCGCGGCGCGGCCCGGCTCACGATCGCCGAGGTGCTCCACACCGAGTGAGCTGTCGGCTCGGGCCTCTGGACGCAGGTACGGCAGGCCCCGAGCTGACAGGGTCGGAATCAGGCAGTGGTGAACTTCTGCTACCGGAAGCGCTCGTCCGGACGGTTGCGTTCGGTGCGGGCGGCGTCGATGCCGTCAGGCCGTCGGGGGTGGGGTGGGCAGCTCGTCGACCACCACCACCTCGGTGCCGGGGCGCACCTCGGCCAGCAGTTTCCGCTGTCCGCTCTTGGTCAGCCGGATGCAGCCGTTGGTGGTCTTCTTGCCCAGCTCGCCGTCGTGGTACCAGCTGTGTATGCCGATGTGCGCCCCGCGCAGGCTGGCCGGCACCGACTCCGGGTCGTCGGGCACCGCGCCGAGGGCGAAGATGTCCACGCCCCCGTACACGTCCTGCGGCGGCGGGGTGCGGCCGAGGACGAAGGTCCGGCCCAGCGGGGTCTCCTGGCCGCGCTGGCCGAGGCTGATCTCCCAGGACTGGACGGCCTGGCCGGCGCGGTACCAGGTCAGCCGGTGCGGCCTGCGCTCGATCACGAGTTGGTCGCGCAGCGGCACGGTGGTGAAGCCGCCGGGCGGCAGCCAGGCGAGGGTGCGGTTGGCCGAGGGGAGCAGCACGGCCGTCCAGCCGGCGCGCCGCTGGGCGATCGGCATGGTCAGCTCGACGCCGTTGATGGTGGGGGCGAGGAAGGCCAGCGGCCGCCCGCCGGGGGCGGTGTAGGCGGCGATCTCGCGGGTCGGGTGCAGGCCCTCGGTCAGCGGCGTGGTGTCCAGGGTGTCCGGGTCGGCCGGGAATCCGGTGGGCGCCGGGTCGTAGTCGACCACCGGCAGGTCGTCGGGCGCGGGCGCGGCGACGGGCACCCGCTCCGGCGTCGGGGCCGCGCTGCTCGGCGCGGCGACGGTCGGCGTGGGCGGCGCGACGACCGGAGGTGCGGAGGGCGTGCGGTCGGGGGTCAGTGCCCAGCCCGTGGCCCCGACGGCCGCCAGCAGCAGGGGTACGCCCACGGCGACGGCCAGCAGGCCCGCCCGTCGCCGGATCATTCGGTCAAAACGCACAAAGTCACTGTAACGGGTGGGGGGCGACGAAGCCCCCGCCCTGGCCGGAAAGTCGACCGGGGGCGGGGGCCGTCGGTGGGGTGGCGGGTCAGCTGAGCCGGGCGCCGACGTGGATGGCGACGGCGTCGTGGGCGGGTATGTTCGCGGCGAACCAGCCGTTGCCGTCCACAGTGATCACCGGCCCGCTGCACGTGCCGTTGGCGAAGGTGCCGTGGATGACGTCGCAGTAGCGGCCGGCCGGCAGCCCGGCGTGGTAGGACCGGCCGGTGATCGCGTGGTCCTCGTCGTTGACCGTCAGATAGCCCTTGCCGGCGCGGCTGAAGGCGATGTGGTTGTTGCCGTTGTCGTACCAGTTGGCGACGCCGGCGCCCTCGGTGGCGTTGCGGAAGCCGACCATGTTGGCGATCACCGGCCAGCGGTGCTCGCACTCCCAGCCGGAGTAGCAGGTGGTGTCCAGGGTCCGGCCCGAGCCGTCCGAGGGCGGGCCCTGGTCGCGCTGGCTGAACGTGTAGCTCGACATGACCGTCGGGGAGCCGTACGGCCAGCCGAGCATGAACGCGTTGGCCAGCGCGTAGATGCCCCGGTCGCGGTAGGTCAGCACGCCGCCCACGTCGCGCTGGGTGTCGTGGTTGTCCACGAAGACCGCCGCCGAGCCGCTGGGCAGGTGCCCCCAGCCCTCGCCGAAGTTGCGCAGGTAGGCGAGCTTCTCGGAGCGGAAGACCCGGGCCAGGTCCTTGCCGTAGCGGAACTCGTGCACGTCGCCGTTGCCGGTGTACTCACCCGGCTGGATCGGCTCGCCGGCCCCGTGGATGACCTCCTGCACCAGGTACGCCGGGCGGGACAGCTTGCCCTTGATGGCGGCGATGTCGGCGGCCGGCATGTGCTTGCTGGCGTCCATCCGGAAGCCGTCGACGCCGAGCGAGAGCAGGTCGTTGAGGTAGCCGGCGATCCGCGTCCGGACGTAGTCCGACTCGGTCTTCAGGTCGGCGAGGTTGACCAGCTCGCAGTTCTGCACCTCCCAGCGGTCGTTGTAGTTGGCGATGTCGTCGCCGCCGTTGCGACCGCAGTGGTGGAAGTCCTGGGTCTGGTAGATCCCGGGGTAGTCGTAGTGGCCGTACGACGAGCCGGCCCAGCCGGTGCCGCCGTTGTCCTGCCCGGACATGTGGTTGACCACCACGTCCACGATCACCTTCACCCCGGCGGCGTGGCAGGCGTCGACCATCGACTTGAACTGGGCGCGGGTGCCCTTGCGGGACTCGATCCGGTAGCTGACCGGCTGGTAGGCCAGCCACCACTGCGAGCCCCGGACGTGTTCCTGGGGCGGGGAGACCTGGACCCAGCCGTAGCCCCTGGGGCCGAGGGTGGTCCCGCACTCGGTCGCCACCGAGGCCCAGTTCCACTCGAAGAGGTTGGCGATGACCTTCTTGCTGCCGGCCGGGGCCGCAGCCGCCGGGGGCGCCGTCGCGGCGGTGGGGACGATCAGGCCCGCGATCACGCCGAGGGCGACGATCGCCGACAGACGTCGACGTCTCTGCATCGGAGGACTCCTGACGGGGTGCGGGGGCGGGGCGGCGGCGGGCCGGGGGAGGGCCCGATGCTGCCGGAAAGTTGCAGCCCGGTCTGAAAGTTTCCGAAAGATTACAAGCGCGTTGCAGTGACTGTCAACGTATGCACATGCGTCACTGTGTTGTCGTGAAGTGAAGGGCAGCCGCGTCGTCCGTGCGGGCGGCACCGCGGCTCGCCACGGCCGAGTCGCCCCCGCCCGCGGCAGACGCGAGGCGGGGGCGAGGGCCGAAGGTCAGCGGGTCGGGGTGAGGCGGTCGGTGCCCAACCGGTCGCGGAGCACCTCCGGCACCAGCACCGAGCCGTCGGGCTGCTGGAACTGCTCCAGGATGGCCGGGAACAGGCGGCTGGTGGCCAGCGCCGACCCGTTGAGGGTGTGCACGAAGCGGGTCTGCTTGCCGCCCGGCTCCCGGTAGCGGATGGCCGCCCGGCGGGCCTGGTAGTCGCCGCCCCAGGAGACCGACGAGACCTCCTTGTACTTGCCCGTGCTCGGCATCCACACCTCGATGTCGAGGGTCTTCCGCATCGCGGCGCTGGCGTCGCCGGCCGACAGCAGGGTGCGCTGGTAGTGCAGGCCCAGCGCCTCGACCAGGCTCTCCGCGTGGCCGACCATCGCCTCCAGCGCGGCGTCGGCCTGCTCGGGCAGGGTGAACTGGAAGATCTCCACCTTGTTGAACTGGTGGCCCCGCACCGTGCCGCGCTCGTCCGAGTGTGAGCCGGCCGCCTCGCGCCGGTAGCACGGGGTGTAGGCGAACACCCTCAGCGGCAGCTTCGCGGTGTCCAGGATCTCGTCCTGGAACGCCCCGAGGATCGCGGTCTCCGCCGTGGGCAGCAGGAACTGCCCGCGCGGCGCGGACTGCCGGTCCAGGTGGTAGACGTCGTCGTAGAACTTGGGGAACTGGCCGGCGGCGAAGCCGGCGGTGTCCAGCAGCAGGTGCGGCGGGAGCAGGAACTCGTAGCCGGCCTCGATGTTCCGCTCGATCAACCAGTTGACCAGCGCCCACTCCAGCCGGGCGCCCAGGCCCGTGTACATCCAGAAGCCGGAGCCGCCGAGCTTCACGCCGCGCTCGTGGTCGACCAGACCCAGCGCGCGGCTCAGCTCCACGTGGTCGCGGACCTTCTCGATGGCCGGCGGCGCACCGAAGGTCTTGACGACCCGGTTCGCCTCCTTGCCGCCGCCGACCACGTCGTCGGCCGGGAGGTTGGGCAGCTCGCTCATCCGGTCGCGCAGCCGGGTCTGCACCTCGTCGAGCTGACTCTCCAGCTCGGCGAGCTGCTTGCGCTCGGCCTCCGGGGCGGTCACCTGCGGCTCGGTGCCGGCCCGCTTCGCCTGCGCGTAAGCGCGCGCCTCGGCCTTGCGGCGCTGCCGTTCGGCGTCGATCCCACTGATCAGGGCACGGCGTTCCTGGTCGAGCCGCTGGATCTCGTCCAGGGCGCGGGTGACCTCGGCGGGATCCAGTCGCTTCGCCAGCGCGGTCTCCACCGCCTCGCGATCCTTCCGGATCAACTCCATGTCGAGCATGCTGCTCCGTACGCCTCCGTCCGGACGTCAGGTGGACCCACCGATGCTACCGTCGCGGCCCGGTCGCGCCCCGGGCCGGGCCGGACACCGCCCGCCGCCCCCACGACCGCCCCGCGCGGCGCGACCCGCGAGCCCGACGTGCTCGCCCTCGTGTAAGGAAGGGTCCCTTGCAATCGCCAGGCGATTGCAAGGGACCCTTCCTTACACCTCAGAGCCGGATCGGCATCAGGATGGAGAAGGCGTCGGCGTCGTCGGGACGGCGGACGGCCAGCGGCGCGATCGGGCCGTCCAGCTCCAGCAGCAACTGCCCCGGGCCGGCGGCGTCGAGGGCCTGGAGCAGGTAGTCGCCGTTGACGCCGACCCGGAACGCGTCCTCCTTCCCGGCCAGCTCGTCGGCCCCGAGCAGCCGCACCCCGCCCCGGCCGTCCGGCCCGAGCACGGTCACGGCGAGCGGGGCGCCGTCGTGCCGCCGGCTGACGACGGGGGCGTCGGCGCTGGTCAGGGCCGACCGCAGGGCGGCGGCGTCGACCGTCAGCCGGTGCGCCGGCCCGTCGCCGGGGGCGGCGCGCAGCAGGCGGGCGTAGTCCGGGAAGTCGTACGGCAGGACGGCGGCGTCGACCGTACGGCCGGCGACGGAGACCGAGATCGTGCCGCCGGCCACGGTCAGGTGTGCCTCGAGGTTGCTCCCCGCGCCCGTGTCGAGCAGGGCCCGCGCCTCGTCGACGAAGGCGACGGGGGCGAGCACCCGCGCCGGCGGCCCGTCGACCCGGCCGGCCGCCCGGGCCAGGGCCATCCGGTGCCGGTCGGTCGCCACCAGCCGTACGCCGTCGCCGTCGGCGTCGAACAGCACGCCGGTCAGCACCGGCAGGTCGGGGTCGGTGCCGACCGCGAAGCGGACCGCGTCCACGGCGGCGGCCAGGTCGACACGGGACAGGACGAGGCGGGTGGCCATGGGGCGCTCCTCGGGATCGATCAGCGTACGGATCCGGGAGAGTTCGCGGCGGGCGTCGGCGAGGCCGTCCTCCAGGCGGCGCAGGTGCGCGTCCAGCAGGCGGTGCACCTCGGCGGGCGCGGACCGCAGCGCGGCGGCGATCTCGGCCACCGGCATGCCGACCCGGCGCAGCCCGGCCACCAGCCGGGCGGGCGCCACCTGGTCGCCGGTGTACCAGCGGTAGCCGGTGACCGGGTCGACCCGGGCGGGGGTCAGCACCCCGGCCGAGTCGTAGAACCGCAGGGCGCTCACGGTCAGCCCGCTGGCCCGGGCCAGCTCGCCGATGCTGCGCAGGTCGCTCTCCACGGCGGTGATCCTGTCGTCTCAACCTGGTCGAGGGTCAAGCCACCGACCGCCCGGGCCGCCGGTCGTGTCCGGCCTCGTCGCCGGTCACGTCGGCCGGTCGGTCGGGGCCCACGGGTCAGCGGGGCTCGTCGAGCACCCGGAACGTCATCCCGGCCCGCACCAGCCGGTCCAGCAGCGCGTCGCCCATCGCGGTCACCGGCGTGACCTGGCCCGAGGTGGCCGGCAGGTCGTCGGTGGCCAGGCAGAGCGCGGACTCGGCGAGCATCTTCGCCGTCTCGTCGTACCCGGGGTCGCCGCCGGCCACCTCGGTCAGCACGCGCCGGCCGCCGCCGGTGCCGACGAACCGGACCCGGAACCAGGACTTCGCCCGCTGCCGCGGCGTCGGCCCCTGCCCGGCGGCGAGCCGGCCGAGCAGCCAGCGCCGGGCCGGCGGCAGCTGCACCAGGCCGACCAGGCCACCCAGCCCGACCGCGCCCGCCAGCACCGTGGGTAGCCGCTTCACGGCGGCGAAGTGCCGGTAGCGGAAGTCCGGGCCGTACTCGGGGCGGGCGGCGGCGGAGCGGCGTACCACCTGCGGGTCGATGGTCGGCAGCGGCACCGTCCACATGCCCAGCGCCCTGTCGCGGCCGACCCGCCCGGGCACCGCGCGGGCCCGCCGCCCCGTCGGGCGCGGCTCGACCTGCCGGCGCTCGCGCGCCGCCCGGGACGTCTCGGCCCGCCGGGAGAAGGCGAGCAGCGCCGAGTGGTACGTGCCGGCGGAGAACCGCCCGCCCGCCCGGACGAAGCCGTCGACGGTGATCGGCACGCCGGCCGGCAGGTGCCTGAGCGTGAACCAGACGCCCAGGTCGTGCGGGACCGAGTCGAAGCCGCAGGCGTGCACCAGCCGCGCCCCGGTGCGCACCGCCTCGTCGTGGTGGCGCACGTACATCAGGTCGACGAACTCCGGTTCGCCGGTGATGTCCAGGTAGTCGGTGCCGGCGCGGGCGCAGGCGGCGACGAGCGGCTCCCCGTGGTGGACGTACGGGCCGACGGTGGTGGCCACCACCCGGGCGCTCTCGGCCACCGCCCGCAGCGAGGCGGCATCGGTGACGTCCGCGGTGAGCAGGGGCAGCCCGGCCAGGGACGGGTCGATCGCGGCCAGCCGGTCCCGGACGGCGGCGAGCTTGCCGGGGTTGCGCCCGGCGAGGGCCCAGCGCAACCCGGGTGGGACGTGGCGGGCGAGGTACTCGGCGGTCAGCCCGCCCGTGAAGCCGGTGGCCCCGAACAGGACGACGTCGTACGCCCGCTGCTCACGCATCCGCCGAGTCTGCCACCCACGACGCCGGTCGGTCGACGGCGGAGCGGTCCGCGCGGAGCACCTCGCCGGTCTCGGCGAGCTGCTTGACCTCCCGCAGCGCCTGGCGGATCAGCAGCCCCGGATCGTCGCCGACGAGGTGGGCGGCGAGTCCGGTGGGGGTCGCGCCGGCCAGCGGCCGCGCGGCCAGTTCCGTGCCCCGGCAGCCGGGCGCCGGGCGCAGCTCCACCTGCACCGCGCCGCCGAGCCGGCGCAGGGGCTCCGGCCAGCGTCCGCCGGGCAGCACCTCGCCGGGCGCGCGGTCGACGGTCACCACCTGCCAGCGCGCGGGCCGCGGGTCGGCTCCGGCCGCACGGGGACAGGTCCGTCCCTGCCGGCGTACGGCCAGCGCCCGCAGCGCCGCCCCGGCCGCCGTGGCGAGGGCGAGCCCGGCTCCGGCCATCCCCGCGATGCGTCCCACCGGTCCCTCCGTCCTCGCGCGTCCACCTCGGTGTCCTCCGTCCCACCGGCCCCCCGGGTCGCGCGCCGTCGGGCGCGGCCGGTCGCCCGCGTGCCACCAGGGTCGCCGTGGCCCGGGTGACGCAGGCTCCCCCCGAAGGGGTGAACCGGGCCCGGCCGGGTAACCGCCCGCCGCATGGCCTGGGGAGTGGACGCGTCCGTGGGGGTGGGGCCGGATGTCGGAGCACGTACGGGACACCGGGGTCGTCGCGGTCGCGGGCGGGCCGGCGGGGGCGCCGCTGCTGGCGTCCCGGCTGAGCCCGGCCGCGCCGCCGGAGCCGCTGCTGTTGCGGCCCCGGCTGCTGCGGGCGCTGGACGCGGGGACGGCCGGCCCGGTCACCCTGGTCTGCGCCCCGGCGGGGTGGGGCAAGACGACGCTGCTCGCCTCCTGGTTCCGGGCTGCCGGGGAGGCCGGGTGCCACCCGGGCCGGACGGGGGAGGGGCCGGTGACGGCCGCGGCCGAGGGCGCCCGGGACACGGTGGCGTCCGGCGCGAGCCCCGGCGACTTCGGCGCGGCGGAAGCCCCGGCGGGGCCCGTCCGGCCGTTGCCGGCGTGGGTGTCGGTGGAGGCCGGCGACGACGGGGACCGGCTCTGGTCCTACCTGGCGGCGGCGCTGCGCGCGGCCGCCGATCCCGCCGACGACGCGCCGGGTCCGCCCGTGCCCGACCGCTCGCCCCGCCCCGACCAGCTGGAGGTGCTGGCCGCGGCCCTCGCGGCCCGGGAACGGCCGGTGCTGCTGGTCCTGGACGACCTGCACCGGATCACCGACCCGGCGGCGCTGACCGGGCTGGACTTCCTGCTGCGCCACGCCGAGCAGCGGCTGCGGCTGGTGGTCGGCGCGCGTGGCGGGCTGCCGCTGGCCGTGCACCGGCTGCGGCTGGCCGGGGAGCTGACCGAGATCGGTCCCGAGGAGCTGGCCTTCACCGGCGACGAGGTTGCCGACCTGCTGACCGCGCACGGGGTGACGCTGCCGGCGGCCGGGGTGCGCCGGCTGCGGGAGCGGACCGGCGGCTGGCCGGCGGCGCTGCGGTTCGCGTCGCTGGCGCTGCGCGGGCAGCCCGACCCGGCCCGCTGGGCCGAGCAGTTCGGCGGCGACCAGCCGGATGTCGCCGGTTACCTGCGCGAGGAGGTGCTGGCCGGGCTGGCGCCGGAGGCCCGGGACGTGCTGCGGCGTTCCGCCGTGGCCGACGCGGTCTGCGCCGGGCTCGTCGACGCGCTCACCGGGCGGGCCGACGGCGAGCAGGCGTTGGCGGCCCTGGCCGGCGACGGCGGGCTGCTCCGCAGCGACGACAGCCGCCCGCCCTGGTACCGCTGCCACCCGCTGCTGGCCGACCTGCTGCGGGCCGAGCTGGGCCGGCTGCCCGCCGACGAGCTGCGCGACCTGCACCTGCGGGCGGCCGGCTGGTACGCCGACAACGGGCGGCCCGCCGACGGGCTGCGGCACGCGCTGGCCGGCGGGGACTGGGACCGGGCCACCGAGCTGTTCGTCACCCGCTGGCCGGAGCTGGTCCCGTACGACCGGGACGAGCCCGGGGGACCGGCGCCCGCCCCCCCGCCGCCGGAGGCCGTGCGGCGCGACCCGGAGCTGGCGCTCGCCTGCGCCGCCGAGCGCGCCGGGGCCGGGGACGCGACCGCGGCCACCGGGCACCTGCGCGCCGCCGTGGACGCCGCCCGGTCGCTGCCGGCGCCGCGCCGGGACCGGTTCCGTCGGCTGGTTGCCGCGCTGGAGGTCACCCTGGCCCGGTTGGCCGGCGACCCCGAGGCGGTACGCGCCGCCGCCGCCCGGCTGCTCGCCGGCCGCCCCGCGCCGGACTCGACGGTTCCGTCCTCGCGACCGGCGACCGGCGCTCCCGCGACGGACGCATCCCCGACCGGTGTGCCCACGACCGGCGTGCCGACAACGGGCGGGCTCATCGGCGGCCCGACCGGCGTGTCCGCGACGGGCGGGCCGACCGGTGTGTCCCCGACCGGCCGGGAGCGGCTGGGAACCGCCGCCTGGCCGCTCGCCCCGGGGCCGGCACTGCCGGTCGAGCCGCGCGGCGACGCCGTCGAGGACGCCGACGTGCGTGCCGTCGCCGGCACCGCGCTCGGGCTGGCCGACCTGGCCGACGGCGACCTGGCCGCCGCCGGGTCCGCCTTCGCCCGGGCGCTGGCGGCGGCCCGGGACGCGGGGCGGCCGCGTACCGAGCTGGTGTGCGCCAGCCGGGCGGCGCTCCTGCACGCCGTGCGGGGCGAGCTGCGGACCGCCGAGGCGCTGGCCCGGGACGCCCTGGCCATGCCGCCGTGCCGGGGCTGGTCGTGCCGGGAGGACTGTGCGCACGGGTACCTGGCGCTGGCCCTGGTCGCGCTGCACCGCGACCAACCCGAGGAGGCGGAGGCGCACCTGGCGCTGGCCGCGCCGGCCACGGGCGAGCCGACCGTGGCGGCGACGGCGGCGCTGTGCCGGGCGGGCCTGCTGCGGGACGCCGGCGACCTGCCCGGTGCGCACCGGGCGCTGGCCGAGGCCCGGGAGCGGCTGGCCGACCGGCCGCGGGCCGCCGAGCTGGCGTCCTGGCTGCTGGCCGCCGAGGCGGACCTGCGCGGCATCCGGGGCGACCTGGACACGGCCCGGCACCTGCTCGCCGACCGGGTCCGGGACGGGGCCGACCCGCCGCTGGCGATCGCGCTGGCCCGGGTGGAGCTGCGCGCCGGCGACCCGCGCGCCGCCGGGTATGTGCTGCCCGACTGGGAGGCGCCCGGGGCGGCCGACTGGCCGCTGCCCGTACGCCTGGACGCGGCGGTGCTGGACGCGGTGCTGGCGCGGCGGGCGGGCGACGACCGGCGGGCCGGACGGGTGCTGGAGCGGGCCCTCGACCTGGCGGGCCCGGAGGGATTCCGGCGGGCGTTCACCCGAGCCGAACCCGGGGTCCGGGACCTGCTCGCCGCCCACCTCGACGCGGGCACCGCCCACTGGCCGACCGTCAGCGACCTGGTCCGGGGCGCCGACACGCCGCCCGACCGGACTTCGGCGGACCAGCGCCCGGCGGCGCTGGACGAGCCGCTGACCGAGCGTGAGCTGACCATCCTGCGCTATCTGCAGAGCATCCTGTCCAACGTGGAGATCGCCGCCGAGTTGTCCCTGTCGGTCAACACGGTCAAGACCCACGTGCGCAACATCTACCGCAAGCTCGACGCCACCCGCCGCCGCGAAGCCGTCCGCCGCGCCCGCGACCTCCACCTGATCTGACTGGGAGGCTGGCCTGGTCCGCGTGGGCGGGTGGGTCAGGGGTTGGCGGCGGCGTCGACCGCGGCCAGGAGGTCCGCGAGGTCGTAGCCGGCGTCGTGGCGGACCCCGTTGACGAACAGCGTCGGGCTGGCCTCGACGCCGCTGCGGATGCCGCCGACGAAGTCCCGCCGTACCCGGTCGCCGTGCGCCTGCCGCTCCACCTCCGCGTTGACCTCGTCGGCGGGCAGGCCGAGCTGCGCGACGCCGAGCGACAGGTGCACCGGGTCGAGCTGGTCCTGGTGCTCGTAGAGCCAGTCGTGCATCGCCCAGAACCGTCCCCGCCGCCCGGCCGCCTCGCTGGCCTCGGCGGCGTGCTCGGCGTACGGGTGCATGTTGGTGATCGGGAAGTGCCGGTACGCCAGCCGCACCGTCTCGGCGCGCTGCCGTAGCACCTCCCGCAGGTTCTGGTACGCGGCCCCGCAGAACCGGCACTGGAAGTCGCCGTACTCGACGATCGTCACCGGCGCGTCCACCGGCCCGCGGACGTGGTCGTGCTCGGTCACCGGGGTCCGTAGGCGGGCGGTGACCTGCAGTGGTGTGGTCATCCGGTCGTCACCCGCCGATCCGTGCCGAGGCGCTCCGGCGCGAGCAGCCGGCCGTCGTCCGCCCGCCGGAGGCGTGCGGCGCCGGGCCGGGTGGCCGGCGGGCGGGACCCGGGCGCGGCGCGCCCGGCACGGGTCGACCCCTTCGGATCAGTCATGTCTCCCAGGCTGGCCCGGGGCGGGGTGAGGGCGGCTCACCCCGCCCGGGTGGTTCGGCCCGCGTGCCCGTCGGGCCACGTCGGAGGCCTCGCCGCCGGGGTCGGGGGCCGACCGGGGCACGGCGGCTCAGGCCAGCACGGGGGCGACCGCGATGTGGTTCTGCACCTCCCGGATGCCCGGGGCACACCAGGCGGTGCGTTCCACCTCCGCCCGCTCCGGCATCGAGTGGACCAGCCCGCCGAGCACCACCGTGTCGCCGTGCACCCGGACGGTGATCCGTTCCGCCTCGGTGGCCCGGTTGCGGGCCAGCGCGTCGACGATCCGGGCGGCCAGGGCGTGCCCGTCCGGCCGGATGGCGGGGCGGACGGTGATGCCGTTGCTGACCCCGCGTACGCCGGTCAGCCGGGCCACCGCCCGTTCGGCGGCGCGGCGCTGGTACTCCCAGTCCACCTCGCCGTGCAGCGTCACCCAGCCCTGCGAGACCGTCACGTCGAGCTGCTCCAGCGGGACGAAGGCGTCCCACTCCAGCGCGTGCCCCGCCGCCGCCGCGATGTCCGGGTCGGCGCGTTCGGCGCCGGTGCCGATGCGTACCGCGAGGTCGTTGGCGACCGCCCGGACGCGGGCGACCCGGTGCGCCGCCCGTTCGGCGGCCCACTTCTTGGCGTAGCTGTCGACCCGACCGGTCAGCGTGACCACGCCCTCGGAGACGGTCACGCCGATCTCGTGCGGTCGCACCCGGGGTTCCCAGGTCAGCTCGTCGAGGACGGCGGACTGGATGTCCTGGTCGGTACGGGTGATCGTCTCGATGGCCATCTGTCACTCCTCACGGGATAGCTGCCTGTGCACACGGGCCCGCCGGGACCGATCCTGGCGCGGGCGGGGGTGAGCGGCCCTCACCCGACCCGGGTGGCTGTGCCCTGTCCGGGAGGCAAGGCGCGGGCCCCGGCCGACCCTCAGGGGTCGACCGGGGCCCGCGGGGTGCCCGTAGGTCGGGGTGAGTCAGCCGTCGAGGCCGACGGGGGAGTTGGGACGGTCCACGTCGACGAACTCGATGTCGTCCGCCGCCCGGTCGTCCCGGCTGCCGGCGGCCCGCGCGGCGGTGCCGGCGGCCCAACCGATCGCCGCGCCGACCAGCGCGGCGCCGATCAACAGAGTCCAGGGCAGCGCGGGGCGGCGGCCGGCGAGCGCGTCGAAGGCCAGGGTGGCCCGGCGGCGCGCCTCGTCCGCCGCGGAGCCCACCAGGTCGCCGGCCTCGTCGGCGAGGCCGGAACCGCCGCGGCGGGCCGATCGGGCGGTGTCGCGGACGCTGTCGCCCGCGGAGCTGACCGCCGAGACCAGGTTCTGCCACGCCTGGTCCGCGATCCGCTCGGGCTTGCTGCGACGATCCAGCAGATTGGTACCGAACATGGTGGGTTACCTCCTCGGGCCGAAGCCGGCGGCCACTTCGGACTTCGACGTCTCACCGGCGCGTCATGGCTCGCTCGTTCCGCCTGTGCCCAACCGGACGCCTCCGCAAACCCGCGCGGGCGCGCGGCGAGCCCGGTCACCGGGCTGGGCCCTCGCCGTGCGTCAGCGGAGCGTGACCACCGCGGTCACGCCGCGCGCGAAGTCGTCGTCATCGTCGTCGTCATCGTCACCGCCGCCGAAGCCGCAGGCCAGCACGAGGGCCAGCAACGCGCCGACACCGGCCAGCGCGGCGAGTCTCCTGATCATCGATCGTCCTTTCGTCGTGGCGCCCGTTCTCCGGGCCGATGCTAGGCAGGACGGGCAACCCGCGGGCGGTAGCGGGGCGGGCCACGCCAGGAAGTTCGGGTGCCGGGCGGTGCCGGCGGGAGACGGCTACCCTGGGTCGGCGACGCGTCAGCGGCAGCTGATCGTTGGGTGAACAAGAAGTGAAAAGTCCGGATTAGGGCGACTTGGTGCGCCCTCATCCGCGAATTGCTCATCCCGAGGGGTGGCGACCGAGGCCGTCGGAGGAATACTCTCGGTCGCGGCCCGCGTACTGATGAGGCGCCCGTCGGACGGGCGAGTGGAGGTGCTCGCGTGAGCCTGTCGATCGTGAAGTCGGTTATGCCCGGTGGTGTCATCGAGATCGCCCCCAGGGGCGAGATCGACGTCGACACCGCATACGAGGTGCGCGAGGCGATCGCCGAGGTCCTGGCCAAGGGGCGCCCCAACCGGATCGAGCTCAACATGAGGCTCGTCACCTTCATCGACTCCGTCGGCATCAGCGCGATGGTCGCCGGCTTCCAGACCGCCGAGGTGAGCGGCGTCAAGCTCGTCGTCACCGAGCCGAGTCGGTTCGTGCACCGGCAGCTCTGGGTGACCGGCCTGCTCGGCCTCTTCGGCGCCCCCGAGCCCTACTACGCCGGCGCGCCCGCCCCCGAGGTCCTCCCCGGCGCCTGACCCGCCGGCCGGGGGTCCCGCCGGTGACTGGCCGACGGTAGTCGGGCGGGCGGATCGACGGCCGGCAAACGCGCGCGGAGCGCGGCGCGCCGTTGCCAGCGCGCCGCCGGTGCGCGACGATCGGGCGACGGCGACGGTGGGGAGACGGCGTGCTCAGGCGGGATTCCTTCAGCTACACCGTCCAGGCGCGCTGTTCGCTCGCCGACGCCGCGGGGTTGCTCGCGGACCCGGCCCGGCAGCAGGACCTGCACCCGCTGATCGCCCGCGTCCGCCGGGTGTCGCCCCGTCGCGGCGCGCGGGCCAGCTATCTCATCACCGACCGGCTGGCCGTCGGGCCGCTGCGCCTGCCGGTCACCTACCGGGCCGACGTCCTGGTCGACGGGCCGGACGAGATCGTCACCGTGGCGCGGCAGTGGCCGGCCACCACGGTGCGCAACCGGACCCGACTGCGGGCCGAGCCGGACGGCGTGGTCCGGATCGACGTCGAGATCACCCTCACCGCGCCGGTCCCGCTCTTCGGCTACGCCTTCCGCCAGGCGCGCGCCGCCCACCTGGGGCTGGCGGCCCGGCTCGGCGTCGCCCTGGGCGGGCACCCGCCGGAGTCACCGCCCGCCTGAGCCGGGCATCGACGACACGGCGACATGCCCGGCCGTCGGCCGGGGAGGTGGCGGTGGGAAGGCGGTCGGCCCCGGTGACCCGCGAGCGGGCCACCGGGGCCGGGACGTCAGTAGACCGACAGGTGCACGTGGTTGGTGTGGTCGCTGGACGGGTCGCCGTTGGCGCCGCTGTACGACTTCCATCCGCTGCTGGGCAGCCAGATCTGCCTGTACCAGATCACGTAGAGCACGGCGAGCCGGTCGGCGTTCTTGACGAAGTACGCCGCCAGGTTGTTGCCGTACGTCCTGTCGCCGCCGGTGGCGTCGCCCCCGAACCCGCTCTTCTGGGCCGCGAAGTCGCAGGCCCGGCCCTTGGGGTGCTCGCCGGAGCCGCCGGGGCGGTAGCAGGAGACGTAGCGGGTGAAGCCGGCCGCCTTGGCCTGGTTGAGCGCGTGCAGGGTGCGCGGGGTGATGCAGCCGTTGGCGGGGGTGGGGTCGTTGACGCTGCACGACTCGGACGGCCAGGACCCGTCGGAGTTGCGCGGCGCCGGCTTCGCCGTCGCGGTGGAGCTGCCGCCCGGCCCGCCGCCGCTCGACTGCGACCGGTTGGCCACCGTCAGCGCCCGCTCCGCCTGGTCCTTGCGCTTGGCCATCAGCGTGACCTGCTTGCGCTGCTCCCGGATCTCGCCGTCCAGGGCCAGCTTGGTGCGGGCGGCCTGGTCACGGGTCTCCTGGAGCTCGCGGAGCGCCCGGTCCTCGTTGGCGGCCACCGCGTCGAGAGCGGCGGCCCGGTCCATGAAGCCGTCCGGCGAGCTGCTGTTGAGCAGGGCGGACACCACCCCCAGCCGGCCGGTCCGGTAGGCCACCCCGGCGATCTCGCCGACCTTGCTGCTCCGTTCGGTCAGCTCGCTCTCGGTCGCCTTGAGCTGTGTGGCGAGCTGCTGCTGCCGTTTGACCGACGTGTCCAGCGCCCGCTTGGCGTCCAGGTAGCCCTTGCTGGCGGCTTCGAGCTGGGCCCGCAGGGCGGGCGTGCCGCCCTCCTGGTCCTGGCCGGGGGCTGCGGCGAGCAGGCCGGCCCGGGAGGCGGCCGCCGCGGGGGCGGTGGTGACCGGGGCGACCGCGGCGCCGAGGGTGAGCGTCACGGCGATCAGGGCCGCCAACCGGGCGGCGCGTCGTCGTACAGGTGCCATCACTGGCATACACGTGTCCTTCCGTCAGCCGCCGACCGGGTTAGCTGACGGGTTCGGGACGGAAGATCCCTACCGCTGACGCGGATGCACCCCACGAACTTGGTTCCCCGGTTCGCCCCGCCGGGCGATTAGGCGGCGGCCACCGCCGGCACCGGTGGGTGCCGCCTGGCGGAGGCCGGAACCGAGCCTACCGGTGCCGGTGTGACTGGTGTAGCACAGGTGACTGAGGGTGCCTGTCCGCTTACCGTCAAATCCGACATAAGTCAACAATACTCTCCCAGATTTAAGGCTGTGCTCATTACCACTCAACCGACCCGCAGGCCCCGGGAGACGCCCCCGGCTCGATCTGCAACGTCGCGTGCTCGATCTGGAAGTCCTCGTGCAGGGCCGTCCGGGCTGCGGTGAGCACCGCGCCGACCTCCGCGCCCGGCGCCATGGTCAGGTGCGCCGAGGCCACCTCCATCCCGGAGGTCAGCGTCCAGACGTGCAGGTCGTGCACCTCGGCCACGCCGGGCACGGCGGCCAGCCGGTCGTGCACCCTGGCGACCTCGAGGTGCTCCGGCGCGGCCTGCACCAGGATGCGCAGCGCGGCGCGCCCGAGCCGCCAGGTGCGGGGCAGGATGAACAGCCCGATGGCCACCGCGACCAGCGGGTCCGCCCACCACCAGTCGGTGACGGCGAGCAGCAGGGCCGCGCCGATCACGCCGAGTGAGCCCAGCAGGTCGCCCAGCACCTCCAGGTATGCGCCCTGCATGTTGATGCTCTCCTTCGCCCCGGACCGCAGCAGGGCGAAGGCGGCCACGTTGGCGAGCAGGCCGAGCACGGCGACCGCGAGCATCGGGCCGGCGAGCACCTCCGGCGGGTCGCCGAACCGGCGTACGGCCTCGACGACCACGTAGACCGCGACGCCGGAGAGCAGCACGGCGTTGGCCAGGGCGGCCAGCACCTCCAGCCGGTAGAGGCCGAAGGTGCGCTGCGGGTCCGCGCCGGCGCGCCGGGTCGCGGTGATCGCCGCGAGCGCCATGCCGATGCCGAGCACGTCGGTGAACATGTGCCCGGCGTCGCTCAGCAGGGCCAGCGAGCCGGTGCGGAAGGCGGCCACCGCCTCCACCACCATCAGGGCGCCGAGCAGCGCGAACGCCGCCCAGAGGCGGCCCCGGTGGCGGTGCGCGGCATTCGCGACCGACCCGTGGTGGTGGTCATGACCTGCACCCACGCGCCCACCTTCCGTCACCCGTCCGGACCCGGTTCAATCTATGCTCACATCGCAATGTGTGCAAGTGACTGCCCGGCGGCGGCCGGGACGACTCAGCCGGTCGGGTCGACGGTGGTCAGCCGCTGGGTGGCCCGCGACAGCGCGACGTAGAGCGTCCGTACGCCCGAACCCGGGTCGGTCCGGATCTCACCCGGGGCGACCAGGACCACGCCGTCGTACTCCATGCCCTTGGCCTCCAGGCTGGTCACCACCTGCAGGCGCGGCGCGCCCAGCCCGCCCAGCCACCCGGCCACCTCGTCCCGGCGGGGCACCGGCGTGATCACGCCCACGGTGCCCTCCACCTCGGCCAGCAGCGCCGTGGCCGCCGTCACCACGGCGGTCTCCAGCTCCGCCGGCGGCACCACCAGCTCGACCGGGTCGACGCCGGTGGAGCGCACCGCCCTGGGCAGCGGGAGATCCGGGTGCAGCCGGCGGATCTCGGCCGCCGCCACCGCGAAGATCTCCGCCGAGTTGCGGTAGTTCGTGGTCAGGGTGAAGTGGTGCCGCTTGCGCCGGCCCAGCGCCTGGTCCCGGGCCCGGGTCAGCTCCTCCGGGTCGCCCGTCCACGCCGTCTGCGCCGGGTCGCCCACCACCGTCCACGAGGCCAGCCGGCCGCGCCGGCCGATCATGCGCCACTGCATCGGCGAGACGTCCTGCGACTCGTCGACCACGACGTGCGCGTACTCCCGGTAGTCCTCCGGGCGCTGCCGCGCCGCCTCGCGGGCCGCGCGCTGCCGGTCGGCGAACGTGCTCAGCTCGCGGACCCCGCCGGCCAGCTGGAACGGGTCCCGCTTCGGCCGGGCCGGCTTCATCGGCTTGCCGAGCAGCGCGTCCAGCTCGTCCAGCAGCGCGATGTCGGCGATCGTCAGCCCGGCGCGGTCCAGGCTCCGGTACGCGTCGGTCAGCAGCCGGATCTCGGCGCCGGAGAGGATCCCGCCGGCGTACCGGCGCAGCCGGTCGGGGCGGGCCAGCCAGCCCAGCACGTGCCGGGGGTGCAGCCGGGGCCACCACGCCTTGAGGAACTCCCGGAACTCCGGCCGCTCGGCGACCTCGTCCTCGAACGCGCGCTGCTCGGGCAGCCGGCCGATGCCCAGCCGACGGGCCTGCGCCCAGAGCGCGGCGAAGACGCCGTCGAAGCCGGCGCGGCGCACCTCGTTGCGGCGGGCGCCCCGGGGCATCGCCCGCTCCCGGATGGCGTCCAGCTCGCGGCGGTCCAGCCGGAGCAGCTCGCCCCGGTAGAGCAGTCGCAGCTCGGCCGGGCCGTCCGGCACCGCGTCCCGGGCCGCCCGTTCCAGCACCCGGCGCATCCGCAGCGAGCCCTTGACCGCCGCCACGGCCGGCGGGTCGGTACGGGTGGCGCTCATGCCCGGGAACAGCGTGCCCAGCGAGTGCAGCGTGGCGGTGTCCTCGCCGAGCGAGGGCAGCACCGAGGCGATGTACTCGACGAAGACCGAGGACGGGCCGACCACCAGGATGCCGCCGCCGGCGTACCGGCTGCGGTCGGAGTAGAGCAGGTACGCGGCCCGGTGCAGGGCGACCGCCGTCTTGCCGGTGCCCGGGCCGCCGGAGACGATCGTCACCCCGGAACCGGGGGAGCGGATGGCCTCGTC
The DNA here is from genome assembly GCF_043204765.1 of Micromonospora sp. NPDC047730. Taxonomy (NCBI): domain Bacteria; kingdom Bacillati; phylum Actinomycetota; class Actinomycetes; order Micromonosporales; family Micromonosporaceae; genus Micromonospora; species Micromonospora sp. NPDC047730. Next base: position 350,551 of record NZ_JBIDCU010000005.1, on the reverse strand, counting down.
CTGCTCCCGCTGGATGGTGGCGACGATGTCCCGCATGCCCCGGCCGGTGGCCTTCGACAGCGTGGCGAGCAGCGCGCCGTCGCCGACCACCGCCATGTCGGCGGGCGCGGCGGCGGGATCGAGCAGGTCGTCCTCGATCCGGGTGACCCGCTCACCGGAGGACTGGATCATGCGCCGCCGCACCACGCCCAGCGGCTCCGCCGGGGTGGCCTGGTAGAAGGCGGCGGCGGCTGGGGCCCGCCAGTCGACCACCAGGGTGGTCGCGTCCTCGTCCCGGATGCCGAGCCGCCCGACGTGCAGCACCTGCCGGTCGCGCAGGTCCAGCCGGCCGAAGACCAGCCCCTCGTGCTCGGCGTCCAGCACGTGCCGCCGCTGCGCGGCGTGGAACACCATCGCGTCCCGCTCGACCAGCGCCCCGAAGTTGCCGACCCGGGCGAGCCGGTAGCCCTCCTTCTCGGCGCGGACCGCCGACCGGCGCAGCTCGGCCAGTCGGGCGTACACCCGGTCGAGGTGCCGCTGCTCGACGGCGGTCTCCTGCGCCAGGGTGGTCTGGTCGGTCAACGGTCGCTCCTCCTGACGTGGGCGGCGGGCGGCGCGAACCGCGCGAACCACGCCAGGCCAACCGCAAGAGGGTACGGCCCGCGCGCAACCAGCCGCGCCTGAGGTGCGGGAAAGGAGCCCGCGTCACCCCGCCCGGCCGGCCCGCGTCACCCCTCGCGGGTGGTGGCGGGAGCGGCGGAGCGGGCGTCGTCGAGCACCTGGCCGAGCACGCCGCCCAGCGCCGCGTTGACCTCGGCGGGGCGTTCCATCATCAGCATGTGCCCGGCGCCCGGACAGACGGTCAGCTCCGTCGCCGGCAGCGCGGCGGCGATCGACTCGGCGCACGGCGGCGGGGTGAGCCGGTCCCGGTCGCCGACCAGCGCCGCCGCCGGCAGGTGGGCGAGCCGGGCGAGGGTGTCGAGCCGGTGCTGCGCCCCGATCGAGGCGCGGAACCCGCCGATCGAGCGGAGCGAGGCGCGGGCCACCGCCGAGGTGACCAGCCGGATGTCGTGCGGGTCGCAGCGGTCGCCGAAGAGCATCCAGCGGATGCTGGGGCGCAGGGCCCGCAGCAGTGCCCGGGGCGGCCGCCAGGACCCGCACCGGGCCAGCACGCCGGCCCCGGTGGTCTCGGCGAGCCGGATCAACCGGGCGATCCGGGGCGACAGGCCGTAGACGGTGTGCGTGTGCCCCTCGGCCGTCGTGGAGACGAAGACCAACCCGGCGGCGCGGGCGGCGAAGTGCTCGGGGTGCCGGTGCGCGTACTCCATGATCGTCATGCCGCCCATCGAGTGGCCGGCGAGCACCACCCGGCCGTCCGGGGCCACCTCGTCCAGCACCGCGGCCAGGTCGTCGCCGAGCTGGGCGAGGGTGGCGGTGGGCAGCGCCATGCAGCTCGACCGGCCGTGCCCGCGGGCGTCGTAGGTCACCACCCGTACCGCGGCGTCGAAGCGTTCCCGCAGGTCGGCGAGCTGCCGGTGCCAGGCCCGCCCGTCCAGCGTCCAGCCGTGCAGCAGCACCACGGTGACCTCGGCGTCGGCCGGCCCCGTCGCCTCGACGTGCAGCCGCACGTCGTCGGGAAGACGTACCTCGACGTGCTCCGGCATCGCCACCTCCCCAAGGCCGCGCTGGTCCGCAACACCGGGGATACCCGGTGGTAACACCGGCTACCCGTCATGACACCACGGCAACCGTGCCGGTGAGAAGATTCGCAACCCGGTCCGGGCGCCGGCCGGGCCGGCCAAGCTGGGGGCATGGGGTCGCCGCAGGCAACGCCGCCCGGGCCCGCGCCGGCCGGGCGGGCGGCCGGCGGCACACCCCGGGCCGCCCTGGCGGAACTGCTCGCCGGCAACCGCCGGTTCGTCAGCGGCCAGCCGATCCACGGCCACGACGTCACCGCCGCCGCCGCGGCGGCCTCCGGGGACCAGCAGCCGTACGCGGTGCTCCTCGGCTGCATCGACTCGCGGGTGCCGCTGGAGGCGATCTTCGACCAGACGTTCGGCTCGATCTGCGTGATCCGCACCGGCGGGCACGTGCTCGACCGGGCGGTGCTCGGCTCCATCGAGTACGTGGTCGGGGAGTTGGGCGTACCGCTGGTGGTGGTGCTCGGGCACGAGCGGTGTGGCGCGGTCGCCTCCGCCGTGGACGCGCTGCGCGGCGGACGGTCACCGGGCGGCGCGCTGGCGCACCTCGTCGAACAGATCGCCCCGGCGGTGACCGAGGTGGGCGTCGACGATCCTCGGGCGCATCCGCTGGCGGTCCGCCGGCACGTGCTGCGGACGGTGGCCGCGCTGCGCGCCGACGACCTGCTCGCCGGCCCCGTCGCCGCCGGCCGGCTGGCCGTGGTCGGCGCCCTCTACGACCTGGCCACCGGCGAGGTCGCCCTGCTCGAGGGGTGACGTGTAAGGAAGGGCCCCTTCCTAACGCAATGCGTTAGGAAGGGGCCCTTCCTTACACGTCAGGCGCGCGTGAAAAGGACCGCCCGCCGGGATGATCCCGACGGGCGGTCCAGGTGTCGCGTGGGGAGGGCTCAGCCCTCGAAGACGCCGGCCTCGACGAGGCGCTTCTCGGTGGCGTCCCAGCCGTCACCCGGGTGGGTGGCGTTGAGGTTGTTGAGCTCGGCCCGGATCTTCGCGGCGTGGCCGGCGGCGGCCAGCGTCCGGATCTCCTCGACGAAGGCCTCGGAGTCGGTGCGCAGGTGCGCGGTCTTGCCGTTGGTCAGGTTACGCACGTAGGCGTGCTTGCCGCCGTTGAGCGGGATGAGGTACTTGAACTCGCCCAGCACGCTGAGGGCGCCACCCTGGCCAGCCTGGCCGGCCCGGACTGACGCGCGCGCGGTCTTAGAGGTGTTGCTCGCCACGGAGGTACTCCTTGCAAGACGTACGGGAGGACGGAACGTCCGGGGGCTGTGCGGACGGCACCTGGTGAGTGGGCCCGCGGAAGATGTGCGCGGCACAGGCCGCCGATGGAACTGTACACGACCACGGTCCCTGGCTGGTCATCGCGTCTGGAGGGGTCAACGGCGGTCACCCGTCCGACTATTCCGACCGGCGAATTTTCCGATTCCCTGGCGCACCATCCGTCACAGCAGTCATCATGTGTTCCAGAAGCCACTCGGGTGATCGAGGTCGTAGGGGAAGACGCACCTCGCTCTCCGGGAGGTCACCGTGCCAACGCGTGGCGTCGTATACGTCCACTCGACCCCGCTCGCCGTGTGCTCACACGTCGAGTGGGCGATCGCGCGCGTCCTCGCCGCGCCGGTCAACCTGCAGTGGACGGCTCAGCCCGTAGACCCCGGCGCCCGCCGGGCCGAGTGCGGGTGGACCGGTCGTCCGGGGACGGGCGCCGAGCTGGCTGCTGCCCTCCGGCAGTGGCCCATGATCCGTTTCGAGGTCACCGAGGAGCCGAGCGCCGGCGCCGACGGCGAGCGCTTCATGTACGTCCCGGGGCGCGGCCTGTTCCGCGCGACCGTGGGCGCGGCCGGCGACATCCAGCTCGGCGAGGACCGGCTGCGCAGCCTGATGGCGGGCGCGCGGGCGCCGGAGGCCCTCGCGCACGCGCTCGACAAGGCGCTCGGCACCGCCTGGGACGCCGAGCTGGAGCCCTACCGCTACGCCGGCGACGGCGCCCCGGTGACCCTGCTCACCCGCGTCGGCTGACGTCCCACGTCCGACCGCGTCCCGACCCGTCGGCGGCGCGAAGGTCGGGTTGCCCCGATAAGGGTGAACTGGTGGGATGGGCCGCGTGTCGACTACCCCGCGACGTGTCGGCGTCGCGCTCGCCGCCCTGACCGCGCTGCTCCTCTCCGCATGCTCGGGGCCGGCGGACCGCCGCCCTGAGCCCGCGTCGACGAGCGCCGCGGCCACCCCGACACCCGGCGCGAGCCTGCCCGCCGCCGACCCGGCCGCCCGCGCCGCCGCCCTGGTCGGCACGCTCGCCGACGAGGACCTGGTCGGCCAGGTGCTGATGCCCTACGCCTACGGCGACTCGGCGACCCGGGTCTCGCCCGGATCGAAGGCCGGCAACCAGGCGCTCGCCGGGGTGGACACCCCGGCCGAGATGATCGCCAGGTACCGGCTCGGCGGGCTGATCCTGGTCGGCTTCAGCGCCGACGACCCGACCAAGGGCAACCAGGAGACCACCAACGTCGACAACCCGGAGCAGGTCCGCGGACTCACCACCGGCCTGCGCGAGGCCGCCGGTCGGCTGCCCGCCGGTCAGGCGCCGTTCCTGATCGGCACCGACCAGGAGTACGGCGTGGTCACCCGGATCACCGACGGGGTGACCCTGCTGCCCAGCGCCCTCGCCGCGGGCGCGGCCGGGAAGCCGGAGCTGACCGAGGCCGCCTGGCGGGCGGCCGGCACCGAACTCGCCGCGATGGGCATCAACCTCGACTTCGCCCCGGTCGCCGACGTGCTCGCCACCCGCAGCACCGTGATCGGCTCCCGGTCGTACGGGGCGGACCCGAAGGTGACCGCGGGGCAGGTGGCCGGCGCGGTCCGCGGGTTGCAGGCCGCGGGCGTCGCCGCGACCGTCAAGCACTTCCCGGGCCACGGGCACAGCGCCGCCGACTCGCACGAGGACCTGCCGGTGCTCGACCAGTCCCGCAAGGCGCTGGAGACCGGTGCCTGGCCGCCCTTCTCCGCCGGCATCGACGCCGGCGCGATGGCCGTCATGTCCGCCCACCTCGACGCCCGGTCGGTGGACCCGGGCACCGCGGCGACGTTCTCGCGCAAGCTGCTCACCGACGTGTTGCGCGGCCAGCTCGGCTTCCAGGGCGTGGTGATCACCGACGGGATGAACATGCCGCCGGCGAAGCGCTGGTCGCCGGGGGAGGCGGCGGTGCGCGCGCTGCAGGCGGGCAACGACCTGATCCTGATGACGCCGCACGTCGGCCAGGCGTACGACGGGCTGCTCGCCGCGCTCCGCGACGGCTCGTTGCCCCGGGCCCGCCTCGTCGACGCCGCGACCCGGGTGCTGACCATGAAGTTCAAGCTCGCCGACCGGCCCGCGCCCGAGCTGTCCACGCTGGGCGGCCCGGCGCACCGCAAGGCGGCGGCGGACCTGGCGGCGGCGGCCGTGACGGTGTTCCGGGGCGCCTGCGGCGGCGGGGTCCGGGGCCCGGTGACCGTCACCTCCTCCGGCGGGCGCGACCACACCCGGGCGGCGCTGACCGAGGCGCTCACCGCGGCCGGGGTCAAGGTGGTGCCCAGCGGCGGCACGGTGGTGCACCTGGTCGGGTACGGCGATGGCGCCGGCGACCTGCGCGCCGACGCCGCCGTCACGGTCGCCATGGACACCCCGTACGTGCTGGCGAAGGCGAAGTCACCGACCCTGCTGGCGACGTACTCGTCCAGCCGGGCGTCGATGACCGCCCTCGCCGGGGTGCTGGCCGGCAAGGCACGGCCGGAGGGTCGGTCCCCGGTACCGGTGCCCGGCCTGCCCGCCACCACCTGCGCCGGCTGACCGCCTCAGTCGCGGTTGATCCGGGCCGACTGCTTCACCAGCTGGTACGCCGGCAGCAGGTCCTCCGGGTCCGGGGCGTCCAGGCTCAACACGATCGGGCCGTAGAGGGAGGACAACGCGATGGCCCGGTCCGTGTCGCCGTCCGCCGTGTAGCTCACCTCGACGGCGTCGAGCGTGCCGGCCCGCAGCCGCCGGTACTGCGCGCCCGTCGCCTTCGGCGCGTACGCCTCGACGAAGTGCTTCAGGTGCTCCTCGGCGCCGCCGGCGACCCCGTCGACCCGCCACACCCGGAGGAACCCGAGTTCGCCGGTCGGCCGGGCGTCGAGTTCGCACAGCATCCTGGCCTTGCCGACGGTCGGCTCGCCGAACTCCGCCGAGCCCTGCACCGCCTCGACCTTCCACCTGGCCGGCAGCGAGAAGGTGATCGGCAGCTCGCAGGGCGTGCCCTTCTGGCCGACGGTGGTGCCGGCGGCCGCGGCGGCCACCTCGTCGTGCCAGGGTGGGCCGGGGGTCACCGGCGAGGCGGTGGTGCTCGGCGCGGCCGACGCCGACGGCGAGCCGCCGGCCGACGGTGTCTCCTTCGCGTCGGCGCAGGCGCCGGTCAGCGCGATCGTCAGCGCCGCGAGCACGGCGGTGCGGGTACGTCGTTCCATGTGTCCATTCCCCGTTGACGATGAGAGCCGGCCCATCGGAGCGGGGCGGACGGCCCGCGTCAACCCGGTTGACCTAGTGGGCCGCGCGCAGCGCGGCGACCAGCCACTCCACGGCCGGCACCGCGGGCGGGAACGGCTCCCGCCGGTTGAGCACGCCGATCAGCTGCCAGTACCGCTCCACCCGCCGGTCGGTGAAGGCGGCGATCCCGTCGGCCATCGCCCGGCGCTGGTCCGGCGTGAGCGTCGGGTCCACCATCTCGTCGAGCACCGCCCGAGCATCGGGCGACGCCGGGTCGATCCCGGCGGCCAGCGCCGCACGCGCCGGCTCGACCGACGGCATCGGCTCCGGCGGCGGCGCCGTCGCGTCGGCCGACCCGGCCACCGCCATCTCGCGTACCCGACGGCGGAAGTCCGGGTCGGCCACCAGTTCGGCCAGCTCCAGCCAGGCGTCCACCTCCTCGTCGGTGGGCTCGTCCGGCAGGTCCGCCGGCAGCGCCCGCATGGCCTGGGCCAGACCGGCACCCAGGTCGACGTCGACGCCGTCGAAAACCTCGGCCACGAAGTCGTCGATGATCCGCTGCCGCTCCCGGGCGGAGAGGCGGGCCAGGTCGTTCATGAGTCCCAACTCCTCGGTCGTACTGCCACGTCGGGTGACCGACCGCAGCACCGCCCGGCGCAGCCGCAGCGTCCGGATCTCCGCGTCCAGCGCCCGGACGTGCGCCTGCGCCACGTCCCGGACGGTGGACTGGCGGTCCACGATCCGGCGTACGTCGTCCAGGCCGATGCCCAGTTCGCGCAGGGAGCGCAGCAGCTCCAGCCGGGCCACGGCGGCCGCGTCGTAGAGCCGGTAGCCGCCCGGCGACCGGCCGGTCGGGGGCAACAGGTCCAGGTCGGACCAGAAGCGGATGGTCCGGACCGAGAGGCCGGTCCGCCGGGCGAGCTGCCCGATGGTGAACAGGTCGGTGCGGTCGTCCACGTCGAAGAGCCTCCTGTCTCCAGCCGCTGGAGAGTCAACCCGGAAACGGGCTCGCGGTCGCCCGCCGCGCCTGGCACGCTCTGCGCACATGGGAACGGCACAGGGTTTCGCGTACGCCGAGCGGTCGGACGGCACCGTGGTGATCACCCACCACGGGCGGGTGGCGGGCACGTTGCGCGGCGGCCGGGCGGCGGAGTTCCTCGCGGAGGTCGAGGACGACCCGCAGCTCGCGATGGCCCGGTGGACCGGCAACTACCGCCGGGGCAACGAGCGGACCGCCCGCCGGCACCCACGTAACCGGGGCTGAGCGACGCGAGGGGCCCGCGCTCGGGTGAGCGCGGGCCCCTCGACGGTACGTGCGACTACAGCGGGATGTTGCCGTGCGCGCCCCGGGCCGCCGGGGCGGCGGCGAGGGCCTCGGCGATGCGGCGACGGGTCTCGGCGGGGGTGATGACGTCGTCGACCACGCCGATCTCCAGGGCGCGGTTGACGCCGCCCGCGACCCGGGTCTGTTCCTCGATCAGCTGCGCGCGCAGCGCCTCGCGTTCCTCGGCGGGGGCGGCGGCGAGCTTCTTGCGGTGCAGGATGTTGACCGCGGCGCTGGCCCCCATGACGGCGACCTCGGCGTGGGGCCAGGCGAACACGGCGGTGGCCCCGAGGGAGCGGGAGTTCATCGCGATGTACGCCCCGCCGTAGGCCTTGCGGGTCACCAGGGTCACCCGGGGCACGACGGCCTCGGCGAAGGCGTGCAGCAGCTTCGCGCCGCGGCGCACCACGCCGTCCCACTCCTGGCCGAGGCCGGGCAGGTAGCCGGGCACGTCGACCAGCACGATCAGCGGCACGCCGAGGGAGTCGCACATCCGCACGAACCGGGCCGCCTTCTCGGCGCTGGAGGCGTCGAGGCAGCCGCCCAGGCGCAGCGGGTTGTTGGCGATCACCCCGACGGTGCGGCCGGCGAACCGGCCCAGGGTGGTCACCACGTTCGGCGCCCACTTGGCGTGCAGTTCCACCCCGGGAGCGTCCAGCAGCGCCTTGACCACCGGCTTGACGTCGTAGGCCCGGTTCGTCTCCACCGGCATCTTCGCCGCCAGGTTGTGGCCCTGGTCACCCTCCACCGCCACGTCGTCGGGCGACAGCCGACCCTGGCGTCCCAGCAGCGCGGCGAGCTTGCGCGCCTCGGCCAGCGCCGACTCGTCGTCCTTGCACGTCACGTGGACCACCCCGGAGCGGCGGCCGTGCGGCTCCGGCCCGCCCAGCCGCTCCATGTCGACCTGCTCACCGGTGACGCTGCGGACCACCTCCGGACCGGTCACGAAGATCCGTCCGGCCCCGCTCATGACCACGATGTCGGTCAACGCCGGCCCGTACGCCGCGCCGCCGGCCGCGGGCCCCAGCACCACCGAGATCTGCGGCACCCGCCCCGACGCGCGCACCATCGCGGCGAACACCTGACCCACCGCGTCCAGCGCCACCACGCCCTCGGCCAGCCGGGCCCCACCCGAGTGCCACAACCCCAGCACCGGCACCCGCTCCCGCACCGCGGTGTCGATGGCGTCCACGACGTGCCGGCACCCCTCGGTGCCCATCGCGCCGCCCATCCGCGTGGCGTCGGTCGCGTACGCGATCGCCGGCGTGCCGTCGATCTCGCCCCGCGCCCACAGGACGCCGGAGGTGTCCCGGGGCGTCATCAACCGCAACGAACCGGCATCGAACAGCGCCCGCAGCCGCAACTCCGGATCTCGGTGGTCCACGACGGGTGAAGTGTCCGCACCAACGGCGGTGGTGGTCACGTGAGCCTCCAAGGCTGTGGTCTCAGGCCCGCGTGAAGACGAGAGCCACGTTGTGCCCGCCGAAGCCGAACGAGTTGTTCAGCGCGGCGGGGATGTCCATGTGGCGCGCCTTGTTCGCGGCCACGTCCAGGGTGAGGCCCTCGTCCGGGTCGTCGAGGTTGATCGTCGGGGGCACGACACTGTCGCGGATCGCCAGGATGGTGGCGATCGACTCCAGCGCGCCCGCCGCACCCAGCAGGTGACCGGACATCGATTTGGTGGAGGACAGCACCGGGTGGTCGCCGAGCGCCTCGTGCAGCGCCTTGATCTCCGCCACGTCACCGACCGGGGTCGACGTGGCGTGCGCGTTGACGTGCGTGATGTCGGACCTGGCGACGTCCGCGTCGGCGATCGCCTTCGCGATGGCCCGGATCGCGCCCTCCCCCTCCGGGTGCGGCTGCACGATGTCGTAGCCGTCGGAGGTGATGCCGGCCCCGGCCAGGCGCGCGTACATCCGGGCTCCCCGGGCGGCGGCGTGGTCGGCGCGCTCCAGCACCAGGATGCCCGCGCCCTCGCCGAGCACGAAGCCGTCGCGGCCCTTGTCCCACGGCCGGGAGGCCCGCTCCGGCTCGTCGTTCCGCGTCGACATGGCCCGCATCGAGCTGAAGCCGGCGATCGGCAGCTGGTGGATGACCGCCTCGGTGCCGCCGGCCACCACCACGTCGGCGCGGCCGGCGCGGATCATGTCCAGGCCGAGCGCGATCGCCTCCGCACCGGTCGCGCAGGCGCTGGCCACCGAGTGCACCCCCGCCCTCGCGCCCAGCTCCAGCCCCACCCAGGCGGCGGGGCCGTTCGGCATCAGCATCGGAATGGTGTGCGGGGAGACCCGCCGCGGCCCGGACGCCTCCAGGATGTCGTCCTGGGCGAGCAGGGTCAGCGCGCCGCCGATGCCCGAGCCGACGCTGACGCCCAGCCGCTCCCGGTCCAGCCCGGAGTCGGCCAGGCCGGCGTCCGCCCAGGCCTGCTGCGCCGCGATGATCGCGATCGCCTCGGAACGGTCCAGCCGGCGCAGCTTGACCCGGTCGAGCAGGCCGGCCGGATCCACCGCGAGCTGGGCGGCGATCCGGACCGGCAGCTGCTCGGCCCACTCCTGGGTGAGGGCACTCACCCCGGAGCGGCCGGCGAGCATGGCGTCCCAGGTCGACGCGACGTCCCCGCCCAGCGGGGTGGTCGCGCCGAGCCCGGTGACGACGACGTCGGTGTGCGCCATGATCAGGACTGCGCCTCGATGTAGCTGACGGCGTCCCCGACGGTCTTCAGGTTCTGCACCTCGTTGTCCGGGATCTTGACGCCGAACTTCTCCTCGGCCGCCACCACGACCTCCACCATGGAGAGCGAGTCGACGTCCAGGTCGTCGGTGAAGGACTTCCCCTCGGCCACGTCGTCCGGGTTCACCCCGGCAACCTCTTCGAGGATCTCGGCGAGGCCGGCGGTGATCTCGTCACGGGTCATTGCGGTTTGGTTCCTCTCATCGGTTTCACTCGACGGCCGACGACGCCGGCCGTCACTCCCCGGCGCTGGCGCGCCGGAGGGGCTTCAGGGGCAGCGGACGACCTGACCGGCGTAGGTCAGGCCGCCGCCGAAGCCGAAGAGCAGCACCGGGGCGCCCGAGGGCACCTCCCGCCGCTCCACCAGCTTGGACAGGGCCAGCGGCACGCTCGCCGCCGAGGTGTTGCCGGACTCGACGATGTCCTTGGCGATGATCGCGTTCGGGATGCCGAGCCGCTTCACGATGCCGTCGATGATCCGGGCGTTGGCCTGGTGCGGCACGAAGGCGGCCAGCTCCGACGGGTCCACCCCGGCGCGCTCGCACGCCTGCCGGGCCAGCGGCGCCAGCTCGGTGGTGGCCCAGCGGAAGACCGACTGCCCCTCCTGCTGGATGTACGGGCGCCAGCCCTCGATGCGTACCGCGTCGCTCTTCTCCGGGGCCGAGCCCCAGACCACCGGGCCGATGCCGGCGGGCTCGTCCTCGGCGGTGGCCGTCACCACGGCGGCGCCCGCGCCGTCGGCGAAGATGATGCAGGTGGAGCGGTCCGTCCAGTCGACGATGTCGGAGAGCTTCTCCGCGCCGATCACCAGGGCGTTGCGCGAGGCGCCGGCCCGGACGGCGTGGTCCACCGTGCCCAGCGCGTAGGCGAAACCGGAGCAGGCCGTGTTGATGTCGTACGCCCCGGGCGCGGTGATGCCGAGCTTGGCGGCGACCCGGCAGGCGACGTTCGGGCTGCGGTCGACGGCGCTGCAGGTGGCAACGACGACCAGGTCGATGTCGGCGGCGGTGAGGCCGGCGTTGGCCAGTGCCTTGCCGGCGGCGGCGGCGGCCATGTCGGTGACCGACTCGCCGTCGGCGATCCGTCGGGTGACGATGCCGACCCGGTCGCGGATCCACTCGTCGCTGGTCTCCACCAGCTGCGCGATCTCGTCGTTGGTGACCACTCGGGAGGGCTGGTAGTGCCCCATGGCGAGGATCCGGCTGCCGGTCATGCGTGACCTCCGATGCGAACGAGCGGCTGGCCCGGCGCGACCGGGTCGTCGTGGTGGGCGAGCCACTCGGTGAGCACCCCGCTGGCGTGGGCGGGCACCTCGACGGGGCCCTGCCGGGTGGCGATGTGGCCGACGACCTGCCCGGTGTCGAGCGTGTCGCCCTCGGCGAGGCCCTCCGCCGGCTCGAAGGTGCCGGCCGACGGGGCCACCACCACGCGGAACTGCATGGTCGGCTCGTGGCTCGGCGCCATCCCGTGCCGGGCGATCAGGTCCCGTGCGGCGGGCAGGTCGTCCGGGGTGTTCAGGGTGACGATCTCCGGGAGGCCGCTCTCCTTGAGCTCCCGCTTGATCAGGCCCGCGAGGGTGCCCGCCGGGGGCAGCTCGATCACTCCGGTCACCCCGAGGTCGGCCAGCGTGCGCATGCAGAGGTCCCAGCGCACCGGCGCGGTGACCTGCCGGACCAGGCGCTGCACCATGTCGCGCCCGTGGTCGACCGCGGCGCCGTCGATGTTGGACAGCAGGATCCGGGTCGGGTCGGCGGGGGTGATCCCGGCGGCGACGGCGGCGAGCGCCGCCTCGGCGGGGGCCATGTACGGGGTGTGGAAGGCGCCGGCCACCTTGAGGCGGATCACCCGGGCCTTGGTCGGCGGCTCGGCGGCGAGCTTCTCCAGGCCCGCGACCGCGCCGGCGGCGACGAACTGGCCGGCGCCGTTGCGGTTGGCCGGGTGCAGCCCGTGCGCGGCGATCGTGGCGAGCACGTCGTCGGGCTCCCCGCCCAGCACGGCGGCCATCCCGGTCGGCTCCAGCGCGCAGGCGGCGGCCATCTCGCGGCCGCGTACGCCGGCGAGGGTGATCGCCGCCTCCGCGGGCAGCACCCCGGCGAGCGCCGCCGCGCCCAGCTCGCCGACGCTGTGGCCGGCGGTGACGGTGACGTCGTGCATCGGCAGGTGTTCGGCCGCGAGCAGCGCCGCCGCGACCAGCAGCGGCTGGGTGCGGGCGGTGTCCTTGATCTCGTCGGCGTCGGCCGCGGTGCCGAGGTGCACCAGGTCGACCCCGGCCATCGCCGACCACCACCGCAGCCGGGCCTCGGCGCCGGGCAGGTCGAGCCAGGGGGTCAGGAAGCCGGGTTTCTGGGAACCCTGGCCGGGAGAGAGTACGGCGAGCACGTCTATGACTCTCCCGGATACGCGCGGGTAGCGCTGTGCCGCCCTCGACCAAACCGCACTAGAACCTTTGGAGGGTTCCTACAAAGATCGGCGGTGATCGTCACCCGACTGTGATGTTTTCCTGACGGCTGGGGTCATTGTCTGGGTTGGGACCACCGGGACCACCGGGTCGAGCCGGCCGACGGTGAGCGCCACCTGGAGGGCGAACGCGTCCCGCGCGGTGAGCGGCGAGAAGCCGGTCACGTCGGCGATCCGCCGCAGCCGGTAGCGCACCGTGTTCGGGTGCACGAAGAGGGCGCGGGCGGCGCTCTCCAGCGTGCCGCCGGCCGCGAAGAACGCGTCGAGGGTCTCCAGCAACTCGCCACCCGCCCGCACGAGCGCGGCGTAGACGTCGTGCCGCAGCCGCCGGCGCGCCTCCGCGTCACCGGCCAGCGCGCGCTCCGGCAGCAGGTCGCCCGCCGGCACCGGCCGGGGCGCGGTCGGCCAGGCGGGGGCGGCCCGGAAGCCGGCCAGCGCGGCGCGGGCCGACTCGGTCGCCTCGTCCAGGCTCGGCACGGCCGGGCCGACCACCACCGGCCCGTCGCCGAACGCGCCGAGCAGCTTGACGGTGGCGGCGACGGGATCGGCGGCGCCCCCGAGCACGATGACCAGCCGGTCGCCGTGCACCCCGCCGATCACCTCCGCGCCAATGCGCCGGGCCTGCCGGTGCACGGTGTGCAGCACGGCGGAGACCTCGCCGCCGGGGGAGCGGCCGACCGCCACCGCCACCGGCGGGGCGTCCGCCCAGCCGAGCGCCGCCGCGCGGCTGGCCAGCACGTCCGGCGAGTCGCCCCGCAGCAGCGCGTCCACCAGCAACGCCTGCAACCGGGCGTCCCAGGAGCCGCGGGACTCGGCGGCCCGGGCGTACGCGCGGGCCGCGGCGAAGGCGATCTCCCGGGAGAACCGCAGCACCGCCTCGCGCAACTGCTGCTCCTCGCCCGGCGCGGCCAGGTGCGAGACCTGCTCCTCGACGACGTCGATCATCACCTTGATCAGCGCCACCGTCTGCTGGAGGCTGATCGAGCGGGCCAGCGCCTGCGGCGCGGTGGCGAAGACCTCGTCGGAGACCTCCTGGGTGCTGTCCGCCGTGCCGCCGCCGTCGCGCAGCCACTGCACCAGCGACCGGGCGCCGGCCTGGGCCACCAGCATCACCCAGGAACGGTGGTCGGCGGGCAGGTCGCGGAACCAGGGCAGGGCCTCGTCCATCCGGGCCACGCTGGCGGTGGCCAGCGCCCCCGCCGCCCGCTCGATCCGGCGCAGCGTGGCCGACAGCTCCGTACCGCCCGGCTCGCTCACCGCTCCAGCCTGACATGTCCCGACCTGGACCTTCACTCCGGGCGGCCCGCGCTCGGCGGTGACCCCGGGCGGGCCGGCGGGTCGGGTCAGGCGGGCGGGGGAGCGGGCAGCCCCAGCTCCTGGGCCAGGATGGCGGCCTGCACCCGGCTGCGCAGGTCCAGCTTGGCGAGGATCCGGCTGACATGGGTCTTGGTGGTGCTCTCCGCCATCGCCAGCCGGTCGGCGACCTGCTGGTTGGAGAGCCCGAGCCCGAGACAGGCCAGCACGTCCCGCTCCCGCGGGGTCAGCGCGTCCACCGCCGCCCGGGTCGCCCCGGAGGCGGCCGGGGCGGTCGCCGCGAACGCGGTGATCAGCCGGCGGGTCACCGCCGGGGCGATGAATCCCTCGCCCCGGGCGACCGTCCGCACCGCCGCCACCAGCCCCTCGGCGTCGGTGTCCTTCAGGACGAAGCCCGCCGCGCCGGCCCGCAGCGCGCCGAAGACGTACTCGTCGAGGTCGAAGGTGGTGAGCACGAGCACGTCGGCGAGCCGGTCGGCGACGATCTCCCGGGTGGCCGAGATGCCGTCCAGGCGGGGCATCCGCACGTCCATGACCGCCACGTCGGGCCGCAGCTCGCGGCACAGCCGGACGGCCTCCGCGCCGTCGTCGGCCTCGCCTACCACGGTGACGCCGGGCGCGCCGGCCAGGATCAGCGCCAGCCCGGCCCGCACCGCCGGCTGGTCGTCGGCGAGCAGCACCCGGATCACCTCGGCCATGACACGTCCCGTCCCCTCATGCCGCCTCACCCGTCGGCAGCTCCACCCGTACCCGCCAGCGGCCCTGCGCCGGGCCGGCGGCGAACCGCCCGTTGAGCAGCACTGCCCGCTCCCGCATCCCGACCAGGCCGGCCCCCGCGCCGCTCGGCGCGCCACCGCCGGCGCCCACCGGGTTGTCCACGCCCACCAATACTCCCGCCGGCTCGTACGCGACCAGCAGGTCGGCCTCGCCGCCGCCGTGCTTGAGCGCGTTGGTCAGCGACTCCTGCACGATCCGGTACGCGGCCAGGTCCACCCCGACCGGCAGCGGGCGGGGATCGCCGCGCCGGGTCACCCGCACCGCCAGCCCGGCGGCGCGAGCCCGGTCGACCAGCCCGTCGACCTCGCTCAGCCGAGCCCGGGTCGTCTCGTCCGTCGCGTCGACGGCCGGCCCGCTCTCCGCCGGCTCCCGGAGCAGGCCGATCATCTGCCGCATCTCCGCCAGGCCCTGCACGCTGTTCTCCCGGATCACCCGCAGCGCCGACTGGACCTGCGCCCGGTCGAGTCCCGGCACGGAGAGCACGGCCGTGGCGTGGATCGCCACGGCGCTCAGGTGGTTGGCGATCACGTCGTGCAGCTCCCGGGCCATCCGGGCCCGTTCCGCGCCGACCGCCTGCCGCCGGTCGAGCTCCACCAACCGCGCGGTCTGCTCGGCCCGGGCCCGCTCGGCCGCCGCCTGGTCCCGGTACTGCCGCACGCTGATCCCGGTGAGCACCGGCAGCACCCCGGCCAGCACCAACGGCATCCCGAGGCCCACACCCCGCCAGTCACCGGTCAGCAGCACCCCCGCCGCCGTGCCGAGCACGCTCAGCCCGACCATGACCCGCAGCAGCCAGCGCCAGGTCAGCGCCGAACCGAACACGCACGCGTCGTAGAGGACCTGGGTGTAGACGAGGACGGTCGCCAGCGAGCCGCCCATCGCGAGGTCGACCACCACCGCCACCGTGCCGAGGGCCAGGCTGGTGCGGGTGGCGACCCGGCGCAGGCCCACCGCCACGCAGGCAGCCGCCAGCGGCAGCAGGAACAGCGGCTCCGGCGGGCCCGGCTCCCAGGGCAGCTGCGGCTGCGTGCCCAGGGCGTACATGACCGCGCCGCCGGCCAGGGACGCGGCGGCGAGCATCAGGTCCCGGCCGGCGGTGCCGGGCCCGAGCCAGGTCGGCGCTCGCATGGCCCCGATCCCACCACACCGACCGCCGCCCGGGCTCCGACCGCCGGAGGAGCCCGCCCCGCCCTGCCCCCACCAAAAGATGTACGCCACCCGGCCCGGCCGGTGCCGGTGAGGGTGGGTCCGTCGAAGGAGGGAGGGAGATCTCGTCTTCGGCGGTGAGGGTTGCGCGTCCGGGGCGGGGCAGGGTGGTGGGCACGAACGGGGAGGGGTAGGAATGCTGCTGGGAATCATCGTCGCCTGCGAGATCGGGTTCTGGGTGGTGCTCGCCGCCGGGCTGGTCGCGCGGTATCCGCTGCGCCGGCCGCGGCTGGGGGCCGCGCTGCTGGTCTGCGTACCGCTGGTGGACCTGGTGCTGCTCGCGGCGAGCGCGCTGGATTTGCGGCGTGGCGCCACCGCGGACGTCACCCACGGCCTGGCCGCCGCGTACCTCGGCTTCTCGGTGGCTTTCGGGCACTCGATGGTCCGCTGGGCCGACCAGCGCTTCGCGCACCGCTTCGCCGGCGGCCCGCCGCCGGTCAAGCCGCCGCGGCACGGGTGGGCGCGGACCCGGCACGAGTGGCGGGAGTGGGGCAAGGGCCTGCTCGGGTGGGCGATCGCCTGCGCGCTGCTCGGGGCGGCGATCGTCTGGGTCGACGACGCCGAGCGGACCCGGGAGCTGACGAACTGGATCGGCAGGCTCTCCCTCGCCATCGTCATCTGGCTGGTCGCCTTCCCGGTCTGGGAGACGATCTTCCCGCGCCGGGCGCGGCGCTGACCCGGGTCCGGCTGCACGGCCCGTCGGTGCCGGCCAGTACGGTGACAGGGCACGTCGGGCGACCCCGGCGGGCGTGGCGAGCGTGAGGAGACCGGATGGCGCACGGGGAGGCCGAGCACGGCTGCGCCCAGGGTGAGCCCTGCCGGACGGGCCACCACGACCAGCCGGCGGCGGCCAAGCATCACCGCCGGCTGCCCGGCGGGTTCCCGGCCCATGCGCCGGAGCCCCCTGGCCGTGCGGCGGAGCGCGCCGACGAGGACGCCCCGGTGCCCCGGCAGCGTGCCGCCGAGGCGGCCCTGCCCGGCGAGGTCGAGCCGGCGGCGCCGCAGGGCTGCCGCAGCGACCTGCCCGGTTGGGCCGGCGCGCACCGGCACGGCCCGGTCCGCCCCCGGCACCGTGTCGTCCGCCGGGAGCGACCGCCACGCCGCTGGTGCTGACCCCACGGGCGGCCCACGACGGGCCGGTCGGGCGACGGCGGGCCTAGGGGCGGTGCGGGCGGCGGGGGCGGGCCGTCAGCGGGTGCGCCGGCGGACCAGCAGCGCGATCCCGGCGAGACCGGACGTGATCACCAGCACCACCGCCACGTTGAGCAGCAGCAGCCGCTGCAACTCGCCGAGCGCCTCGTCGATGCCCTTCGCCGGGTCGAGCGCGTCCTCCGGGATGACCCGCTCGCCGCCGCCGACGCCGCCGCTCACCGTGTCGAACTGCCGCTCCAGCGGCACACCGGCGGTGCGGAGCGTCTCCGACATGCTGAGCCGGCCGAGGAACCACCCCGCGGCGGTCTTGCGGGAGTCGGGCTGCTTGGCGGGCCGGTAGACCCGCGGACCGCCGACCGCCTTCGGGTAGAGGTCGTACGTCTGCTTCGGAACGTCGCCGGCGAACACCACGACCGTGTACTTCGGACCGAGGTCGGCCGCCTTCGGGCCACGGGCCTGCCCGGTGCGGCCGAGGAAGTTGACCTGGTCGATGACCGCCACGACGTGCGCCGGGTGGGCGTCGGCGTGCAGCCGCAGCGGCTCGGCCAGGCCCTCGCCGGTGATCTCCACGCCGGCGGGCGGCGGCTTCGGCGCCGCCTTCGCCGCCCCGGCGAGACCGAGCGACAGGACCGTCGCCGCGAGCCCGCCCGCCAGCACCGCGACCAGTCGCCGCATCGTCCGGACCATCGCCGCCTCCTCGCCCCGTTCGATGGATGGCTTGCTGCAGGTCACGCGTTGCCTGGCCGACGGAGTGACCGAACCCGCACACATCGGGTGCCCACTCTCAAGACTCCGCAGAACGTCGATCGGTTGCAGCTCGTGGAACAGTAATTGGAACTATCTGCGATCTGGGCCCGACAAATGAGCGGTAGCCGATGATCAGCGGGCGGATCGTACCTTTACGGAGGGGTTCATGGGGGGCAGGGTCCCACGTGCGGCGCGTACCTGGCCAGTGGTGGTCGGCGTGGCGCTCGGTGTGTCGCTGGCGCTGCCGGCCGCGCCGGCCGCCGCGCACAACTCGCTGACCGGCAGCGATCCGCGCAACGGTGCCCGGGTGGCCGAGGCGCCGACCCGGATCGAACTCCGGTTCCTGGCCAAGCCGGACCCGGGCACGACGAAGATCACAGTCACCGGGCCGGACAACGTGGTCGCGTCGGGCGGCCCGCCGACCTTCTCCGGCTCCCGGGTGAGCATCCCGTTCACCCCCGGCAGGGCGGGGCTGTACGTCGTCGGCTACCGGTTGGCGTCCAGCGACGGGCACCCGGTCTCCGGCGAGGTGCGGTTCACCCTCACCACCGGCACCCCCGCCGAACCGCCCCCGTCGACCGGTCCGACCGCGCCGGCGTCGGCCGTACCGTCGCCGACCGGCTCCGCGGCGCCGACCTCGGCCGCGCCCGTCCCGACGGGTGGCGGCGCGACGGCGGCTGCGGTGCCGACGGCCGGGCGGAGCGACGGCGCGGCGGGGCGGGGCTGGCTGTGGGCGCTCGGCGGCGCCGTGGCGCTGGCCGCCCTCGCGGCGGGCCTGCTGCTCCGCCGCCGCTCCGCCCGCCGCTGACCGTCACCGCCGGCCCGACAGGCCAGCGCCCGGGTCGGTCGGACCGGCCCGGGCGCTGACGGTACGGCTGCCGACGTCAGACGAGGCGGACCCGGGCGGCCCGCAGCCGGCTCAGGGTGCGCTCGCGGCCGAGCACCTCCAGCGACTCGAACAGCGGCAGCCCGACCGTGCGGCCGGTGACCGCGACGCGCACCGGCGCCTGGGCCTTGCCGAGCTTGAGGCCGCGCTCGGCGCCGACCGCCTCCAGCGTCGACTTCAGCGTCTCCGCGTCCCAGGACTCCAGCCCCTCGAAGGCCGCCGTGGCGGCGTCCAGCAGCTCCGCCGAGCCCTCCTTCATCGCCTTGGCCCAGGCGGCCTCGTCGACCAGCGGTGCGGCGAGGAAGAGGAAGTCGACGTTCGGCACGATCTCGCTGAGCACCGCGATCCGGGTCTGCGCCAGCGGGGCCACGGCCGTGAAGGCGTCCGCGTCGAACTCCTCCGGCTGCCACGGCGGCGGGGCGATCGTGCCGGTGCCGGTCAGCCACGGCCGGCAGGCCTCGACGAACTCCTCAACCGGCAGCGCCCGGATGTACTCGCCGTTGAACGCGCGCAGCTTCTTCTCGTCGAAGAACGCCGGCGAGGGGTTGACCTCCGCCAGCCGGAACTCCTCCTCGATCACCGACCACGGGACGATCTCCCGGTCGCCGGAGGGCGCCCAGCCGAGCAGCATCAGGTAGTTGCGCATCGCCGCGGCGAGGTAGCCCTCGTCCCGGTACGCCTCCAGGGCCACCTTGTCCCGCCGCTTGGAGAGCTTCTGCCGCTTCTCGTTGACCACCACCGGCACGTGCGCCCAGACCGGCGGCTTGACGCCGAGGGCGTCCCAGAGCAGCTGCTGCTTCGGCGTGTTGGGCAGGTGCTCCTCGGCCCGGATCACGTGGGTGATCCCCATGGTCATGTCGTCGACCACGTTGGCCAGCAGGAACACCGGCGAGCCGTCGCCCCGGGCGATGACGAAGTCCTCGATCAGCTTGTTCTCGAACGTCGGCTCGCCGCGGATCAGGTCGACCACCACGGTCGCGCCCTCGTCGGGCGTGCGGAAGCGCAGGGCGCGGCCCTCGCCGGGTGTCAGGCCGCGGTCGCGGCAGAAGCCGTCGTAGCCCTGGTACTGCGAGCCGGTGCGGGCCTGCACGGCCTCCCGGGTGCAGTCGCAGTAGTACGCCCGGCCCGACTCGTACAGCCGCGCGGCGGCGGCCCGGTGCTCGTCGGCGTACTGGGACTGGAAGTAGGGGCCCTCGTAGCTGCCGCGCTCAATGCCGATCCAGTCCAGCGCCGAGAGGATGCCCTCGGTCCACTCCGGCTTGTTGCGCGCCGCGTCGGTGTCCTCGATGCGGAGCACGAACACCCCGCCCTGCTGCTTGGCGTAGATCCAGTTCTGCAGCGCGGAGCGGGCGCCGCCGACGTGGAACATACCGGTCGGGGAAGGGGCGAAGCGTACACGTACCGTCACGCCCCCAGCCTACGGCGGCCCGCGACCGAGTTTGGAAGGGCCCCTTGCAATCGCCAGGCGATTGCAAGGGGCCCTTCCTTGCACCTCAGGGCACCGAGCGGATCTTCAGCACCAGGACGCTGCCCAGCACGGTGACCGCGGCGGTGACCGCGTAGAGCGCGGGGTAGCCGCCGAGGTGCACCACGAGTGGGGCGGAGATGGCCGGCCCGAGCACCTGCGGGGCGGAGTTGGCGATGTTGATGACGCCGAGGTCCTTGGCCCGGTCCGCGGCGGCCGGCAGCACCTGGGTGATGAGCGCGGCGTCGACCGACAGGTAGACCCCGTAGCCGGCGCCCAGCAGCAGCGCGGCGGCCACCGCGACCGGCCAGACCGGGGCGACGGCGAGCAGCAGCGCGGCGACCGCCATGATCCCGCCGGCGGTGATCACGAAGACCTTCCGCCGGCCGGTCCGGTCCGACAGTCGGCCGGCCACCACGGCGGTGCCCGCCAGGCCGGCGGTGTAGAGCAGGATCAGCACCAGCAGGCCGCCCTCGGGGTCGGCGTGGCGCACCTCGTCGGTGAGGAAGTAGAGCAGGTAGAGCGTGCCGAGCGCGTTGCCGAGCTGGACCAGGAACCGGGTGATCCAGGCCCAGCCGAAGTCGGGGTGGCGACGGGGCGAGACCCACATCGCGGCGAGCAGGGCGCGCGGTCGCAGCGCCGGGCGGTGCGCCCGGGGCAGCGGGTCGTCGGCGGTGAGCAGCGCGAACGGCAGGGACAGCAGCAGCATCGCCGCCGCCACCGCCAGGTAGCCGGCGGCGGTGCCGGTGACCAGGGCGGTGACCAGCACCACCCCGAGCACCAGCCCCAGCGCCTGGGGGATGCCGACCCAGCCGGAGACACCGCCCCGCTGGGCGACGGGCACCCGGTCCGGCACGGCGGCGGTCAGGCTGGCCAGCATCGCGTTGAAGCAGACCTGGGCCGCGACCCAGCCGAGCGCGACCCCGGCGACGGTGCGTTGCTGGGCCAGCAGCACCAGGGCCGCCGCGCCGAGCACCGCGCCGCCGGCGGTCCAGACGTGCCGGCGGCCGAACTCCCGCCCGGCCAGCCGCGGGCAGGTCCGGTCCGACAGCGCCCCGGCGAGGGGGTTCGCGAGCACCGCGGCGAGCGCGCCGAACCCGGTGACCACGGCGAGCATGCCCTCCTTGTCGGCCGGTGCGATCCGTTCCACCTGCTGCGGCAGCAGCACCTGGATCGGCGTGAAGAACGCCATCCAGACCCCGAGGTTCGCGGCGAAGACCAGCGCGACCCAGCTCCGGCGGACCGGCACGGTCGGTTCGGCGAGCGCCGCCGGCAGCGACCCGGGCGTCGGGTCGACGGTGGTCACGGCCGGCTGATCAGGTCGCGGAACCAGGCGTACGAGGACTTGGGCGTACGGGCCTGCGTGTCGAAGTCGACGTGCACCAGGCCGAAGCGCTTGGTGAAGCCCTCCGTCCACTCCCAGTTGTCCAGTAGGGACCAGACGAAGTAGCCGGTCACGTCCACGCCCTCGTCCATCGCGGCGCGCACCGCGCGCAGGTGCCCGTCGAGGTACGCGATCCGTTCCGGGTCGTGCACCCGGCCGTCGGCGTCGGGCACGTCGTCGTACGCGCAGCCGCTCTCGGTGACCTGGATCGGCGGCAGGTCGTCGCCGTACGTGCGGTGCAGCCAGCCGAGCAGCTCGCGCAGCCCGTCGGGGGCGACCGGCCAGTCGAACGCGGTGCGCGGGTACCCGTCCAGCGGCACCAGCTCGAACGGCAGCGGCGAGCCCTCGCCCGGGGCACGTACGCCGGTCGGGTTGTAGTAGTTGACCCCGAGCACGTCGATCGGGGCGGCGACGACGGCCAGGTCGCCGTCGCGCACCACGGTCTCGTCGAAGCCGAGCCCGACCGGGTAGCCGCGGCCGAGCAGCGGGTCGGTGAAGAGCCGGTTGTGCAACGCCTCGTACGCCGCGCCCGCCGCCCGGTCGGCGTCGCTGTCGCCGGCCGGCCGCACGGGCGAGTAGTTGTTGGCGATGGCGACCGGGCTCGTGGTGCGTGCCCGCAGCGCCGCGACGGCGAGGCCGTGCCCGAGGAGCTGGTGGTGGGCGACCGGGAACGCGTCGAGGAGCAGCGTCCGTCCGGGGGCGTGCTCGCCCGTGCCGTGGCCGAGGCTCAGGTGGATGAACGGCTCGTTGAGGGTGATCCAGAGCTTCACCCGGTCGCCGAGGCGGGCGGCGGTGGCGTCGGCGTACTCGGCGAACCGGTGGGCGGTGTCCCGGGCGAGCCAGCCGCCGGCGTCCTCCACGGGCTGGGGCAGGTCCCAGTGGAAGAGGGTGGCGACCGGGTCGATGTCGTGGGCCAGCAGGTCGTCGACCAGCCGGTCGTAGAAGTCCAGCCCGGCGGCGTTGACCGGACCGTCGCCCGTGGGCCGCACCCGGGGCCAGGCGACGGAGAAGCGGTACGCCGAGACGCCCAGCCCGGCCAGCAGCGCGACGTCCTCCGCGTGCCGGTGGTAGTGGTCGCAGGCCACGTCGCCGGTGCTGCCGTCGGCGACGCGGCCGGGGTCGTGGGCGAAGGTGTCCCAGATGGACGGGCCGCGCCCGTCCTCGCCGACGCCGCCCTCGATCTGGTAGGCGGAGGTGGACACTCCCCAGCGGAATCCGGCGGGGAACTCGGGCATCGCTGCGGTCGACATGCGCCCTCCCGTCGTACGTGAATCGTGCTCGCGACTCTAGGGGCCGGCCGGGCGATGCGCCATAGGCCGTACGACGCCGCAGCGCAATGGATTTCGGCGTGTCTTTTTCCGAACCCGTCCAGGTAAGTCCGAATTTGCGCATAGAGTGCCGATATCGTGGGATGTCCTCACTGGAGGAAAGACGGAAATGATCCTCGTGGAACGCAGTGCGCACGTGATGGCGCCAGTGGAAGCGGTCTGGAACGTCGTGCAGCGGGCCGAGCAGTTGCCGGCCTGGCTGGCGGGGGTCCGTGCGGCCGAGGTGCTCTCGGGAGAGGGCTTCGGGCGGCGACAACTGGTCCAGGCCGGCCGTGGCGCGGCGCATGAGGCCGAGGTGATCGCCTACCAGGAGCCGACCCTGATCGGCTGGCGCGAACGCGCCAAGGGCGCCGGTGCCCGGGCGGAGGCGCGCACCGAAATCTACGTCCAGCTCACCGCCGACGACGAGGAGGAGGGCGGGACGATCGTGCGGCTCATCGTCGTCCGGTGGCCCGCCGGTCCGGTCAAGGCCGCCCTGCTCCGCCTCGGCCTGCGCAGGGTCGGCGCCGACCTGGAGGACTCGCTCGCCCGGCTGACCGACCTGGCCGCCGTCGGCTGACCGGGCCGGTCCTGGCGTCGCCCGCGCGACGATGGTGGCCCGGTGTCCCCGCCAGGGACTCCGGGCCATCACCGGCTCCGCGTCACCCGGCGTTCTGCCGACGGCAGATGATCGTCGGAACGGCGGCCCCCGCTGCCTACGCTGGGAGGATGAGCAGCGAACGGCTCCGTCCCCGCCTGCACCGGATCCCCCTCGGCCGCTACCAGGCCTACCTCTGGGCCGACGACGACGGCGCGACCCTCGTCGACGCCGGTCCCGCCGGGTCCGGGCCGGCGATCGAGGCGGCCCTGCGCGGCCTCGGACTCGCCCCGACCGACCTGCGCCGACTGGTGCTCACCCACTTCCACGACGACCATGCCGGGGCGGCGGCGGAGGTGGCCGCGTGGGGTGGCGTGGAGGTCGTCGCGCACGCCCGGGAGGCGCCGGTGCTGCGCGGCGAGCGGCCCGGCCCGCCGCCCAACTTCACCGACTTCGAACGCGGCCTGCACGCCCAGGTCGCCGCCGGGCTCCCGCCGGCCCCGCCGGTGCGGGTGGACCGGGAGGTCTCCGACGGCGACGTGCTGGACTTCGGCGACGGCGCGCAGGTGCTCGCCGTGCCCGGGCACACCGACGGCAGCATCGCGGTTTACCTGCCCCGCCACCGCATCCTGTTCACCGGCGACGTGGCCGCCGAGTACGGCGGTGAGGTCATCTTCGGGGTGTTCCACCTCGACCGGGCCCGCACCGCCGCGGCGTTCCGTCGGCTCGCCGCGCTCGACTCCGACGTGGCCTGTTTCGGGCACGGCGAGCCGGTGCTGACCGGCGCCGGCGACCGGCTGCGGGCCACCGCCGCGACCCTCGCGGAGGGCTGACCGCCGCGTACGACGAAGGGCCCGACACGGTGTCCACCGTGCCGGGCCCGCACCCGCCAGTCCGGGGCGCGACCTAGCTGTCGCCGCCGGTCTCGCCGACCGGGGCGGCGTTGACGTCCTCGATGGCGTACTTCTTGGCCGCCTCGGCGGGGACGTTCGCCGGCACCACGCCGCGCAGGGCGAGCTGCCGCAGCGTCGCCACCGCCACGGACTCGGCGTCGACGTGGAAGTGCCGGCGCAGGGCGTGCCGGGTGTCGGACATGCCGAACCCGTCCGTGCCGAGCGAGGTGTAGTCCCCGGGCACCCAGCGGGCGATCAGGTCCGGCACCGCGCGCATCCAGTCGCTGACCGCGACCTTCGGCCCGTCGGCGTCGGCCAGCTTCCGCGCCACGTACGGCACCCGCTGCTCCGCGCCCGGGTTGAGCAGGTTGTGCTCCTCGCACTCCACCGCGTCGCGGCGCAGCTCCGTCCAGGAGGTCACCGACCAGACGTCGGCGGCCACGCCCCAGTCCTGGGCGAGCAGCTGCTGCGCCTTGAGCGCCCACTGCATGCCCGTGCCGGAGGCGAGGATGTTCGCCTTCGGGCCGTCGACCTGGGGGGCCGGAGCGTAGCGGTAGATGCCCTTGAGGATCCCCTCGACGTCCACGCCCGCCGGCTCGGCCGGCTGCAGGATCGGCTCGTTGTAGACCGTCAGGTAGTAGAAGACGTTCTCCTGGGCGTCGCCGTACATCCGGTGCAGGCCGTTTTCGAGGATGTGCGCGATCTCGAAGGCGAACGCCGGGTCGTACGCGACCACCGCCGGGTTGGTGGCGGCGATCAGGTGCGAGTGGCCGTCCTCGTGCTGGAGCCCCTCACCGTTGAGCGTGGTGCGGCCGGCGGTGGCGCCGAGCAGGAAGCCCCGGGCCATCTGGTCGGCGGCGGCCCACAGCCCGTCGGCGGTGCGCTGGAACCCGAACATCGAGTAGAAGATGTACATCGGGATCATCGGCTCGTCGTGCGTCGCGTACGACGAGCCCGCCGCGGTGAACGAGGCGACCGAGCCGGCCTCGTTGATGCCCTCGTGCAGGATCTGCCCGCCGATGGCCTCCTTGTACGACAGGAACAGCTCCCGGTCGACGGAGGTGTAGCGCTGGCCGTGCGGCGAGTAGATCTTCTGCGTGGGGAAGAGCGAGTCCATGCCGAAGGTGCGGGCCTCGTCCGGGACGATCGGCACCCAGCGCTTGCCGAACTCCTTGTCCTTCATCACGTCCTTGAGCAGACGGACGAAGGCCATGGTGGTGGCCACCTTCTGCTTGCCCGAGCCGCGCTTGACGTCGGCGAAGCGCTCCGGGCCCGGGATGGCCAGCCGCTTGCTCCCCGGCCGCCGGGACGGCAGGTAGCCGCCGAGCTGCTGGCGCCGCTCCTTGAGGTAGGCGATCTCGTCGGACTTCTCGCCCGGGTTGTAGTACGGCGGGAGGTAGGGGTTGTCCTCCAGCACCTTGTCCGGGATGTCCAGGTAGAGCCGGTCGCGGAAGGTCTTCAGGTCCTCCAGCGTCAGCTTCTTCATCTGGTGCGTGGCGTTGCGGGCCTCGAAGTGCGAGCCCAGCGTCCAGCCCTTGATCGTCTTGGCCAGGATCACGGTCGGCTGGCCGGTGTGCTCCATCGCCGCCTTGTAGGCCGCGTAGAGCTTGCGGTAGTCGTGCCCGCCCCGCTTGAGGTTCCAGATCTCGTCGTCGCTGAGGTCCTCGACCATCTTGCGGGTCCGCGGGTCGCGGCCGAAGAAGTGCTCCCGGACGTACGCCCCGGACTCCGCCTTGTAGGTCTGGTAGTCGCCGTCGGGCGTGGTGTTCATCAGGTTGACCAGCGCGCCGTCGGTGTCCGCCGCCAGCAGCGGGTCCCACTCGCGGCCCCAGACCACCTTGATGACGTTCCAGCCGGCGCCCCGGAAGAACGCCTCCAGCTCCTGCATGACCTTGCCGTTGCCCCGCACCGGACCGTCGAGCCGCTGGAGGTTGCAGTTGATCACGAAGGTGAGGTTGTCCAGCTCCTCGCGGGCGGCCACGCCGATCGCGCCGAGCGTCTCCGGCTCGTCCATCTCGCCGTCGCCCAGGTACGCCCATACGTGCTGGTCCGAGGTGTCCTTGATGCCCCGGTGGTGCAGGTAGCGGTTGAACCGCGCCTGGTAGATCGCGTTCAGCCCGCCCAGGCCCATGGAGACCGTGGGGAACTCCCAGAAGTCCGGCATCAGCCGCGGGTGCGGGTACGACGGCAGGCCGCCACCCGGGTGGGAGAGCTCCTGGCGGAAGCCGTCGAGCTGGTGCTCGGTCAGCCGCCCCTCGAGGAACGCCCGCGCGTACATGCCGGGGGAGGCGTGGCCCTGGTAGAAGATGTGGTCGCCGCCGCCCGGGTGGTTCTTGCCCCGGAAGAAGTGGTTGAAGCCCACCTCGTAGAGGGAGGCGGAGCTGGCGAAGGTGGAGATGTGCCCGCCGACGCCGATCTCGGGGCGCTGCGCCCGGTGCACGAGCATGGCCGCGTTCCACCGGACGTACGCCCGGATCCGCCGCTCCACGTGCTCGTCACCCGGGAACCACGGCTCGCGCTCCGGGGGGATGGTGTTGATGTAGTCGGTGGTGGTCAGCGACGGCACCCCGACCTGGCGCTCGCGGGCCCGCTCCAGCAGGCGCAGCATGACATAGCGGGCGCGCTTGGTTCCGCGCTCGTCGATGACACCATCGAGCGACTCGACCCATTCGCTGGTCTCTTCAGGGTCGATGTCCGGAAGCTGGCTCGGCAGACCAGCGGTGATCACCGGGCGCTTGCGTTCCGTAGCCACAGGCGTTCCCTCGGTTCTGTGTGGGATAGGTCTCTAGCGTCATCCTGCCCCCTGGTGGCACCCGCCGTCACGCCCACCGCCCCGAGACGCGACGCTGAACACAGGTACCCGCCAGTAACTTTCTGCGACCGGCGATCCACCAGTCGATCCGTCCGTCCATGTCCGGTCCGGTGGCGGGGACTCGGGCGGCGGTTGGTCACCCCCTCGGGCAGAATGCGTCGTATGCGCAGTGAGGTGATCACGGTCCAGACCGGGTCCCGGCCGGCCGTCCGGGACATCACGGCGGAGGCCGAGCGGTTCGTCGCCGGTCAGGGCGACGGCCTGCTGCACGTCTTCGTGCCGCACGCCACGGCCGGGCTGGCGCTCATCGAGACCGGCTCGGGCTCCGACGACGACCTGCTCACCGCGCTCGACGACCTGCTGCCCACGGACGACCGCTGGCGGCACCGGCACGGCTCGCCCGGCCACGGGCGCGACCACGTGCTGCCGGCGTTCGTCCCCCCGTACGCGACGCTGCCCGTGGTCGACGGGCGGTTGGCGCTGGGCACCTGGCAGTCGCTCTGCCTGGTCGACCCCAACGGCGACAACCCCACCCGGAGCGTCCGGTTCTCCTTCCTCCCCGGCTGACCGTCCCCGCCCCGCATCGGGGCAGGCGCGGTGCCGGGCGGGCCTTCCGCGCCGCCGGTCAGGCGGCGGTGGCGAGTTGGGTGACGCGGACGCGGGTGACCAGCGCGTCGAGCAGGCCGCGGAGCAGCGCCTCGGTGGTCTCGTCCTTGACGGTGCCGTCGAGGGCCAGCTTCTCGTGCGCGTTCGTCACGATGATCTCCGGCTTGCTCAGCACGGCCGAGTCGGTCCAGAGGAAGAGCTGCCGGAGCTGGAGCTGGGCCCGTACGGTGCCCATGCCGGTCGGCGCCGCGCCCATGATGGCCACCGGCTTGTGCGCCAGGGGCGACACCCACGAGGTGATCGGGAAGCTCGGCCGGGACGCCCAGTCGAGCGCGTTCTTGAGCACGCCCGGCACGCCGTAGTTGTACTCCGGGGTGGCGATGAGCAGCGCGTCCGCCGCCGCGATCCGCTCCCGCAGGTCCACCACGGGCGCGGGCGGCTCGGGCTCGACGTCCTCGCTGAAGGGCGGGATGGCGGCGAGGTGCTCGTACCGCTGGATGGTCATGCCCTCGGGGGCGAGGCGCTGCGCGGCCCGGATCAGCGCCGTGTTGAACGACGCGTCGCGCAGGCTGCCGGAGATGGCGAGGACCGAGAGGTCGGACATGCGGGAACTCCTCCGTCGGGTGCCCATCGCGATTTGCGTGAGCTGGTCAATAGTAGAGCTACTCAACTATTGAACCGCAAGTAGGATGTGAGGCATGGCGCAGCACACCGACCTCTCCACCCGACCCGCTCCGGGCGACCGCCCCGAGCTGGCCGGCGACGTGGTGCGCCGGATCATGCACGTCGCCTCCGCGATGCGGCACCACCAGGACGTGGAGGTCGCCGCGCTGGGGCTCACCCCCGCCGCCGCCCGGGCGCTGCACGAGCTCGACCCCGACCGGCCGCTGCCGGCCCGGGACCTCGCCACGGTCCTCGGCTGCGACCGCTCCAACGTGACCGCCCTGGTCGACAAGCTGGAGCAGGCCGGGCTGGTCGAGCGGCGGACCGACCAGGCGGACCGGCGGCAGAAGACGCTGGTGGTCACCGACGAGGGCCGGCGGGTGCGGGCCCGGGTGCGGCAGGTCATGTCGGACTCCCGACTGCTCGCCGGGCTCACCGTCGACGAGCTGGCGAGCCTGCGCGAGCTGGTGTGGAAGGTCTCCGACGGCGGCTGCCCCGAGTCGTGCGGCGACGCCTGAACCGTCCCGCGTCGTTCGTGTCCGGGTGGGCGAGTCGGGCGCTCGTCGGTAATGCTGTCCGACGTGACCACCCCGCAAGATCTCGACGACCGGTTCCGGGAGGCGCTGGCCGCGCTGGCCGCCCCGCACCAGCCGCGTGACCCGGCGCGGCCGGTCACCGACGGCGCGACGCTCACCGGCGCCCGGGTGCTGGACCTCTTCGACGCCCAGGTGACCAGCCGCCAGCTCGACCTGGCGGGGCGCTGGCTGCGCAGCTTCGGCGAGGGGTTCTACACGATCGGCTCCGCCGGCCACGAGGCGAACGCCGCGGTCGCCGCCGCCCTGCGCGCCACCGACCCGGCGCTGCTGCACTACCGCTCGGGCGCCTTCTACTGCGTCCGCGCCGGTCAGGCCGCCGCCGCCCGACCCGACCCGGCCGACCGGCCCGACCCGCCCACCGACGCCGACCCGGCACCCCCGGACGACGACGCCAGCCGCGCGGCCGGGCCCGGCCCGGAGGAGCCGGCCGACGCGTCGCCGACCGCCGGGGCCGCCGCGGACCGGCCGCTCCCCCCTGGGTACGCCGAGGCGGCCCGCGACGTGCTGCGGGGGATGGTCGCCTCCAGCCGGGAACCGGTCGCCGGCGGGCGGCACAAGGTCTTCGGCCGCGCCGACCTGGCCGTCGTCCCGACCACCTCCACCATCGCCTCGCACCTGCCCCGCGCCGTCGGGATGGGGCTGGCCGTGGAACGCCTGCGCCGGCTGGACACGGCCGGCCGGCGCGCCGGGGAGGGGGTGCGGGTCGGCAGCGGCGGTGGAGCGGCGCACGCCCCCTGGCCGCCCGACGCCATCGTGGTCTGCTCGTTCGGCGACGCCTCGGTCAACCACGCCAGCGCCACCGCCGCATTCAACACCGCCGGCTGGTACGACCACACCGGCCTGCGCATCCCGGTGCTCTTCGTCTGCGAGGACAACGGCCTCGGCATCAGCGTCCGCTCGCCGAAGGGGTGGGTGGAGACCGCGCTGCGGTCAAGGCCGGGCATCCGCTACTTCGCGGCCGACGGCGGCGACCTCGTGCGGGCGTACGAGGTGGCGGCCGAGGCGGCGGCCTGGGTCCGCCGGCACCGGCGCCCGGCCGTGCTGCACCTGTCGACGGTGCGGCTGATGGGGCACGCCGGCGCGGACGCCGAGACCGCGTACCGCGGCGCCGACGAGATCGCCGCCGACCTCGACCGGGACCCGCTGGTCGGCACCGCGCGGCTGCTGGTCGAGGCGGGCTTCGCGTCCGGCGACGAGCTGCTGGCCCGCTACGACCAGATCGGCTGGCAGGTGCGCCGGATCGCCGAGGAGGTGCTGGACGAGCCGAAGCTCGCCGCCCCGGCCGAGGTGGTGGCGCCGCTGGCCCCCCGCCGGCCGGTGCGGGTCGCCCGCGCGGTGGCGGACGCGGCGGCCCGGGCCAGCGGCCCCGGCGCCGGGGCGCGGGCGGAGGCGTTCGGCGGCAAGCCGCCCGAGCTGACCGGCCCGCTGACCCTGGCGCAGAGCATCAACGCCGCGCTCGCCGACGGGATGCTCGACCACCCGCAGATGGCCGTGTTCGGCGAGGACGTCGGGGCCAAGGGCGGCGTGTACGGGGTGACCAAGGGGCTGCGGGACCGGTTCGGCGCGGCCCGGGTCTTCGACACCCTGCTCGACGAGACCTCGATCCTCGGGCTCGGGCTCGGCGCCGGGCTGGCCGGGATGCTGCCCGTGCCCGAGATCCAGTACCTGGCGTACCTGCACAACGCCGAGGACCAGGTGCGCGGCGAGGCGGCGACCATGCAGTTCTTCTCGCAGGGGGCGTTCCGCAACCCGATGGTGGTGCGGGTGGCCGGGCTGGCGTACCAGGAGGGCTTCGGCGGGCACTTCCACAACGACAACTCGGTGGCCGTACTCCGGGACGTGCCGGGCCTGGTGATCGCGGTGCCGGCGCGGCCGGACGACGCCGCGCCCATGTTGCGCACCTGCCTGGCCAGCGCGGCGGTGGACGGCAGCGTCTGCGTCTTCCTGGAGCCGATCGCGCTCTACCACACCCGCGACCTCTACGCTGACGGCGACGGCGAGTGGCTGGCCCCCTATGCCGAGCCGGGCGCGTGGACCGGCGGGCACGTGCCGATCGGGCGGGCCCGGGTCTACGGGGTCGGCTCCGCCGAGGACGTCACGATCATCACGTTCGGTAACGGGGTGCGGATGTCGCTGCGTGCGGCGGCGGCCCTCGCCGACGAGGGGATCGGCGCCCGGGTGGTGGATCTGCGCTGGCTCGCCCCGCTGCCGGTGGCGGACATCATCCGGGAGGCCGCCGCGACCGGCCGTGTGCTGGTGGTGGACGAGACGCGCCGGTCCGGCGGGGTGGGCGAGGGGGTGATCGCCGCCCTGGTCGACGCCGGGTATGTCGGGGCGGCGCGCCGAGTGGCCGGAGTTGACTCGTTTGTACCATTAGGTCCGGCGGCGCGTCAGGTTCTGGTCTCCGAGGAAGCAATTACCCAGGGTGCCCGTACGCTGCTGGCACGGTAAATTCCGTTCCACCCGGTGCGCCACTTGCGCGGGGAGCCACAACTGTGTGGACTTGCCTGACGGCGTCGCACGACGTCGCCAGCAGGGATGAGATGAGGAGGCACGCGACAGTGAGCGCGACCGCTGGTCAGGCCGCCGACGGGGTACGCAGCCTGGCGGACCGGTTCGGGATCGAGCCGGGGATGGTCGTCATGGAGATGGGGTACGACGACGACGTCGACCAGGATCTCCGGGACGCCCTGACCGACCGCTGTGGAGAGCTGGTCGACGAGGACACCGACGAGGTGGTCGACGCGGTGCTGGTCTGGTACCGCGACGGCGACGGTGATCTCTTCGAGCTCCTCGTCGACGCCCTCGGCCCGCTGGCCGACAACGGTGTCGTGTGGCTGCTCACGCCCAAGGCCGGGCGCGAGGGGCACGTCGAGCCGAGCGAGATCGCCGAGTCCGCGCCCACCGCCGGCCTCCAGCAGACCTCGACCGTCAACGCCGGCCGGGACTGGAGCGGCGCCCGCCTCGTCCTGCGGCGCGGGGCCAAGGGCAAGAAGTAGGCGCCTCTGTGGCACCCGGCGGCGCCGCCGGGTGTGGCAGGCTGGTGCCCATCCGACCCCCATCCTGAGGAGTTCGCATGCCGATCGAGGTTGGCGCCGAGGCGCCGGACTTCGTGCTCAAGGACCAGAACAACCAGGAGGTCCGGCTCTCGGACTTCCGCGGCAAGCGGACCGTGCTGCTGGTCTTCTACCCGCTCGCCTTCACCGGCATCTGCCAGGGTGAGCTGTGCGAGGTGCGGGACAACCTCAACGAGTACGTCAACGACGACGTCCAGGTGCTCACCGTCAGCGTCGACTCGGTCTACGCCCACAAGATCTGGGCCGACCGGGAGGGCTACCAGTTCCCGCTGCTGGCCGACTTCTGGCCGCACGGCGCGGTCGCCCAGGCGTACGGCGTCTTCAACGACGTCGCCGGCATCGCCAACCGGGGCACCTTCGTCATCGACAAGGCGGGCGTGGTGCGCTTCGCCGAGATGAACATGCCGGGCGAGGCCCGTGACCAGCAGGGCTGG
Organism: Micromonospora sp. NPDC047730; assembly: GCF_043204765.1. NCBI lineage: Bacteria > Bacillati > Actinomycetota > Actinomycetes > Micromonosporales > Micromonosporaceae > Micromonospora > Micromonospora sp. NPDC047730. The sequence goes on along the minus strand of NZ_JBIDCU010000005.1, from coordinate 317,949 downwards.
CGCAAGGCCCTGGCGGAGGCCGTCGCGGCCTGACCAACCGGGCACACCGTACGACCGGGCCGGCGGGTGGCAGGGTAAGCTTGCCAGCCTCCGGCCCGCCGCACGGGCGTTCCGGGCGCGTAGCTCAGTGGGAGAGCACTCGCCTTACAAGCGAGGGGTCGCAGGTTCGAAACCTGCCGCGCCCACCCATCACCACCAGGACCGACGCCGGCCCGAAGGGGCGCGGAGGCGCTGATGGCGAGGGCCAGCTCGCGCTCGGCGGCGGTCAGGTGACGTTGTCCGACGTCACGGACGCCCCGGTCGCGGGCTGCTCGCAGCCCGCGCCGAAGGTGTGCGCCACGGACTGGCCCCAGTCCGTCGAGTCGGCCTGCACCTGGAAGTGTAGGTGCGGTGCGGTCGATCGGCCCGTGTTGCCTGAGAGCGCAATTGCCTGCCCCTGCGTCACCTGGTCGCCCACGTTCACGAGCACACCGTTGGCCTGGATGTGGAAGTACCAGCTCGTGAAGCCGCCGGCGTGGCGGAGCCGTACGGCGTTGCCCCAGTTCTGCAGGCTCCCGTTCGGGAACGGGGTGTTGGCCGGAGTGGTCGGCTGGTTGGGGTCGTAGGTCGTTGTCTGGTTCTCCTGGAGCCACTCGACGGTACCTTCGCGGGCGGCGCGGATCTCGGTGCCTGCGGGCAGGTCGAAGTCGAAAGCCCAAGATTGGCTGCCATTGTGGGAGCCGGCGGGGTTGTTGTTTCCTTGTCCAACTCTGTGAGCGACCCCGCCCTTCCACGGGTACCGGTAGGCGCCAACCGGATCTTCGTCGAGGTCAAGGCACGCAATCCTGAGCCCCTGCTGGAAGTACGCGCCGTCCTCGGTCTTGAAGTCGACGACGTGTCGCCGCCAACTGCACCACTGGGTGCCGTCCCCCGGACGCCACACTCCGGCGAGCCGCCCGTTATCGGTCGTCAGAGTGCCGAGGCGCAGCCCTTGGGCGAAGTAGGTCCGATCCCGGGCAGCGAAGTCGTCGCCCGACATGCCCCAGTGGACCCATTGTGTGCCGTCGCCGGGGC